>DHNJ01000065.1:27534-48188 GCA_002409445.1 Armatimonadetes bacterium UBA5419 | reverse complement strand
CGTCGGCCACCTGGCTGACCTGCATCTGCGCGGCACGCAGTTCACCGCCGACCTCGAGAGCGCGACGACTCTCGATGCGGCGGGCCCGCGCGGGCTGGACCGGTTGGAGTTCGGCTTCAGCGCCAACCCCGGCGAGCCGCCGCGCTCGCTGGCGCGCATCGCCAGCGGCGGCGAGATCTCGCGGCTGATGCTGGCCCTGAAGAGCGAACTGGCTGCGCGCGACGACATCCCGACGATGATCTTCGACGAAATCGACGTGGGCATCGGCGGCGTGACGATCGGCGCCGTGGCAGCGAAGATGGCGGCGCTGGCCGGGCTGCGGCAGGTCATCGTCGTCACGCACCACGCGCCCATCGCCGCGCGGGCGGACTGCCACCTGGCGCTGGAAAAGACAAGCGAGGCGGCGAGCACCACACTGTCGGTGCGACGGCTCGATGATGAGGCGCGGGTGCAGGAGTTGGCCCGCATGTTGGGCCGCAAGCCGCCGACCGAGGCCACGTTGTCGATGGCCCGGGAACTGCTCGCCGAGGCCCGCCCGTGACCCCTGACACCGCCCAGAACCCCGCCCGCCCTTCCTGCGCCGTGACGATCGGCCATGCCCGCCCGATGGCGGTGCGCGAGCCGCAGGCGCTGATCGTCTCGGTTGATCCGGGCAGCATCGCTGACCAACTGGGCCTGCGGCCGGGCGACCGCATCAACCGCGTCAACGGCCAACCGCCGCGCGACATCATTGACTGGGATCTGTGGACCGCCGCCGAGGAGCTCGACCTGCTCGTCACCCACGAGGACGGCCGCGAGGACCTGTACACCTTCGGCAAGGATGTCCACGAGGACCTCGGCCTGGGCTTCGAGACCGAGCTGTTCACGCCGCTACGGACCTGCAACAACGACTGCCCGTTCTGCTTCGTCCTCCAGGCGCCGCCCGGCTTGCGGCCGACGGTCTACGTCAAGGACGACGACTACCGGCTGAGCTTCCTGCACGGGCACTTCGTGACCCTGACCAACATGACCGAGCAGCACATCGAGCGTGTCCTGCATCAGCAACTGTCGCCGCTGCACGTCTCGGTCCACGCCTCGAGCCCGGCCGCGCGGCGCGAGCTGCTGGGCAACCAGAAGGCGGATGTCGGCTGGCGGACGATGACGACGCTGGTTGACGCGGGCCTGGAGTGCCACACCCAGATCGTCTGCTGCCCCGGCGTGAACGACGGCGTGGTGCTGAACGAGACGGTCGAGGCGCTGCGCGCGCTGGGGCCGGGCGTGCTGTCGGTCGGGGTGGTGCCGGTGGGCCTGACCCGCTTCCAGAGCAACCCGACCATGCGGCCGATGACGCCCGCCGAGGCCGGCGCGACGATCGACGCGATCGACGCCTTCCGCTCGGCGGCTAGCGCGACGCCGGTCTACGCCGCCGACGAGCTGTACCTCGAAGCCGGCCGGCCCATCCCGCCCGACGCCTACTACGACGATTACTGCCAGCTGGACAACGGCATCGGACTGGTGCGGCTGTTGCTCGACGAGGTGGACGACCTGGCCATGGACCTGCCCACGGAGCCGGTCGAGGGGCGGCTGACGATGGTTACGGGCGAGTACGGCGCGCTGTTCCTGCCGCCGTTGGTCGAGCTGCTCAATCGCGTACCGGGCTTCAGCGCGGAGCTGGCCGTGGTGCGCAACGACTTGTTCGGCGGGAATGTGGCCTGTGCCGGGCTGCTGGCGGGCGCCGACATCATCGCGCAGGTCGGGCCGCGGCCGGGGCGGGTCGTCGCGCTGCCGCGGCGGGCGGTCGACAAGCAGGAGCGGCTGATCGACAGCGTGACGCTGGACGAGCTGAGCGCGGCGCTAGAGGCCGAGGTCATCGTCGCGGACTCGCCGCTCGAGTTGGCCGTTGCCCTGGGCCTTCTGCCGCCGGCCGAGGACGACGCGGTGATATGGCTGTCGAGTTAGGCCCTAGCGTACCCGCAGCAGCCAACCCGGTGTGTCGCGGCGGCCGACGCGTTGGAGCAAGCTGAACTCGCGCGCCGAGAGCCAAGGGTGGTCGCCGGCCCAGTTGAAGACCAGGTCCTTCTGGTGCCAGAGCACGCCGACGCCGATGAAGTCGTCCTCGGGCCAAGCCGACAGGCCGACCAGGCCGTAGGGCACGGTGATCTCAGCCGACAGGCTGCTCCCGTCCGCGCGCCATGTGCCGGTCAGGCCCTCGGCGCCGGGGCTGGTGGGACCCGGCGTGATGGCCAGCTTGCCGTCAGGCTCGAAGCGGATGTCGAGCCAGTAGTACGGGCCGACACCACCCAACTGCGCCAGGCTGCGGGTGTCGAGGGCGATCTGGACGAGGTCCGGCGGCGCGGGGTCGTCGGCGCGCACGGCGAAGGCGAGGCCTCGCCGGCCGATGCGCGCGGCCCATTCGATCTGGGGCAGCCCGGGCGGCACAGGCCCGCCGCGCACCTGGGCGGGGTCGCTGAGCGAGGACCAGCGCGCCTGCGCCCACTCGCCCATGTCGCCGTCCGCGGTCGACTCGCCGCCGTGGCCGCCGGCGAAGCGCAGGTAGTACAGCTCGGCAGCGGCCCAGGCGTAGGCGCCCTCGTTATCGAAGGCCGGCTCGATCAGCCCGATGCGGCCGACCTCGCTATCCTCGGGCCAGGAAACATCGCGGTATTGTGGGCGGTCGGCGGACTCGATCGCGACCCGCAGGTGATTGTCTATCGACACCTCACCTTCGTTGCGGATCCACAGCGCCTCGGGCTGACTGACGGCCTCGATGCCAAGCACCTTGCGCGGGCCCTCGTCGGGGGTGTCGATGAGGGTGACCATGGCCCGCGAGCCGTTCAGCAGGCGGCGGAAGGGCGGGCGGAGCAGGTCGCCGGGGGAATGGAAGCCGGTCCAGTCGAGCGCCACGTTCAGCCCGCCGCCGGCTTCGATCTCGTAAGTCTGCGGCGCGGAGCGGTCGAATGTCTCGCCGTCACGCGTGAGAACCGAGATGGTGCCGCGGCGGGGCTGGTCGCCACCGAGCGCTAGCGAGAGGCGAGCCCGCGGGCCGGTTGACGTCCACACCAGTTGGCCGGAGGTGGTCCAGATCACCGGCGGCGGTGGGCTCAGCGCGACGACCAGGGCTTCGCCGAGGGCCGCGGGGTCCGGCCCGGTTTCGCCCGGTGGCAGGTCGAGCCAGCGGGCCAGCGGGATGCCGGCGCGCTCGGCATAGCGGGCGGTGTAGTGGGCGAAAGTGGCAACCTCGCCAGACTCAGGGCGGCCGATCCACGGCTCGGCCAGGACGGTGTCGGCGTTGGTTCGCCCGCCAAACTGCGCGCGCAGCCACTGCAGGCTCTCAAGGTAGGCGTCGACGCCCATGCCGATGCGCGCCTCGACCGCGCCGAGCCAGATGACGACCAGGTTTGGTGCCTGGGGCACCATCTCGGTCTCGAAGACGGTCGTCACTTCCTCCGCCGTGCGGCCCGCGCGTGCGGCGACCTTGACGCTGACCTGGGCGTTGCCGCTCGCTTCGGCCAGCGGCGCGACCAGCGCCGCCTGCCAATCGACCGCGAGCGCGGACTCGTCGCCGACGACCAGAACCACGTACGGTTCGCCGTCGGCTAGCTTGGCGCCGGCCTTGGGCAAGCGGGCCTTGAGGAACTCGCCATCGAGCCGGGGACCGGGCGGCTCCTCTGGCGGGGCTTCGGCAGGGGCCTCGCCTTCGGCCGGGGCCTCGCCTTCGGCGGCGGGTGGCGCCTCCGCAGGCGGGGCCTCTTCCTGCGCGCGGGTGGGGGCGGGGACGAGGAGGGCGGCGAGCGTGAGCAGGAACAACCAGCGCCCCAGGAAGGCGCGGAGTGCTACGATGGTCCCGTCGCGCCGCGGAAGGCTGATCACTGTGTCCTATCCTCGTCTACTATCGCCAGCCAGTCGGCGCGCCGTGGGCCGGGTCAGGATGTCCCACCAACCGTGACTTCGACAGCGATCGCACTGGTCCTGCTCTCTACTCTGCTGCACACCGCCTGGAACAGCGCGGCCAAGCAGGCCGACGACAAGCTCCTGTTCCTCACCTGGCTGTTGCCGGTCTGCGCCCTGATCGCGCTGCCCGGCGCGCTGGCGGCCTACAGCCTGGGCGGGCGACTCTCCTGGCCCGCTATCGCCGCCGCGCTGACCTCGGCGACGCTCTGGTCGATCTGTTACCAGGCGACCGCCAAAGCTTACGAAGGCGGCGACCTGTCGGTCATGTACCCGCTGATGCGCGGCACCACACCGCTGCTGACCGCGCTGATGTGCCTGCGCACCGAACCGCCCACGCCCGCGGGCTGGGTGGCGCTCGTGCTGATCACGGTCGCCGTGGTCCTGCTCAGCGGTGGCGACAAGCGCGTCGAGCGGCCAACGAACGTAGCCCTTGCCGCGGGCGTGCTGGTCGCGCTGATCACGGCCCTCTATGCCGTGGTGGACGCCTGGGGCGTGCGGCACGGCAACCAGCCGATGTACATGCTGGTGGAGAACGCGGCCAGCGCGGTGCTGTTGATGACCTGGGTCAGCCGGCAGCGCGGCGCGGCTGCCGTGCGCGACTTCGGCCGCGCCTACCGGCGCCCGCTGGTCCTGGCCGCCTTCGGCTCGTACGGTGCCTACGGCTTGGTGCTCTTGGCGCTGCAGCAGGCGCCGGTCGCCTATGTGACCGCGTTGCGGGCGACCGCGGTGCTCTGGTCGGTACTCTACGGCTGCCTGGCGCTGCGCGAGCCGGCGCTGCGCCGGCGCCTACTCTACGGCAGCCTGATGGTGCTCGGTGTGGTGCTGCTGAAGCTGTGGGGCACGGGCTGAGCTGGTCGCGATGGACAGGTCGCTCAGCGCGACGGCCGCGCGGGCGGGGTGACTATCCAGTTCAAAGCTGACCCGCACACCGCCGGGTACCAGGCTCTCGACGGTCGCGGTGATCGCGGCGAAGGGTGGGGCGGTTAGCTCGACGGTCATGCCGCGCATGAGGGTGGCCGGCGGCTGACCGAGCGGGCGGGCCGCGCGCAGCAGCGCGCCGAGCGCATCGAGGCCGGCGGTCCAGCGCAGCTTCTTGCCCTCGGCCAGCGTGCGCGGGTCGTACCAGACGGGCAACTCGACGATCTCGACCCCAGCCTGCCGCAAGCGGGCGGGCAGCTCGTAGTCGAGGTCGAAGCCCAGGGCGGACAGGACCAGGCTCTGGGCTGCAGCGGTCGGCACGAGCTTGTAGCAGGTGGCCACGTCGGTCAGCCGGGCGCGGTAGAGCCAGCGAAACAGCGCGTTGAGCAGGTCGCGGCCGAGGGCGTGGTGCCAGGGCACGTCGGGCTTGGTCGCCAGGAGCCGCGAGCCGAATACCGCAGCGCCAGGGCACTCCTGCGCGCGGGCGAGCAGCCCGAGCAGGTCGCTGGGGCGGTACTCGAGGTCGGCGTCCTGGACCACCGTCCAGCGGCCGCGCGCCAGCGCCAAGCCGACGCGTACGGAACTGCCTTTGCCCAGGTTCTCCGGCTGCAGGTAGACGGTCGTCCGCGGCTCGCTGGCCAGGCTAGCGACCAGTTCGCGGGTGCCATCGGTTGAGACGTTGTCGATCACGATTAGCTCGAGGTCGACCGGTAGCGCGCGGACGGCGTCAAGCACAGTCGGCAGTGTCGCGACCTCGTTGTACACGGGCACGATGACCGAGAGTAACGGCACGTCGGTCATCTACACCCCTCGCTGAACGTCATAGGTGACGAAGATACATCCTTCGACCACATCGCAGCTAACTAGGCTGAGCTGGCCCGCGGCGGACAGTCCGTCGCCGTCGATTGGTGTCGGCGCGTCGCGGCCGCCGAAGAGCAGCGGCGCGAGGGTCAACTCGATGCGATCGACTAGGTCCGCGGCGAACCAGCTGGCGTTCAGCTCGCCGCCGCCGAGCAGGGCGATGCGCTGGTGGCCGCGCGCGGCCAGGTGCGCCAGGATGCGCTGGGGCTCGACCTCCTCGGCGCCACAGGGCCAGAGCTCGGCGAGGTCGGCGTAGTCGGCGGCCATCTCCGTCGCGCGGGCGTCGGTCGTGGCGATGGCGCGCTGCAGCGGCTGCTCGGTGAAGTAGGGCAGCGATGGGTCGAGGTTGCCCGAACGGGTGACGATGACCGAGAAGGGCTGGGGCGGCAGGTCGTGCGCCGCGCGCCAGGCGACTAGGTCGGGGGTGACGATCGAGCGTGTGCGGCCGGAGGCACGGAGGGTGCCCGCACCGCTGACTAGCGCGTCGGACTCGGCGCAGACGCGCTCGAAGCGGTAGGCGTCTGCCGGCCCGAAGTGCGGCGAACGGTCGCGGCCGGGCGCAATCTTCCCGTCGGCGCTGATGGCCATGACGAGGCGGACTTCCTGGCTCATGGTTCTCTCCGGCGCAACGAAGTGGCCTTGGAGGCAGCATAGCGCAGAATGCCCACGGGGTTAGTGAAGGCGAGCTTGACGAGTTCAGCGGTGCCAAGTTGGCCGCGGAGCAGCGTCGCCACCGCCGGCCCGCGCAGCCAGCCGATCCGCCGCACCGACTCGTCCCAGCGCTCGTCGCTCATCGTCGAGAGCCGGTGGTTGCCCGCGAGGCTGCGGGCGTAGACGGCCGCGTGGCCTGCGCGCCAGACCTGCCAATAGTCGTCGACCGCCGCCTCGGGCTGGCTCGCGCCGAGAGCGGCGCCGAGCGCCCGACCGGCCTGGATGGAGGCGACAATGCCCTCGCCCACGAGCGGCCGCGCCTGGCCGATGGCATCACCCACGCCGACCGCCCGACCCCAGCGGCACGCGTCGGCGAGGCCGGCCGAGGGCACGACGCCGCCGTGCCGGGCGATGACCGCACCGGGCCGCAGGCCCAGCTCGGCGGGCGCGCTCGAGGCCAGGAACTCGCGCAGCAGGGCGCTGGGCGAGGCGGTCGAGTCGGGCCGCTGCAGGCCAATGCCCAGCCGTAGGCGCCCGGCCGGCGTGGGGAAGGCCCAGCCGTAGCCCGTGGGCGCCCAGCGGTGGCCGACGAACAGCAGCGCGCCGTTGAACGCGGAGCCTTCGTCCGCGCACTCGACCTCCGCACCGACGCCCAGTCTCCACCAGGCCGGTGCGTGGCCTAGCGCCTGCAGCACGGTGCGGCGGTAGCCGGTCGCGTCGATGATCCAGCGGCAGTCGACCGTGACGCCGCCGAGCTCACAGCGAAACCCGCGAGGCGTCGTGGTGGCGGCGGTGACGCGGTGTCCGGGGTAAAGCCGGGCGCCCGCGGCTGTGGCGAGGCCAGCGAGATGCTGGTAGGTGGCGGTCACGTCGAGCACGACGGGCTGCTCCGTGCCGAAGCGCACGGTGCTGCGCTGGGTCGGGCCGGCGAGCAGCAGGCGGTCGACCGCGCGGTAGAGTCCGGTCGGCAGGCCCAGTGCCCGGACCTCGGAGAGCCAGGCGCCGCCGCTGGTGCGCACGGGCCGACCAAACTCGGCGTCGGCGTGCACCAGGGCGACCTCGCGACCACACACGGCGGCGGTTGCAGCGGTGGCCAGACCGGCCGGTCCGCCGCCGACAACCAAGATTTCGACGGCCGACGACGGGTGATTCATGGCCCCATTATAGGCACGCTGAGGACGCGAGCGGACGAGGTCCGCCGCGGCCGCGGCGTTGCCCAGTACCTAACATGGTGCTAACATGAACTCGTAAGTGGCGGCGGTGTGTAGCCTTGGCGGCGAGGTGGACATGAGTTCCGTGACCAAGACCAGCGGCGTTGACCCGATGGCGGACGGCCCGCACCACGAGTGCGGTGTCTTCGGAGTCTATGGCCCGGAGTTGGACGCCGCGCGGCTGACCTACTTCGGCCTCTTCACCCTGCAGCACCGCGGCCAGGAATCGGCCGGTATGGCCATCTCGGGGGGCCATGAGATCACGGTCCACAAGCAGATGGGCCTGGTCAACCAGATCTTTGACGAGACGGTCCTGTCTCGTCTGCGCGGCCATCTGGGCGTGGGGCACGTGCGTTACTCGACCACGGGCAGCTCGGTGGTCCGCAACGCGCAGCCCTTCCTCGTGACCGAGGGGTCCTTCTCCTTGGCGCTGGCTCACAACGGCAATCTGGTCAACACCAAGGATTTGCGTGCGGAGCTCGAGAAGTCGGGCATGCGCCTGGCGGGCAACAACGACACCGAGATCATCGCCCGCTTGCTCTTCCGCGATCTGGCCTACGGCAGTTCCATCGAGGAAGCCATGACCTCGCTGATGAAGAAGGTCAAGGGCGCGTACTCCATGGCCTTTATCACCGAGCGCGAGTTGGTGGCCTGTCGCGACCCGCACGGCTTCCACCCGCTCTGCGTCGGGCGGTTGGACGACAACTCCTTCGTCGTGGCTAGCGAGACCTGTGCGTTGAACGCCGTCGGTGCGCGGCTCGTGCGTGAGGTGGAGCCGGGCGAAGTCGTCGTTGTTGATAGCACCGGGTTGCGCTTCTTCCAGGCCGCCGAATCGCCGCGCGAGGCGCTCTGCGTCTTCGAGACCATCTACTTCGCGCGGCCTGACAGCGTGATCTTTGGTCGCAGCCTGCATGAGGCCCGGCGGCGCATGGGCGAGGTTCTAGCCCAGGAGCATCCCGTTGAGGCGGACGTCGTGGTTGGCGTGCCGGATACAGGCACGCCGGGCGGGGTGGGCTATGCGGCGGCGGCCCGCCTTCCGTTCGACGTCGGACTGGTCAAGAATCGCTACATCCAGCGCACCTTCATCCAGCCGAACCAGCGCCTACGCGACCTGGGCGCGCGGCTGAAGTACACGCCGCTAACCACGACACTGGCCGGCAAGCGCGTCGTCGTTGTCGACGACAGCATCGTCCGCGGCACGACCACGCAGCGGTTGGTAGCACTCATCCGCGATGCCGGCGCGCGCGAGGTGCACCTGCGGATCTGCGCGCCGCCGATCAAGTGGCCCTGCTTCTACGGTGTCGATATGGCCAGCCGCGACCAACTGCTGGCGGCCAACCATTCGCTGGCGGCCATCCGCGACCACATTGGCGCCGATAGCCTCGGCTATCTGTCAATCAAGGGTCTCGTCAAGGCGCTCGGCGTCTCCTCGGGCAACTTCTGCATGGCCTGCCTTAACGGCGACTACCCGATCGCTGTGCCCAAGGACGTCCAAGAAGCCGCGAACTGCGGGCGCGTCGAGGATGACTTCGACGACGAACCCGCCCTGGGCGAGCCGGTGCGCCTGATGGTGCACAGCATGCTCGACGACTACGACGAGTACGACACCTAGTAGCCGGCCGCACCCCAGTCCACCAAACCTGCTATCTTCTGCAGACGAGGAGCGGTGGCGATGGGTACTTGGCCTCTGATGGCGCTGATGGTCGCGGCGGGGGCGGGCGCGGCGGAGCAGGTGCTGATCCGACCCGACTATGGCGACGCGGTGGCCGTAGCCGCAGCCTGGCAGGCAGGTGAGCGGACCGCCCCGGCCGAACAAGTCCAACGACCCGACGGGCCTGCCCTCCGGCTTCCCATCCTCTTCGAGACCAACGACAGCCGTCGTTCGTACTGGGATGTACCGCTCTCGCTCGACCTGACCACCGCCCGCGGTCTCAGCTTCGAGGTGCTTTGCCCCGACGACTCGCCGGTCGCCTACTTCAACGTCTACCTGCGCTCTGGCGCAGGTTGGTACTCGCGCGCCTGGTTCACCGACTCGTCGGGCGGTTGGCTGCGGGTCAACGTTCTGAAAGCCGAGATGTCGACCGAGGACGCGCCCGCTGGCTGGGGCGAGATCAGCGCCCTGCGCTTCTCGGCCTGGCGCGCGGAGAGCGCGGACACCGAGCTGCTCGTGCGCAACGTCGCGCTGCTCGGCGCGCCGGGGCCGGCGACGCGACTGGCCGTGGTGCGGCAACTCGGCGAGGTTGGTGGCCCGTACGCGCAACAGATGGTGGGCACGCTCGACTCGATCGGCCTGGAGGCGGTGCTGATCGACGAGCCGGACGTAACCGCGGCCCGACTCGCGCCGTTCAGCGTCGCCATCCTGCCGAACAATCCGGACCTTGGCGAGGCGGCGATGGATGCGCTGGAGGCCTTCGTCGTGGGTGGCGGACGGCTGTTCATCGCCTATAGCGTGCCGGACCGGCTACGCGCAATGGTCGGGCTGCCGGCGGCGGAGTACCGGGAGCAGGTGCGTGATGGCGAGTTCGCGCAGATCGTGCCGCGGCCGGGGGCGTTGCCGGGTGCGCCGGTGGCCGTGCAGGCCTCCTGGAACATCGCTGCGCCGGCGACCACCGCGGGCCTGGAGGTGCTCGCTGACTGGCAGGACGTCGAGGGCCAGCCGAGCGCCGCGCCGGCGCTGGTCGCCAGCGACCGCGCGGTCTGGCTCACGCACGTCTGGTTGCCCGAGGGCGGACCGGAGCGCGAGTGGCTGCTGCTCGCGGCACTGGTCCACCTGGAGCCGCAGCTGGACGCGCTGGCCGCCGAAGGCCTGATCGCGCGCGCGATGCTGATCGGGCCCTACGCGGGCTACGCGCAAGCGGCCGCAGTGCTGGCCCAGCGCGGCGGCGACCCTGGCGCGCTGGCTGGCGCCGAGTCGCAACTGGCGACGGCGCGCGAGCGCTTGGCGGTGGGCGACTGGGCTGGGGCGCGCGGGCAGGCGCTGGCTGCCGGGGCGACGGCACGGGCGGCATGGGCGGCGGCACAACCGGCCGAGGCCGGTGAGTGGCGGGCTTGGGGGGGCCACCGGGCGTCGGGCTTGGCGGACCGGCCGTGGTCCGAGGCGGCGCGTCTGCTGGCCGACCACGGCTTCACCGCCGTGGTGGCGAACTTGATGTGGGGTGGGGTGAGCTATGGGCGGAGTGCGCTGCTGCCTGCGGGCGACGCCGAACGCGACTACATCGCCGAGGCGCTGACCGCCTGCCGCGCGGTGGGCCTCGAACTGCACCTATGGAAGGTCAACTACAACTGCCAGTGGACCGCGCCCGAGTGGTTTGTCGAGCAGATGCGCGCCGAGGGCCGGCTGCAGGCCGACCGGGAGGGCAAGGAGGAGCGTTGGCTTTGCCCTTCGGACCCACGCAACCAGCAGCTGGAGATCGACAGCATGGTCGAGGCGGCGCGCCTCTACGATCTTGACGGCCTGCACTTCGATTACATCCGCTTCCCCGACGGTGACCACTGCTTCTGCGCCGGCTGTCGCGAGCGGTTCGGGGCGCTGAGCGGCGACGCGCTGGCCGATTGGCCGGCGGCGGTGGACGCGGGCGGACGGCTGCGTGCGGCCTGGCTCGACTGGCGGCGCGAGTGCATCAACCGTGTGGTGCAGGGCGTCCACGCGGGCGCGCGGGCGGCGCGGCCGGGCATGAAGATCTCGGCGGCGGTCTTTCCCGTGTGGACCAGCGCGCGCGACTCGATCGGTCAGGACGCGGCGCTGTGGTGCGAGCGCGGGTGGATCGACTTCGTTGTGCCGATGGACTATACCGACAGCCCGCTACTCTTCGAGCGCTACGTGCGCAGCCAACAAGGTTGGGCGCACGGTGTGCCGGTCCGCCCGGGCATCGGGGCCAGTGCGACAGGCATTCGCATGACGCCCGAAGAGGTCATCGAGCAGATCTGGATTACGCGGCGCCAGGGCACGGGTGGTTTCTGCATCTTCAACTTCGCCGTGCGGGAGGCCACGGCGATCGTGCCCGCCCTGGGCGCGGGCGTGACCAAGGCAGAGTAGCCGCCAAACGAATCTCTAACGCAGCCTTCGCCGAGCGCAAACCGCGCGGTCACGTTCACCTAACCCCTCACCCGTACCGTGGGTGGTGTCAAGACACGACACAGCCCGAAGGAGGGGTTAGACCAATGCACACGACAACGCGCGCGCGCGGGTTCACACTGATCGAGCTGTTGGTGGTGATCGCGATCATCGCCATCCTCGCGGCGATCCTGTTCCCCGTGTTCGGTAAGGCGCGCGAGAAGGCTCGGTCGGCGAGCTGCCAGAGTAACCTGAAGCAGATCGGCCTGGCCTACATGCAGTACCGCCAGGACTACGACGAGCAGGGCTTCTATGGTGTGAACGGCGCGCGCTGGCAGATCCCGATCACCGGCGCCTCGTACTGGGGCACGTTCCTCGAGCCGTACGCTAAGAGTCAGGGCCTCTGGCGCTGCCCGAGCACGCAAGAGACCGACTTCATGGGCAACACCAAGGAGCAGGTCCAGAACTCGACCTACGGCTTCAACGGTCGTCTCCAGCGCATCAACGATGCGGCCGTGGTGGACCCGGTGGACCGGATCGTTTGCCACGACAGCTGGGAGACCTGGCTCGACGACAACGGCGACATGTACTGCCCGCAGGCCGGCCAGACCATCAACCTGACCCAGTGGCGCGGCTACCCCGCGCGCTACCGCGAGTACTGGCGGCACAACGAGACGGGCAATGTCCTCTACTTTGACGGTCACGTCAAGACTCTGATCAAGACCGACAGCATTCCCCGCACCCACTACACCGGGCCGTAGCTGTTGCTCACTGTCAAATACAAGGAGAGTGTGATGCGGAAGAAGGCATTTACCCTGATCGAGCTGCTGGTAGTGATCGCGATCATTGCGATCTTGGCAGCAATTCTGTTCCCGGTCTTTGCTAAAGCGCGGGAGAAGGCGCGGCAGTCCTCGTGTGCCTCGAACCTCAAGCAGGTCGGCCTGGCGATGATCGCCTACCGTCAGGACTGGGACGAGTGGTCACACTGGGGGCAGTGGAGCCTGCGGCCGGCGGTCAGCAGCAACCCTGACCTGGCCAACGGCGCCTATTGGCCAGAGCCGCACGAGCCGATCGAGGACCGCACCTACTGGGGTGCGTTCTACGAGCCGTACGCGAAGTCGCGGCAGATCTGGCGCTGTCCGAGCGCGGGCTACATCGACATCTACGGCCTGAGCGAAGAGGCGGCGGCGAACTCGACCTACGGCCTGAACCGCTACGTCGAGGATAAGAACGAGTCCGTGGTTGAAGCGCCGGCCGACAAGATTGTGGCCCACGACTCGTGGGAGCAGCGGCTGGACGACAACGGCGACACTTTCGCCCCGCGGCCGAACGACAACGGTTTGAACCTCATGCAGTGGCGCCATATGCCCGGCCGTGTGAAGGCCTACTGGCGGCACAACGATGCGGCCAACGTCCTCTACTGGGATGGCCACGTCAAGCTGCTGATCAAGACCGACGCGATCGACCGCGCCCACTACCTGATCCCCTAGCGCGCTGACCGTAGAAGGAGTACTTAACCATGCGACGACGCGCATTTACATTGATTGAGCTGCTGGTGGTGATTGCGATCATCGCCATCCTGGCGGCGATTCTGTTCCCCGTGTTCGCCAAGGCTCGCGAGAAGGCCCGGCAGACCAGCTGTGCCTCGAATCTGAAGCAGATCGGCACGGCGGTCATGATGTACAACGAGGACTACGACGGCCGCTACTGGGACGGCTGGTACACCTGGCACGTGCCGCTGATCCCGTACATCAAGAGCAACGCCGTGTTCAACTGCCCGAGCAGCGGGGCCAGCCCGGTGGTCGAGACCGACATGACTGGCGTGACCTCGGCCGAGGGCTGGCAGATGAACGGTATGGTCCCGGGCAACGCGGCGGCCTATGGCAACGTGCGGCCCGAGATCTACGGCCACTACGCCAAGAACCAGGAAGCTCTGGGCAATTACGGCGGCCTACGGCGCGGGCGGGCGAGCACCTCTACGATCGAGGAGCCGGCGCTGATCGCCGCGATCGTTGAGTCCATCAGCACGCCGGAAGACGCCGACGGCGATCCGATGGGTGGCGTGAACGGCAACGGTCCGTACATCGAGCCGGGCGGCACGACCTGGAATGAGGTCTACAACATGCTCAGCTCACGCCACACCGGCGGCCAGAATGTGGCTTACTGCGACGGGCATGTGAAGTGGGTGCGCTGGGACTGGTTCCAGACCGGTGACGGCAAGTACTCGATCTGCCCGTATACCTCGGCCGTGCCCGACGGCACCAACTGGCCGAGCTACAACATCCAGCAGTAAGAACCGGAGGCACAGAGATGGACGCACGCGAGAAGATCTGGCCGCTCGTGGGTCTGCTGGTGCTGGTGTTGGCCGTCGGTTGGTGGGTCATGCGCCCGTCTAAGCGGTTCAACTACACGGTACCCGAGGCGAACCTGGCCGAGACGGCCAAGGGCCCGGTCGACGAGAACAAGTACGCGATCGATGAGGGTGGCGCCGCCGGTACCAAGAGCGAGCCGCCGGGTTGGGGCGACGAGGAAGGGCTGCACGAGGCCACGATGGACGCGGTCGAGCAGGGCCTTGTCGTCGGCCAGACGCCGGAGATGAAGGAAGCCGGGCTACTGCCGATCGGCGACCCACGCACGCACTAGCAGCGTAGCTCAAACGGACGATAGAACGGCGCGGCTAGCCAAGCAGGCTAGTCGCGCCGCGTCACTCCGAGGCCCAGGTAGGGCAGGATGTTCTGGTCTTCGGGCGCGCCTAAGTTGAAGATCATGAAGCCGCCAGTGTTGTGCGCGCGGGTGGTCAGAATCTGGTCGATCACCTGGTCGGCGGCCATGCGGATGCCGGTGGCGCTGGCGCCGATCCCCGGGCGCAGCGGGACGCCGTGGGTCCAGTTCACCTGCCGCCGCACGTACCGCTCGAACTGTGGGTTGCTGGCGGTGTAGTCCATCGGGCAGACGAAGTCGAGCCAGCCCTGCTCGCACCACATGCTCCAGTCCTGGCCGATCTCGTCACGGTTCGAGGGCCAGTTGTTGAACACAGCGGCGGAGATCTGGATCCCCGGCCGCACGGCGCGCGCCTGGGTGCTGACTTGCTCGACGACGGTCGAGATGGCGTCGCGGCGGAACTGCAGCCACTCGCTGCGCAGCGGCCCACCGACCGCGACCTCGGCCGGCCAATTGGCCAGCGGGTCACCCGTCAGCGCCGCGAAGCGCGTCTGGCAGCCGTTGCAGTAGCAGTGGCTGCCACCAGGGAAGCGGATGTAGTCGAAGTGCAGGCCGTCCAGATCGTACAACTGGGCGCACTCGACCATCGAGGCAACCTCCAGCTCCTGGTTGCGTGGGTCGGTGGGGCAGAGCCAGGGCTCCTCTTCGCCGCTGATGCTGCGCTGCAGGCGGCCCTCGGCGCGCATCTGCTCCAGGAAGCTCACCGGCGTGCTCCAGCCGCAGTTGTAGTTGACCTTCCACATGTGGATCTCGAGGCCCGCCGCGCGGCAGGCCGCAAGCGCCTCGGCGATGTAGTCACGCTCGGCGTCCGACTCGGGCAGCAGTTCGCTGCGGCCGGCAGTCACACCGCCCCACATGAGGTTCGGCACGATCGCCGTAAAGCCGTTGTCGGCTAGGCGCTGGGCGGTTTCGGCCCACGTTCGGCCGGGGACGCCGACTGCCTGGTGACACCACCAGCCACGCCACTCGCCCGCCTCGGGCTGGTGGGCCGCGGACCAGGCGCGCAGGGCCGTCTCGCCGACGAGCGCGGCCTGGTCCTGGGCGCCGATCCAGTCGCCCTCGGCGACGAGTTCCTGGGCTCGGGCCAGCTGAGCGCGCGCCTCATCTAACGCCGCCGGGTCAGCACCGCGCCGGGCTAGTTCGGCACTTGCCGCATCAAAGTCGGGCCAGCGGCCGAGCCGCCCGGCCTGCGCTACGGCGCCAGCCGCGGCGAGGCGCCAGATATCGGGGTCGAGTCGGCCCAGGATTGCCAGCAGCAGCCGCTCCTTAGCCGCACCACCATCGCCCAGCACGACGTGCCCCAACCACGCCGCGCGGTCGTTAGCGACGAGCGCCGGCAGGCCGGTGGGCGCGCCGTTGGCGTCGGACCATTCGGCCAGCACCTCCACGCCGGGTGCTGCGGCGGGGATCTGGATGTTCCAGGAGGCTTGCGCCGCCCAGTCGGGCGCGCCGGGCAGGGCGCCGGGCCGCATCACGATGCGGCCGAAGTCGCCCGCGGCCTCCTGGCGCCGGTAGGTCGCCCCGGGCAGGCCGACCGCGGTGCGCAGGCTGTCGGGTACCGAGTAGGCTAAGAACAGCTTGCCGCCGGCTTCGACGAAGCGCGAGAGATCCAAGATCTGGGCGCCAGAGAGGTCGGGGTTATTCGGCAGAATGACGACGGAGAACGGTGCCAGCCGCGCCGCGCTGAGGTCGGTCTGGTCGACCGAGGCGGCCTCGACGCCGGCGCTGCGCAACTGCTCGATCAGTTGTGGGGCGTACGGGTCGCCGCGGCCATCATCGCCCAGCGCATCGCGGACGACCACGACACGGGTCTCCGGCCCCGGGCCGCCAACGACCCGGAGATTGCGGACGAAGAACTCGCTCTGGCCGACATCGCCGCGCCAGGCCGAGAAACGCACGCGGTCGACCTCGCCCCAGCCGGACGGCGTGCCCTCGGTGGCCGTGTTGGCCTTGAGGATGGTGATGGTACTCCAAGCGCCCTCGTCACCGGGGAACCACTCGCCTGAGTACCAGCCATCGCCGGAGCGGAAGTAGGTGGAGAAGTGACCGACGATGGCTGAATCGTCGCAGCGGACGTCGAAGCTGAAGCCCGCGGCGTTGGCCAGGTCGATGTCGGCGATGAAGTCCCAGTAGTTGCGGGTCGCGCCTTGGTCGGCAAAGGTGATGGGTAACCGGATAGCCGGCGCGCCATCGATGGTCACCTGCTCGGCCGGCGCGGTGTTCGGACCGACCTCCCAGGCCGCGGCGACCGCGGCGGCGTCGGGGTAGTTTGGCGCGAGGACGACCTGGGCTGACGCGCAGGTTGCGACGATCGCCGCCAAGGGCAGTAAGCGCTGCATGAGATGCTCCAGTTGGTTGTTCGTGGCCACGGGCAGCGAATCCTCCGCGGTACGCAAGATGCGTGCTTAGGACAGGTTAGTCGGCGTGAACCAGAAATAAGGGCACAACTCGCTGAGGCTGAATGCACCCCTAACAGGCGCCGGTGATACTGAGGGTGTGGCCAAGGATGCCAAATCTGGAAGGGAGATCATGTGATGTTGGACGTGCGCAGCCGCAAGGCTTTTACGCTCATCGAGTTGTTGGTGGTTATCGCAATCATTGCGATTCTGGCCGCCATTCTGTTCCCGGTGTTCGGCAAGGCCCGTGAGAAGGCTCGCCAGACGAGTTGCGCTAGCAACCTGAAGCAAATCGGGCTGGCGGTCATGCAGTATCGCCAAGACTGGGATGAGACCATGCAGGCGGGCTGGAACACGCCCGGGTTGCCGGTTGTCCCGGTCTCGTTGAACGGGTCCAATTGGCCGGCGGCGGGTCAGGCCTGGGCCGAGAGCACCTACTGGGGCAACCACTACCTGCCGTACATCAAGTCGCCTGAGATCTTCCAGTGCCCCAGCACCCGCGTGCGCAAGAACGCTGCATACGGGCTGAACGGCCATACGGACAGCGTCCATGACGGTATTGTCGACAACCCGACCGAGAAGATCGTGGCGCACGACTCGTTCGAGGAGCGGCTGGATGACAACGGGGACATGTTCTGCCCTCAGGTCGGCCAGACCCTGAACCTGACCCAGTGGCGGAGCAACGCCGGCTACATTAGGGATTACTGGCGGCACACCGATGGCGCCAACATCCTGTACTACGACGGGCACGTCAAGTGGCTGCAGAAGACCGACGCTATCAATCGGTCGTTCTACGTCTACCGCTAGACCCCAGGTCGCCGACGGCTGCGGCTCCAGCCTCGGCTGGGGCCGCAGCATTTGGGGTTGGCGCTAACGCACGACGCCCGCGACGTCACGGTCCCAGCGCGGCCACGGCGCGGTGCGTTCGCCGTCGTGCAGGGTCACGCGCACCGCCTGGCCCACGGCGAGCGGCGGGAGGTCGACGGTGTTGGTCGTCGCGCCGGCGACCTGCAGGACGCGCTGTCCGCCGTCGGTCCGCTGGGGCCAGCTGCCCCAGGTGATCTCCGCCAGCCCGTCGATGTTGGGGCGGAAGGTCAGACGGGTGCTAGTTGGCGTCTGTGTCAGCTCCGCCGCGCTGACGAGCGGGCCGGGCTGGGCTTCGGTGAGGTAGAGCAGGCGGGGCGAGTCGGTCGCGGACAGCCGCAGCGTGACGCTGTTGGCGGTGCGGGCGCGAGGTTCGATGGGGGTTAGCTCGCCGCTCCAGAGGTCCAGCACCGAGGCGCGCAGACCGCGGCCGTCGAGGTTGGCCAGGGTTACGTCGAAGGTCTGGTCCGGCATTGTGTAGCGCCGCGGGTCGAGCGGGTCAGCGGTCGGGTCCCAGACGTGCATCAGGTCGCGGGTCACGACCCAGTAGGGCAGCGCGTAGCGCTGGGCGTCGAGCTGGTAGGGCAGGATGGCGAAGTCGTCGCGATGGGTGCGGTCCGGGTGGGCTTCGTCGCCGGCGCCGCGGAAGACCAGGCGCGGCTGGTGCTCGACGAGCGCCTCGACCCGCAGCGGCCGCGCCTCCTCGATCGGCTGGTTGGCGGCCAGCTTCGAGGCCAGGCGCCCGAGGACCTCGAACTGTGGACCGACCAGCGCGCGGACCTCGGGCGTCAGCTGGTAGTCGGCGGCGACCAGGGCATCGATGAACGACTGCGGCAGCAGCCCGAACTCATCGTCCGCGGCGAGCACGGCGTAGACCTGGAGCGCCGAGAGGCCCTTGTGATGGTAGAAGGGGAAGGCGCGCAGCAGCGCCTTGGCGCCGAGCCAGTGGGCCAGCGCGGTGTAGCGCGGGTCGGCGCGGCTCGGTCCCTCGGGCGCGAGGCTGTGCATCGCCGGGGCGCGGAAGTGGTTGTACTCGGTCATCCAGACTTCGGCCGGCCGGCCGGTGCCCGGGTGCGTGTAGCGCCCGTGGTTCTCCCAGGCCCCGGCGAGCGGCGTGGTGTCGCGGGTCATGAACTCGGTTTGGTAGGCATAGTGCCAATACTCGGGATGTGCTCGGCGCAGGGCGGGGACGAAGAAGGTGTCGGGCAGGACGGTGTGCCAGTCGAGCCCGTCGGGCTCGCCGTCCGGCTGGCCTAGGGCGTTGAGCGGCCCGGAGGTCCGCTCGCGTTCGGTCATGCGGCTCGCGTCGAAACTGCCGACGAGCGGGTCGTCCGGCGACGACTCGGTCGTGTTGGAGTAGTAGTGGCGGCTGTAGCCGGTAGCGGTCGGCCACAGGTCCGTGCCGTTGTCCCACGGGCGTTGGTTCGAGAAGCCGTTGATCACCCGCACGCCGGCCAGCTTCGGGTCGGAGGTGACTTGGTCGGCGGTGAGGCCGAACAGGCAGTCGTAGCCTTCGAGCTTGCGGCCGTGGTTCTCATAGGTCCAGCGGCTGCCGTACTCGCGCGGCGGGTCGTAGTAGTTGCGGTCCTCGAGGAACTGGCTGCCGAAGCTCAGTTCGTTCCAGACCTCAAGGTCGAAGCCGGCGTCGGCCGGATCACCCGTGTCGAGCGCCTCGACGCAGAACGAGGCCAGCGCGTCGACGTAGGCCCGCCAGCCACCGATGGTCTCGGCCAGGGCGGGGTTGGGGCGGCCGTCGGCGAACGTCGGGCCGTTGCCGAACGGTTCGTACCGTAGGGTCACCAGGTCGAGGTCGCCGGCGGGCAGCGGCTGGGTGAGCGGCGCGGAGAGCGTGCAGCGGCCCGTCGCGGCGTCGACGGCGGTGATCAACGGATAGGCGATCTGGTAGGCCTGGCCACGCGGGCCCGTGCGGCCGGGGACGACCGGCGTCGTGTCTTCGAGCACCAACTCGCGGGCGCCGGCCGGCGCGGCCTCGCGCAGCGTGCCGCGGAACCAGCGGGCGGGCACCGGGCCGCCGGAGTTGGCATTGAGCAGCATGAGCGGTCGCAGGCCCCAGCGCTGCAGCGCCTGCAGCTTGGCGGTCAGCGCGGCGGCCGCATCGGGCGGTAGCCGGTCGGGCTGGTCGTAGTCGAAGCTGCCCCAGCCGACCTCGATGCGGCCGTGGGTGAAGCCGTGGTCGGCCAGTAGCTGGGCCAGCGGCTCGACCAGGCGGGTGTCGTGGACGTTGAAGTTGACGCCGGGGAAGCGGGCGTAGCTCGCCGCGGGTCGAGTGTCGAGGTAGGCGCGCCACGGAGCGAGGTAGTAGGAGCGGCGGCCGAAGGGGATCTGCTCCTGCAGCGGATCCTCATATGGGCCGGCCAATGGCGCGGTGGCGCGGGTGCCGGCGGGTTGGCCGATGTGGGCGAGCCGGTCGGCCGTGTCGGCGGGGTCGGGTGCGGCGGCGGCCAGCAGGATCCAGAACAGGGGGTACACCATGGTCAGTCTCCTACCGGCCGCTGCCGCGACGCTCCGGGCGGCCTAGCCCATCATGCCCGCCGCCTTGGCATACTCGAAGATGTCACCCGCTTCCAGAATCGGCAGGATGTCGCCGACCGGTTCGAGCGCGTACTCCTCGTTGCGGGTCAGGTTGCGGATGCGGTTGGCCTCGACGTCGACTTCGAGCTCATCGCCGGTGTGCACGCGCTCGCAGAGCCGCTCGTGGGTCTCGGCGGGGATGACGTGGCCGCCGTTGACGCAGTTGCGGAAGAAGATGCGCGCATAGCTCTCGGCGACGACGATCTTCACGCCCGCGACGCGCAGCGCCAGCGGCGCATGCTCGCGCGAGGAACCACAGCCGAAGTTGCCGCCGGCGATGACGATCTGGTACTCGCTCTCGAACTTGTCCTCCGGCGTGAACGGGTGCCCGCCGTCGGGCAGCCCGGCCGAGTCGGTCGGCAGGCCGGCCAGCGCGTAGCGGCCAAAGTACGGCAACTCGTCGGGGTCGGCGGGGTTGTAGACCAGGTACTGGGCCGGGATGATCTGGTCGGTGTC
>DHNJ01000065.1:20860-27379 GCA_002409445.1 Armatimonadetes bacterium UBA5419 | reverse complement strand
GGATGATCTGGTCGGTGTCGATGGAGTCGCCCACGACGTAGGCTCGACCGCGGTATGTCGTCTGCATGGTGGTGCTCCTCCTAGTTCATCTTGTCGCGCGGGTCGGTCAGCACGCCGGTCAGCGCGCTGGCGGCGGCCGTCAGCGGCGAGGCCAGGTAGACCCGGCCTTCCTTGTGGCCCATGCGGCCGGGGAAGTTGCGGTTGGTCGTGCTGACGCAGGTCAGCGGCTCGTTGATGCGGCCGAAGGTATCGACCGGCCCACCGAGGCAGGCGGCGCAGGAGCTCTCGCCCAGCCGGCAGCCGGCCGCGGCGAAAATCTCGGTCAGCGAGCGGTCGCCGATCTTGCGGCGGCCCATCTCGCGGGCGACCTCGGTCGTCGCGGGCACGATGAACGTGTCGACCTTGACCTCCTGGCCCTGCAGCAGGCGCGCAGCAGCCTCGAAGTCGGTGATCTTGCCGCCGGTGCAGCTGCCGATGTAGACGCGGTCGACCTTGGTCCCGGCGACCTCGCGCACCGTGGCGCGGTTGTCCGGGCGGTGCGGCTTGGCGACGAGCGGCTCCAGGTCGGCAACGTTGTACCGCCAGGTCCCCACGTACTTGCCATCGGCGGTGTCGTGGACCGGCGTGTATTCGCGGCGGGTGCCGCCGCGCGCGGTCCGATCGGCGACGTAGTCGAAGGTCACCTGGTCCGGCTCGATGACGCCGTTCTTGCCACCGGCCTCGATAGCCATGTTGCATAGGGTCATGCGCTCTTCGATGTTTAGGTCGAAGACCGCCGAGCCAGCAAACTCCATGGCCCGGTAGGTGGCGCCGGAGAAGCCGATGTCGCCGATGACCATCAGGATCAGGTCCTTGGCCATCAGGTACTCGGGCAGGTCGCCCTCGAACTCAAAGCGCATCGTCTCGGGCACCTTGAGCCAAGTCTTGCCCGTGCCCAGCGCGAAGGCGGCGTCGGTGTTGCCGACGCCGGTGGCGAACATACCGAACGCGCCGGCGGTGCAGGTGTGGCTGTCGGTGCCCAGCAGCAGCTCGCCGGGCCGGGCATGGCCCTCCTCGGGCAGGGCGATGTGGCAGACGCCCTTGTAGCGGCTGGTGCCCACGTCGTAGTAGTAGGGCAGGTCCTGTTCGGCGACGAACTCGCGCAAGATATCGATGTTGCGGTGGGCCATCACGTCGGCGGTGAAGATGTAGTGGTCCGGGATGATGACCACCCGCTCGCGATCCCAGACCTTGGCATCGCGGCCAAACTTCTCGTGGAAGATGCCGATGGTGCCCGGTCCGCAGACGTCGTGCGTGAGCAAGGTGTCGACATCGACCCAGATGTTCTCGCCCGCGGCGACGCGGTCCCGACCCGCGTGACGGGCCAGCAGCTGTTCGGTCATGGTCATGCCCATGCGCTACTCTCCATTTCGTCTTGTAGATTATACGTAGTGGCGGCGGGCCCGGCAAACACGCGTTTGTTGAGTGGGCTCACGCGGCGGTTGAGTGCGTTAGCGCCGCTGGGCCAGCAGCCGGTCGAGCTCGGGGTCGGTCGCGGTCGGGTCGAGCCGGGCGGCCTCGGCGGCGTCGGCGCGGGCTTGGGCTAGGGCGGTCGCGTAGCCCGGTCCGGCGGCCAAATTGGCCTGTGCCTGGGCGCGGATGAGGAGTAAACGAGCCATCACCGTCGCGTCGCCGCCGACACCCGGTTGGCCGATCAGGTCGAGGCCCTCGTTGGCCTGGCTCAGGGCCTGGCTGTAGTTGTTCTGCAGGCGGCTGGCCGCGGCGAGCACGGCGTAGGCACGCGGCTGGCGCGGGTTCGGGCCAAGCGCAATCTGGGCCTGCGCCTCAGCCTCGCGCGCGAGCTGCCCAACGCGGCCCTGCACGTCGAAGTCTTCGCCTGGTTGCCGCGCGAGCGACTCGCGTTCGCGTTCGGCCTGCAGCACCAACGCTTCGGCGCTCTCGATGGAGCCGGGCGCGACCGTCGAGCTGCCGCGCCGGGCCAGCGGCACGATCACCAGCAGCAGCAGGATCCCCAGGGCGGCGAGCATGAACCAGAGGCGGTTGCCGTCGTTGATCAGCCCGGGCCGGTCGGCGGGGGGCTCGACCTGCGCGGCGGCTGCGGCGGTGCGGCCGGACGAGGTGTCGCCCAGGCGGCTGCGCAGGCCAGCGAGGTTGGGGTGGTCGGGGTCGAGCGAGGCGGCCTGGTCGAGCACGGCCTGGGCGCCGGCGCGGTCGTCGGCTTCGATCAGGGCAGCCGCCAGTTCGCAGTAGCCGGAAACCTGGTCGGGGCGGAGGCGGACGACCTGGCGCAGAGCCTCGACGCTCTGGGGCCAGCGGCCGAGCTTGGCAAGGGTCGCCCCGTAGTACATCCAAGCCTCGACGTTCTCGGGCTCGAACTGGGTGACCAACGCGAGTCGGCGCTCAGCGTCAACGTAGCGTTCCTGCTGATACAACGCGATGGCGTCGGCCAAGGTCTTCATGGCCGCAGGTTACCCCATCTGGCCGTGGGTCACAACCAGATTCGCGCAGCAGGCAAAAAAGAGGGTATTAGCTGGCGGGGACGGCCAGCGCGGCGGTGACGGCGTCGTCCAGGCGCTTGGCCGTGGACTCGCCGGACCAGCCGGTGACGACGCTCGCGACGTGGCCGTCGCGGCCCACGACGATGAACGCGGGGATGCTGCGCAGGCCGTAGGCGCCGGCCGTGGCGCGGTCCACGACGGTGCGCAGCGTGTAGTTGTTGGCCGCGAGGAAGTCGGTCACGGTCTGCGGCTCCTGGTCGACCGAGACGCCGAGGACGACCAAGTCGCCAGACTTGGCCGCATCGCTATCGGCCAGGCCCTGGGTGTGGGGCAGGGCCTGCACGCAGAAGCCGCACCAGGTGGCCCAGAAGTCGAGGACGACAACCTTGCCACGCTGGTCGGCGAGGATGAACCGTTCGCCGGCGGTGTCGGCTAGGTCGATTGGCGGGGCCAGGTCGCCGGTGGTCACGCGCTGCGGCGTGGGCGCTGCGGCCGGGTCGGCGGCCGCAGCCTGCGCGCCGCCGGGGGCCGGCTTGGCGAAGGCGGCGTCGATCGCGCGGTCGATGCGGCGCGGAGTCTGGTCGGGGGCGAAGCCGACGAACGAGTCCTGCACGACACCCTCACGGTCGATGATGACGAAGGTGGGGATGCCGGTCACGCCGTACTGCTTGCCCACGTCCTGGGAGCTGGCCGCACGGAACGTGTAGTCGTGCTCGGCCATGAACTTACGGACATCGGCGGTGTTGGTCTCCGAGGTCACCGCGAGGACGAGCAGCTCGCCCTTCTTGGCCCGCTCGCTGGTCGCCAGAGCCTGCGTGTGGGGCAGAGCCAGGCGGCAGGGCGGGCACCAGGTGGCCCAGAAGTCCAGGAATACAACGCGGCCCTTGGCCTGTTCGAGGTCGAACGGTTTGCCGTCCAGGTCGGTGACCTTGAAGGCGGGGGCCTTTTCGCCAGCGGCGATCTGCTGCGCGGCCCAGACGGCCGACCCGGAGAAGGTCAGCACAGCGCACAGCAGCGCCGTCGTAAGCATACGCATGGTGGTGGTAGTCTCCTCATGTATAGCGAGCGGCCCGTAGCCACCCGCTACCCCTATCAGTGTGACTCCTGCCCGACAATAGAGCAAGAAGGAAGCACCCGCTGGTGCGGGAAACCACGTGTCGGTGCGCCGTAGACGCCCGTGGAGATGCTGCCATGCAGTTCGTGATGTTCGCCAAACACCTCCAGGAATGGCCGCTGGCCAAGGCCGCCGCCGCCGTGGCCGAGCTCGGCTTCGAAGGCCTCGACCTGACCGTCCGCGAGGGCGGCTACGTCTTGCCCGGCGAGGTTGGCCAAGCCTTGCCCGAGGCGTTGCGCATCTGCGGCGAAGCCGGGCTGACGGTGCCTATGCTGACCACCAACATCACCCGCATCGACCGAGGCAATGCGCTACAAATCCTAGAGACCGCCGCGGAGTTGGGGGTTACAGAGCTGAAGTACGGCTACCACAGCTACCGGCGCTTCGGTGAGTTTCGGCCGTTGGTCGAGCAGGCCAGAGCCGACCTCGCCGGTGTGGCCGAGGCCGCCGCGCGGCTCGGCGTGCGCGTGAACCTGCACATCCACTCCGGCCCATATGTCACGGCCAACGCGCCGATTGTCGCTCAACTGATCGCCGACTACCCGCCCGAGGTGGTCGGCGCGTACCTCGACCTGGGACACATGGTCATCGAGGGCGGGGTCGACTGCTGGCGACAGGGGCTGGAGATGCTCGTCGAGCGCTCGCCGCTGCTGGCGATCAAGTCGCTCGGTTGGCTGCGCGACGGCACCAAGCACGGGCCCGCGTCATACCGCTGGGCGGTGGTCCCGCTGGCCGAGGGGCCGGTCGACTTCACCGCGGCTTGGCGCTACCTTATTGCGGGCGGGTTCGACGGGATCGTGACCTTGCACTCCGAGTACCAAGGCGGCCACAGCTTCCGCGACCTGAGCGTCGAGGAGGTTATCGCCCAGACCCGCGTCGACCTAGCTTACCTGCTGGCGTGCCGCGACGAGGCGCTCGCCGGCTAGGTGTGGCTGGGCCGGGGCTCGCCGAGGAGACCTAATATGTCGCTGGTCGGTCGCAGTCTGATCCGCATCGATGACTACTCGCCCGAAGAGGTGCGCCACGTGCTGGCCGTGGCGGCCGACATGGAGCAGCGCATCCGCGACAGCGCCGATTTGCTCGCAGGCCGGATCCTCGCCACCGCTTTCTTCGAGCCGAGTACGCGCACGCGGCTCAGCTTCGAGTCGGCGATGCATCGGCTGGGCGGCGCGGTGATCGGCTTCCAGGATGGGCAAACCTCCTCGGCGGCCAAGGGCGAGACACTGGCCGATATGGCGCGGATCATCGAGAGTTACGCGGACCTGATCGTCCTACGCCATCCGGTCGAGGGTTCGGCCCGGCTCGCCGCCAACTACTGCCGCAGGCCGGTGATCAATGCCGGCGATGGCGGCCACCAGCACCCGACCCAGACGCTGACCGACTTGTACACCATCCAGCGCACGCGCGGCTCGCTCGACGGGCTGCACATCGGCCTGTGCGGTGACCTGCGCTTCGGCCGCACGGTGCACAGCCTGCTGCGCGCGCTCCAGCACTACGACGTGCGCGTGACCTGCATCGCTCCACCGCTGCTCCAGCTGCCCGAGCGCTACGAGCCGGCCGGCCGCCCGGTCGAGCGCACGGCGGAGATCGAGCCGGCATTGGCGGACCTGGACGTGCTCTACGTGACCCGTATCCAGCGCGAACGGTTCGCCGACGCGGGTGAGTATGAGGCCGTCCGCGGCAGCTATATCATCGACCCGGGCCTCCTGCAGCGCTCGAAGCCCGAGTTGTTGATCATGCATCCGCTGCCGCGGGTCGACGAGATCGCCTATGCCGTTGACGAAGACCGCCGTGCCGCCTACTTTGGTCAGGCGGCATACGGCGTGCCCGTGCGCATGGCGCTGCTCGCGCTGACCCTCGGGGCGGTCGACTCGGAGGGGCTGGCTGGGCCTGAGCGCAACGGCCACGAGTGGGCTACCGAGCCGCGCTGCCCGAACCCCGACTGCGCCAACCGGCGCGAGGAGTACAGCGTGCCGCGCCTATGGGTCATCGACCAAACGCGGCGGCGATGCGACTATTGTGATCTGGAGTTCACGACTTGAGTAGCGGGAGCAAGGCCAACCCGTGGGCCGGCCGGTTTGAGGGATCGATGGCCGCGGCGATGGCCGCCTATACCGAGAGCCTCAGCGTCGACGCGCGGATGGTCGCCGAGGATATCTGGGGCAGCCAGGCGCACGCGCTGATGCTGGCCGAGTGCGGCCTGCTCGACCCCGACGAGTTGCGGGACATCCTGACTTGGCTGGAGCGGGCCCGGGCCGACTTCGAGTCCGGGGCGTTCGAGCTGCGGCCCGAGCTCGAAGACGTGCACATGAACGTCGAGCGGTACGTCACCGAGGGCGCGGGGGCGGGCGCAGGCGGCCGGCTGCATACCGCGCGCAGCCGCAACGACCAGGTGTTGACCGATTGCCGGCTGTACGTCCGCCGACGGCTGCTGGAGGTACGCGCGGCGACACTGGCGATCGTCGAGGCGATGCTGGCGCGGGCGGCGACCGAGACCGAGACGGTCATGCCCGGCTATACCCACAGTCAGCACGCGCAGCCGATCACCTTCGGCTTCTGGGCCAGCGCGCACGCCAGCGCCTGGCTGCGCGACCTGCGCCGGCTGGCCGCGGCCTACGACGCCGTCAACCGCAACCCGCTAGGCGCCTGTGCCCTCGCCGGCACCGACCTGCCGATCGACCGCGGACTCACCACCGACCTGTTGGGCTTCGCTGGCCTCGCCGAGCACGCGCTGGACGCGACGAGCAGCCGCGACTTCCTGCTCGAGACGACCTCGGCGCTGACGCTGCTGATGCTCGGGCTGAGCCGGCTGAGCGAGGAACTGGTCTGGTGGAGCAGCCACGAGTTCCGGCTGATCGAGCTCGATGACGCCTACACCTCGGGCAGCTCGATCATGCCGCAGAAGAA
>DHNJ01000065.1:8082-20733 GCA_002409445.1 Armatimonadetes bacterium UBA5419 | reverse complement strand
TGCCGCAGAAGAAGAACCCCGACTGCGCCGAGCTGACCCGCGGCAAGGCGGCACGGGTCGTGGGCGACCTGGTCGGTCTGATGGCCGTGACCAAGTCGGTCAGCTTCGGCTACAGTCGCGACCTGCAAGAGGACAAGCCGCCGGTCTGGGACGCGCTGGACCAGACCCACGGCGCACTGGTCACGCTGACCGGCGCGGTGCGAACGCTCAAGCTGCGGCCCGAGCGCATGCGCGAGCTGGTCGACGCGAACTTCGCCGTGGCGACACAGCTGGCCAATTGGCTCGTTGCCGACCGCCGGGTTCCGTTCCGCCAGGCGCACGAGATCGTTGGCGCCCTGGTCGGCAGCTTCAGCCGCGCGGGTCGCACCTTCGCCGACGTCGCCACGGTGGTCGAGGGGCTGGCCGCGCAAGGCGTCGAGGCGGGCGAGGCGGAGATGGCCGACGTCCTCGACCCGCTCGCCGGCGTCCGCCGCCAGGCCAGCCAGGGCGGCCCGTCGCCCGCCGAGGTGCAACGCATGATCGCCGGCCTGCAAGCCGACCTAGCCGCCGCCCACCAGGCTTTCGAGACCGACGCCGCCGCCGTCGATGCCGCCCAGGCTCGCACCGCGGCACGGGTGGCGGCGGTCGTGGGCGGCTGAGCAAGCCGGCCCAGAATCGGGTACCATCTGGGCATGGCAACCGTAGTTCAGAGCCGATTGACGCCGGCCGACCGGGCCATCGCGGAGGACGCCGCTCGCTTGGTGCGTGCGCGATGGGCCGAGGCGGAGGTGTACGTCTTCGGCTCGCGAGCGCGTGGCGAGGCTCGTCCAGACTCTGACCTCGACCTCCTCGTACTCACCCCGGCCCGCCTAGGCTGGCGCGAGCGAAGCCCGCTCCTCGATGACCTGATGCGCCTCTCCGTGAGCAGTGGCGTGTTTGTCGAGGCGGTGTTCGTCTCTACAGCAGCCTGGGACAGCGGCGGCACGGTCTCGGACCTCCTGCGAGCGGACATCAAGCGCGATGGGGTGGCGGTGTGAGCGAACCCCTCGTGCCGTCCAAGGTGTCGTGGTGGCTCGACCGAGCCGAGCGCTGGCTACCAGCGATCGAACGCGACGTGCACGATGGTCTGGTCGACCGCGCTGTCGGTGACGTGTACTACGTGTGCTTCTTCATCGCTACGGCGCTGGAACTGCAACAAGGCCGCGAGTACAAGCGACACAGTGCGCTAGCGGCGGCCATCAACCGCGACTACGTGCAGAGGGGACTCATTTCCGCGTCTGCGGGCAGTCTATACAACCTGGTCCTGCACGCGCGCGCCATCAGCGACTACCAAGTTGCCGATGCTCCCGATCCCGCCGAGGTGCTGGCCTGGCTGGAGGGCGCGAAGGCGTTCCTGAGTGAGGCGCGAACCCTCGTCCGTCAGCGTGCCAGCAAGGACTAACCATGACCCGACCCACCGACATTCGCCTCTGCGAGCTGACCAGTTCGACCACACAGTCGGTCTTCCGCACACCGCTAAAGTTCGGTGGACAGGTGGTCACGCAGTCGCCGAATCTGCATGTCGAGGCGACAGTCGAAACCCGCGATGGGCGGCGGGCGGTGGGGCGGGGGATGATGCCGTTGGGGTCGGTCTGGGGGTGGCCATCGGCGGTGGTGACGGGGGCGCAGGCGGCGGAGGCGGGGCTGGCGCTGTTTGCGCGGGCGGTGCC
Source organism: Armatimonadetes bacterium UBA5419 (assembly GCA_002409445.1). GTDB lineage: Bacteria > Armatimonadota > UBA10988 > UBA10988 > UBA10988 > UBA10988. Next base: position 19,045 of record DHNJ01000065.1, on the reverse strand, counting down.
GGCGGCGGCCGCGGCGTTGAACGAGTCGGGGCATCCGCTCGACTTCGATCAGGCCGCGGAGCCGCTCTTCTCGCGCTTGGCCGCCGAGGTCGCAGCCCACCTACAGCTGGCCGAGCCGTTGCCGCTGCTTTACCAGCAAGTGGTCACGAGCGCCATCGGCGCGGCCTGGCACGATGCCTACGGGCGCGCGCTGGGGCGGCCGGTGTGGGCCTGTTACGGGCCGGAGTACCTGGCGGGCGACCTGGGCGACCGGCTGCACCCGCGCTACGCCGGCTTGACCCTCGACCAATTCATCAGCGCCAAGCCGGTGCCGAGCCTGCCGCTGTACCACCTGGTCGGCGCGCTGGACCCGCTGACGCCGGCGGACGTGGCGCAGCCAGTCGGCGACGGGCTACCGGAGCACCTGGCCGAGTGGATCCTGGCCGACGACCTGACGCATCTGAAGATCAAGCTCAACGGCGACGACGTGAACTGGGACGTCGAGCGGGTGGCGGCGGTGGAGCAGATCGCGGGCCCGCCGATGGCCCAGCTCGGGCACGACGGGTGGGTCTACTCGCTCGACTTCAACGAGCGCTGCCCGCATGTCGACTACATCCTGGAGTTCCTGGCGCGGCTCGCTGAGCGTGCACCGCAAGCGTTCGCGCGGGTCTCGTACATCGAGCAGCCGACCGCGCGCGACCTCGCCGCGCATCCGGAGAACCGCATGCACACGGCGGCGAAGCTGCGGCCGGTGGTCATCGACGAGTCGTTGACCGGGCTGGAGTCGTACGACTTGGCGCGCGAGCAGGGCTACAGCGGCGTCGCGCTCAAGGCCTGCAAGGGACAGGGCGCCGCGCTGCTGATAGCCGCGGCGGCACAGTACGACGGCCTGTTCCTCTGTGTCCAGGACCTGACCTGCCCCGGCGCTTCGTTCCTGCATTCGGCGAGTTTAGCGGCGCACGTGCCCACGGTCAGTGCAATCGAGGGCAACGCGCGGCAGTACTGCCCGAGCTCGAATGTCGAGTGGGCGGCGCGTTACCCGACTCTCTTCCGACCGCGTGCCGGGGCGATCGAGACGGCCTTGCTGGACGGTCCGGGGCTGGGATTCGGGTAGGTGGCAGCCGGGTCGCCGGCGTTTGACGCCGGCTAGGGGCTTCGCTACAATGCGAACGGTCGCGCTGGGCGAGGGCTCGGCTGGAGGTGCGCGCAGTGAACGGTGGACGAATCATCGGCGGTCTGGCCCTGCTGCTGCTGTTCCTGATCGCCATCACGGCTTGGGACATGTGGGACGGCTTGCTGACCGTGGTCTTCGGCGGCGTGTCGGTCTTGGTCACTGTGCTGGGCGCGGTGATGGTCTGGATGGGTCTGAAGGACTTGCGGACCAAGTCGAGCGATGGCGCCGCCTGAGACGCCGATTGGAGTTGGTGGGTACATGGATAGCAAGAAGACCCTGATTCTCGGCGCGGGCCTGCTGGTCCTGGGGCTGATCCTGTGCATCTTCGTCTTCCCGGCGCGGGTGCTGACCGTGTTGGCCGGCGGGGTCGCCCTGGCGCTGCTGCTCGCTGGTGCGCTGATGCTCTACATGGGCCTGGTCGACAGTAACGAGACCGCCGCCCAGGAAGCGCTCGAAGCCGCGGACGAGCAACGCGCGGCGGACATGGCCGCCCGGGCCTAGTCGCCACGAACTTGGCGACGGCCACCCCACGTCGCTCCGGTCGCCGCATGGCGGCCGCGGGCGCGCGCCATCCTTTGCACCCACGGAACCGATGATGACCCCTGCCCGATACCTCGTAACTAGCGCCCTGCCGTACGCCAACGGGCCGATCCACATCGGCCACGTGGCCGGCGCCTACCTACCGGCCGATATCTACGTCCGCTACCTGCGCGCGCGCGGCCGCGAGGTGCTGTACATCTGCGGCACGGACGAGTACGGCACGGCGATCACCGAGACCGCCCGCCGTCAGGGCCGCGCGCCGCTGGAGGTGGCCGACGAGTACCACGCGGTAATCCGCGACGGCTTCGCTGCGCTGGGCATCTCCTTCGACAACTTCTCGCGCACCTCGCGGCCCGTCCACACGGCCATCGCCCAGGAGTTTTTCACTCGCCTGCACGATAGCGGCGCACTGCGCCAGGCGACCAGCCTGCAGCTGTACGACCCCGAGCTGCAGCGGTTCCTCGCCGACCGGCAGGTCCGTGGCACGTGCTACCACTGTGGGCACACCGACGCCGCGGGCGACCAGTGTGAGAAGTGCGGCAAGGACATCGATCCGCTCCAGCTGAAGGAGCCGCGCAGCGCGCTGTCGGGCGCGACGCCGGAGCCGCGGGAGACCAAGCACTGGTATTTCCCGCTGGGCGAGTGGCAGCCGTGGCTGCGCGACTACATCGCCACGCGCAAGGGTTGGCGGCCGCATGTGCTGGGGTTCTGCGAGAGCTGGTTCCAGGAGGAACTACGCGATCGGGCGGTGACCCGTGACCTGGACTGGGGCATCCCCGTGCCGCTGCCCGACCATGAGGGCAAAGTGCTCTACGTCTGGTTCGACGCGCCGATCGGCTACATCTCATCGACGGTCGAGTGGGCCGAACAGCAGGGCCGGCCCGACGCTTGGAAGGAGTGGTGGCTGGACCGCGAAGGCACCAAGCTGGTCCACTTCATCGGCAAGGACAACATCTTCTTCCACGCGCTGCTGTTCCCGGCGATGTGCGAGGCGCATGGTGCCTACGTGATCGCCGAAGACGTGCCGGCCAACGAGTTCCTGAACCTCGAAGGCGGCAAGTTCTCAACTAGCCGCAACCACGCGGTCTGGCTCCACGAGGTGCTGGCGCGTTGGTCGGCGGACGACCTGCGCTACTACCTGACGACGATTCTGCCCGAGAACAGCGACGGCGACTGGAAGTGGGCGGACCTGCGCGAGCGGGTCAACGGCGAGCTTAACGACAACCTGGGCAACTTCGTCCAGCGCACGATCAAGTTCATCGGCCAGTACTTCGAGGCCCAGGTGCCGACGCCGGGCGAGTTCACCGAGGACGATCGTGCGCTGCTGGCGGCCGCCGGCGCGGTGGGCGAGCAGATCGGCGGGCTGATCGAGGCCTACGAGTTCAAGCGCGCGCTGCGGACGGTGCTCGAGCTGTCGGGCGCGGCGAACGCGTATTTCCAGCACCAGGCGCCGTGGAAGCTGCGGCGCGAGGACCCGCCCCGCGCGGCGACGGTGCTGCATGTCTGCGCGCAGGTCTGCGCGGCGCTGAGTGTGGTCCTCGGGCCGTTCCTGCCCGCCGCCCAGCGCCGGCTGTGGGACCTCCTGCAGGTCGAGTCGTTGGCCTGGGACGCGGCGGGCGAGCCTCTGCTGGCCGCCGGCCACGGCCTGGTCGCCGAGCCGACCGCGCTGTTCGCCAAGGTTACCGAGGAGCAGATCGAAGCGGAGTCCGCGCGCTTGAGCACGAAGACGGAGGATGCCCCGGCCGCCGCAGCGGAGCCCGAGGAGGAGCCGATCCCCGAGCTGCCGTTGGTCACCTACGACCAGTTCCGGGCCACGCAACTGCTGACGGCGACCGTGACCGCGGCGGAGCGGGTGCCGAAGGCCGACCGGTTGCTCAAGCTGCAGCTCGACGTCGGCGGCAAGCCGCGTCAGATCCTCGCGGGCGTGGCGCAGTACTACGAGCCCGAGGCGCTGGTAGGCCAGACGATCATCATCGTCGCCAACCTGGAGCCGCGGAAGCTGCGCGGCGAGGTCTCCGAGGGTATGCTGCTCGCGGCGACGGACGGTGACGACGTGGTTCTGCTGACGACGATGCGGCCGGTCCGCTCGGGGCGGCAGGTAAGCTGAAGGAGTTGTTGCGGGGTGGGGCGAAAGGGGCCCTGCCACTGATGACAAGAAAGGTGAGACGATGGCACGACCGGTTACCCTGTTTCTCGGCCAGTGGGCCGACCTGAACACCGACGAGGCCTTTGCCAAGGTCCGCGAGTTTGGCTACGACGGCGTTGAGTTGCCGATCTCCGGTGACTTCTTCGACGCGGTCGAGGGCCAGGACCAGGCCTACTGCGACGCCAAGCTGGCCAAGCTCAAGGAGTACGGGCTGAAGTGCTGGGCGATGAGCAACCACCTCGTCGGCCAGGCCGTCTGCGACCCGATCGATGAGCGGCACAAGCCGATCCTGCCCGCCCGCGTCTGGGGCGACGGCGATCCCGAGGGCGTGCGGCAGCGGGCGACCGAGGAGATGATCCTCTCGGTCCGCGCGGCGGCCAACATGGGCGTCAAGATCCTGACGGGCTTCACCGGCTCGCCGATCTGGCACAAGCTCTACTTCTTCCCGCCGACCTCCGACGCCGACGTCGACGCCGGCTACAAGGAGTTCGCGGAGCGGTTCATGCCGATCCTCGACGAGTGCAAGAAGTGTGACGTGAAGTTCGCCCTCGAGGTCCACCCGACCGAGATCGCCTACGACTACTACAGCACCGAGCGCGCGATCGAGGCCGTCGGCGGTCACGAGAGCTTCGGCATCAACTTCGACCCGAGCCACCTGCGCTGGCAGTTGGTCGACCCGGCGGCGTTCGTCGACCGCTTCGCCGATCGCATCTTCCACGTCCACATCAAGGACGCGATCGTCACGCTCGATGGCCGCAGCGGCATCCTGGCCAGCCACATCAACTTCGGCGACAACCGCCGCGGTTGGGACTTCCGCTCGCCGGGCCGCGGTGACATCGACTTCGAGTCGATCATCCGCGCGCTGAACCGCGCAGGCTACGACGGCCCGCTCAGCGTCGAGTGGGAGGACAGCGGCATGGACCGCGAGCACGGCGCCCGCGAGGCGGTCGAGTTCGTCCGCGACCTCGACTTCGCGCCGAGCAAGATCGCCTTCGACGCGCAGTTCGCGCAGTAACACCGCGCGTCACCGAACCATCACCCGCACCCGCCGTGCTTTCGAGCCGGCGGGTGCGGTGCGTTGGGGGCCTAGTCGAAGGCGACGTCCCGGAACTCGAAGCGGTGGGTCGTCGGGCGGCTGGTCGGCACCGCCAGCGAGACGTGCAGGGCGACCACTTCGCCGATGCCAGCGGGGCAACGCACCTCGTACAGGACCTCGTGCGCCCCGGCGTCATCGCGGCTCGGCATGCTCTCGTAGACCAGGGCGGCGGTGCGTAGGCCCGCGGCGGTCTCGACGATGAACACCGGCTCGCGGAAGGGCCAGAAGCCGGGCACCTCGGGTGCGGGCGGGGCGAGGAAGAGTGCTTCGCCCGGCCGGTCGCGGCTGCCGAGGACGCGCAGCCGCAGCGTGCCAGCCTCGCGGTCGTAACTGCGGAACTCGACGTCGTAGGCCTGGTCGGTCTGGACCTCGCGGCCGGCAGTGAGGTTGTCGAAGGTGAAGGCTGCCTCCGTGGCGGTCGGCGGGACGATCAGGGTGCCGCCGAGGCTGGCCCGGCGTGGGGGCTGGGCCGGCGGCGCGCAGCGTGCGAGGATGCCGCCGCGGACCCACGGCCAGGCGACCGGCGGCAGTGGTGGCGGTGCGGCCTGTGGGAAGGCCGCCGGTGGCGCCAGCGCGGCGGGCAGCACCGTGGTCGGTTCGCCGTCGAGTTCGATCCACGGCTGGACCACGGCGTCGAGGCGCGCGTTCGGGGTGAGTGGGTCGGGTGGTTCGAGGCTCAGCTCGAACATGAAGCGCTGTTCGTTGCTCTCGGGTAGGCTGTTGGTAGTGCTACCGACGCGGATGTTCTCGCGCCAGTTGTTGAGCACGAGCCGTCGCGCGCCGACCGCGACGGCGGGACGGCGGTCCACGCGGTCGGCTGGCGCCGATGCCGGTGGCCAGACCCAGTGCCAACCCCAGGACGGCGAGTCGACGGCGTCCGGCGCCGACCAGGTCAGCCGCGCGCCGACCTGTGCGGCCATCGCGCCAAGCACGACCGACAGCCGCTGACCCGTCGCAGACCAGGCAGCCTCCCGGGTCGGCGCGGGCGCGTCGGTCCACTGCGCTATAGGCAGCCCGGTGGCGCTACTGAGCCGGACGAGCGCTTGGTCGAGCGGCAGGCTGGGCCAGTCGAAGGTCACGACTGGGTCGAGCACCGCACCCGGTGCGACGGTGACCGCCAGACCGTCCGGCGGCGCCGCCCAGGGCACGTGGCGGTCGCGGACGGCGCGCCAGGCGTCGAGGAAGGGTGGCTCCGCCGGGGCGAAGACGACGGGCAGGTCGCTGCCGTGTACCGGCACCAACTCGGTCGCCGCGCCAGGGTCGAGGACCGACAGGTAGTAGCGGCTACCCGGCGGCGGTGGGCGGAACCACATGAGGCGGACCATGCCGATCAGTGTGGCGCCGTCGCGCCGGTAGGTCGGGTTGCCGGCGTTGTACAAAGCGTAGTCGGGCCGCGCGGCGTCGGAATGCGCCGCCAGGAGCGGCAGCATCCAGGCGGGCAGCGGACGCACCTGGGCGAGTGCGGTCTCGTCGATGGCGCCCACGCCGCCGTTATCAGCGAAGAGCTGGGGGCTCTCCAACACACCGTCCGGGCCCCAGGCAAGGCTGTCGACCTGCCGCTGCGCCAGGTCGCCCAGGGTCCAGGTGAGCCGTAGCTGCACCGAGGCCGGCTGCCAGTCAAGGACCTCGACCCGCACCTGGCCGGCCTGCAGCGGGGCGGCGGCCACGCCCGGCTCCAGCTCGATGACGCTCTCGAGCAGGTCGCGATACATGACGAGCGGGGAGTCGAAGCGTGTCAGGGCGGTGGGTAGCGCGGCCAGGTCGTTCGACTCGATGCTGAGCGAGTGGCCCAGGATGCGGTCACTGAAGAGCAGCAGCATGCGGTCGAAGCGGGGTCGGGTGTCGACGCGGTAGTGGGCAGCGGGCGAGGCCTCGGCCGTCAGCCCCGAGTCGAGACCAGCCAGCGCGGCCTCGGCCAACGCATCGCGGCCCTGTGGTCGCACGGTGAGCCAGAGGCGGGTGGCCTGATGTCGCCCCGCGACCGGCCCGAGCGAACTCTCCACGCTCCGCTGCGCCACGCCGGTCACGAGGTTCGCCGACAGCCGGCTCGCCCACGGTCCGTCCACGGTCAGCGGCAGGCCCGGCGACAGCGTGCGCAGCGCATAGAAGGCACCTATGCGACCGACACGGCGAGGCCGCAGGCCGAGTGGTTCGCCGATCGTCACCATTGCGGTGTGCAGGCTGACGCCTGTTAGGTCGGCGGTCACCACCGGATCGGCCTGCGCCACCGGGTCGGTCGGCGGCAGGTAGAGGCGGTAGCCGGACTGGGCCATGAGGTCGGTGAGGACGGCGGAGAGCGGCTGGCCGTTGGCGTGGACGGTCACGGTCGGGTCGAACAGCGATGTCGGCTGCCCGAGCACGGCCGTCGCGAGCAGCACGACTAGCCACGCGTACCGCAACATGCGCCTTCTTTCGCCGCGACCGCGTCCGTTCCTGCGCGGCCGCTACCGCATGCCCATCCGATCCACGACCCGCTGTTGGGCCGCATCCTGCTCCGCCGGCTCGGCGATGACCACGAGCGTCTCCAGCAGGTCCTCGCCCAGCTCGACCTCCAGCCAGCCCGGCTGGACCGCGACCGGCCGCCGCGCCAGCTCCTGCCACGCGCCGTCGCGGACCAGGCCGATGCTGGCGACCGGTGCGGTCCAGGCGTGTTGGGTGGCGAAGGTGGCTGTGGTGGCGCCGAGTGGCGCCACGACGAGGCTAGTGGCCGTCAGCAGGGGCGCGCCGTCGGTGCCGGCGATCGTCAGCGGGCCGTCGGCGCGAACCAGCGGCACGTCGCCCTGGCTCACGTCGCCGGAGGTCACAAAGCCCAGTACCGCCCCATCGGCGGCGAGGAGGGCGAGGCCGGCGCTGTCGGCCTGGACCTGCATGGTCACGCCGCCCACGGTCAGTGGCCGGTCGCCATCGAGGCTCCAGTTGGCCGCGACCCACAGCGTCGAGCCGTCGGCGCCATGGGCGGCGGTGAACTGCGCGTCGTCCTCCGGCGTGGTGACCAGCCGGGGCGCCCCGGCACCGGTCAAGAACGCGTCGTAAGCCGCGCGGACCTGGTCCAGGCTGCCGAGCTCTAGTGGCGCGGGAATGAAGGTCACCCGGCCCGCACCGAGCGCAACGCTGACCGGTGCCGCCTCGGTGGACGGCGCGCTGAACGGGTCGAGGCCGCGGGTCGCCGGCAGGCCGAGGCGCGCTAGGCGGTCGCCCATTGTGTACTGGCGGCGGTCATTGAAGCCGACATCGCCAGTCAGCAGCAACTGCCCGCCCGCGCGGACCCAGGCCTCGACGGACTGGAACGTCGCCTCGTCGGGGCCGTAGGGCAGCGGCCAGACGATGGTGTCGGCCTCGGCCGGGATGGTCAGGTCCTCCTCGGGCAGCGGCGCGTAGGGCACCGCCAGGCTGTGCAGCGCCTCGATCGCCCGCATCCAGGCCGCGTCCAGCTCGTTGAAGCGGCCGCCTAGCCGGTTGTGGTCGGGCAGGAGCAGGTAGGTGCTCGGCGGCTGGTAGACCGGCTCTAAGCCCCGGCTAAACAGTGTTAGAGCCTGGAAATCGGCCAGCGTGGGTCGGCCGACGCGGTCCGCGCGGAACAGCTCCCAGGGGAACACGGTGTCGGGCAAGCCACGGAAGCACCAGTTCAGCGCCGACATGCCGCCCGCGCCGAGGACGGTGCCCAGCGTGGCGACGAAGCGCCGCCGGTCCTGGTCGCCGGCCTCGCCGTCGCCGCCGTTGACCCGCAGGTCATGCAGGTTGCGCGCGCCAAACTCACCCATCGACAGGCCCTGACCCAGCGGCCGCCGGTCGATGAAGCGTAGCGAACTGAGCAGGTCGCGCGGCGGTTCGTAGCTGTGCATGTTGGCGAAGTCGAGGCCGACCTGGCCGCCGATCTTGTCAGCTGGCGGGCGCGACTGGAGGTAACCGACGGTGACCAGCGAGTTCGGGTTGCCCTCGCGCAGGCCCGCCACGTTCTCGTTGATCCAGCGGCGCAGCAGCCAGGTGCGGAAGCGGTACAGAGCGACAGACTGCAGGTCGCCCCAGCTGCCGTCACCCGCGACCGGCCGCAACTCGGCCTGTGCGTCGAGCCCGAGCCACGTGCGGGCCGCGGCCTCGCTGCCGTGGGTCTCGACCAGGTAGCGCCGGAACAGCTCGACATGGACCGGGTTGTTGGCGTCGACGGTCACGCTGGGCTCGTTTTGCAGGTCCCAGATGAGGCCCGGGGCCGTTCGGTAGCGGTCGGCCCAGAACCGGTTCCAGCTGCGCTGGGCGGCCAACTCCTCGTCGCTGAGCGGCAGTTCCATCCAGTCGTGCGCGGTCAGCATGAGGATCAGCCCGTGGCGCTGGGCGAGGTAGACGATGGCGTCGGTCTCGCGAATCAGCTTCTCGGGCGGGGCGTCGGCGAGCATCAGTGGGTTGTCGGTGCGGTTGCCGTCGACGAAGGTGGCGTGCGCCGACCAGTGCAAGACGCGCCAGATGGTCAGGCCCGCGTCGGCCATGGCAGCGAAGTCATCGTTCCAGGTCAGCGGGTTCTCGCGGGTTGTGGCCCACATGACCCCGGTCTGGTTGGTGCCGGTGAGGAAGGTCGGCCGGCCGTTGACGGTCATGTAGTTGCCCTGCCAGCCGATCTGGCGGCCGGCGACCGGCGCCGTCGGGTCCCAGACGACGAACTCCGTCGCCGCCTCGCCCCAGGGCACCTCGTCCAGGCTCAGCCGCGCTTCCACGGCAGTGATGCCCTCCAGGCCGGCGGCACCCTCCATGCTCAACGTTGTGTCCTCGCCCGGGGCGAGCGTGACGGGCACGACGCGGTTGAGCAGGCCGGAGGTGAAGCGCACCTGGGCGTTGGCCGGCCGGCGGCCGCGGTTGTAGACGGTCGCGCTGAGGGTCACGGTCTCGCCGGGGTTGGCGCGCGCCGGGGTGGCGGTGAGTGGGCCGAGGTAGACGCCGCGGACCAGCTTGTCGCAGGCCTCGAGCAGCGGGTCGAGGCCGAACTCGTCGTCGGCAAACAGGTCGCGGTTGGTCACGCCGAAGCCGCCCCAGGCGCCGCCGGCGTACGGCCCTGCATAGAACTGCACCAGGATGCCCAGCGCGCCGCGCGGCCGGCCGAGGCTGTCGTAGGCCTGGCCAAGCGGCTCGGTGGTGCCTTGGGCAGTGGGGAAGACCGGGCTGTTGAGGCCTGCCAGGCTGACACCGGCCATGCCCTGGTAGTCACCTAACAGTGTTAGGTCGCCGAGGGTGGCGGAGGCGACACGGGTTAGATGGGAGGTCGGGTCGAACAGGCCGATCTGCTGCGAGTCGAGGTTCATGGTGTCGCCCGGCTGGCCATAGCGGGCGTTGATGCGGTTGTCCGGCTGCTCCGCCATCAGCGGCACCCAGCCGCCATCGGTCGCGGCCACGGGCCGGTCGAAGGCGTAGCCGCCGAGGCTCAGGAACGCGCCGCCGCCCGCCAGGTACGCGCGCAGGCCGTCGCGCGCGGCGAGGGGGAAGTCGGGGGCGTTCAGCAGCAGGATGTCGAAGGTGTCGCGGTTGAGCCGCGCGGCATCGGCCAGATCGCCCGCGCGCACTAGCGTGACGCCGAAGCCGGCAGCGCGGAGGCGGGGGGCGAGGGCTGCCGGGTCGAAGCCGCCCGCGGTGACCGTCAAGCCCGGCTCGGCAAGCAGCGCCAGGCGGCCGCGCGGCCCGTCCTCGGGTGCCCACGGGTCGCTGGTCACCAGCGGCACGACCACCGGCGGCGGTCCACTCTCGAACTGCAGGTCGTCCACGAGTACCTCCGAAGCCGAGTAGTTGAAGCCCAGCATTAGGCGATTGACCTTGCTCAGGTCGTTGGTCCCGTCACCGCGCGGGTCGTAGCGGAGAGCGGTGACGGGCACGCGCACCTCGTGCCAGACGCCGCGCCGGGCGCGCGCGAGCGGCTGGCCGTCGAACATGACCTGCGTCACGTGACCATCGCCGTCGCTCTCGAAGAGCCACAGGTGCATCGCCGCGCCGGCCGCTGCGCTGACGATCTGGAGCCGGAAGCGGACGGCGAGCCAGTCGTCCGGCGCCT
>DHNJ01000065.1:0-7982 GCA_002409445.1 Armatimonadetes bacterium UBA5419 | reverse complement strand
CCCCCCCCCCATGGGGGGGGGGGGGGGGGGGGGGAGCCAGTCGTCCGGCGCCTCGACCGCACGAACCAGGTTGGCCCAGGCGTTGGCGTCGGCCGGCGCGTAGGTCAGGTGCATCGCGCCGGGCGCGTCGGCGCCGGCGGCCGCGTCGTGCGCCCACGTCAGGCCCGCGCCGCCGTCGGCGTTCAGGCTCCAGGCCGCGGTGTCGGCGAAGTCGTCGACGGGGATGTCGACCACCTGGGCCTGACCGGCGGCCAGGGCAAGCAGCGGTAGGCAGAGCAGCCAGGGACGGGTCATCGGGGGCTCCTAACGTGTGTTAGCTGGCGTGCGGCGCAGCTCGATGTCGCGGCCGACGGGCCCCGTCAGCCAGGTCTCATCCTCGGCCGGCGGCGGTGCGGGCCGGCCATCGACGAGCAGCTCCCAGCCGGCGGTCTGCCCGACGACCAGGATCTGAGCCGGTGCCGCGGCCCAGGTGGCCAGCCGCAGCCGCAGCCGCCCGGGCTGGCTGTCACGCAGCGTGAGGCCGCCGGGGGCGTGGACGGTCAGCTGGTTGAGCCGGTCGATGTGATGGTCGTAGACTGGCTCGCCATCGAGCAGGCGGATGGCGTTGGCCTGCACGGTGCCGGGGTTGATGGCCACGGCCAGGCGCTCGCTGGTGCGCGGCACGACGCTGTCGGGCAGCAGGCCGACCAGGTCGGGCTCGTTGGCCTGGAAGTTCTGCAGGATGCCCGAGATGGTGATGCCGCTGGCAAGCTGGGTCCAGACCGGGTTTGGGTCATGCTCGGCCAGCCGGCTCAGCGCGTCGGCGTAGACCAGGCCGCACCACTGTACGGGCCGGCCCATCCAGTTGGGCGCGACCCAGTTCGTCGCGCCATAGACCGCGATCGTCGCGTACGGCTCGAAGGGCCCGCCGGTGGGCTGGGCGAGGTAGACGAACGGGACGCCGGTCCAAGCCCAGTACTTGGCGCGGTCGAGGTAGGTCGTGTCGCCGGTCAGCTCGTAGCCCATGGTGAAGCAGCGGACCAGGCGGGCCGAGGCGAGGATGTCCGGGGTGTGCAGCGGGCATTCCCAGGTCTGCGCGCCGCGCGGCACGCTGTTGTCGAAAGCCTGCAGCGCCCGCAGCCGCTTCAGACCCTCCTGGGCCAGCGCGTCGTCGCCGGTGACGATGGCGGCCTCCAGCAGGCGCTCGACGTGGCCGGAGGTCAGACCATTGGCGTCGGGGGCGAAGTGGGTGCGGCCGTAGTCGGGGCGGTCGGGGTCCTGGCGGTAGAGGACGCGGCCGTCGGGCTCGAACAGGCCGAGGATCTGCTGCCCACGCTCGCCGGCGGCGCGCAGCATCTCCGACACCGCGCCGTAGACCAGCGGCGGCACAGGGTAGACGACGTGGCCGATCGAGGAGTGGTAGAGGCCGGCGCCGGGTGTCTCGTTCCGCGCGTCGAGCGCGGCTTGGCGCAGGCGGTCGGCCAGCGCGCGGTCGCGGACGCGGCCGGCGAGCCAGTCCATGTAGACCGCGCCGTCGGCGGAGGCCTGCGGGCCGAAGCTAAGGATACCGGGCCACCAGGCGTGTCGCCAGCGGTTGCCCTCGCGGATCGGTGTGTCCAGCCAGCCGGCGGCGGTGTCGAGCAGGTACTGGTTGCGGTCGAAGCGGGGTAAGGCGGGCAGGCGGTTCTGGGCGACCCAGGTCTCGATCGCCGGCACGACGCTGCCGCCCTCGCCGGCGTTGATCGTCGCGCGCAGGACCAGCGGCTGGCGCGCGTTCAGCTGCTTGCCGGAGTAGGGGAAGAGGCTGGACTCGGGGCGGTTGCTGCCGTCGGAGCCGGGGTAGAGCAGACCCATCACGTGCGCCCCGCTGCCAAACTGGCGGTCGGGCGAGTCGAACAGCGCGCAGACGTCCGGCTGCAGTTCCCAGGCCAGCGACAGCCAGCGGCCTTGGGCCTGCACGGCCATCAGCGGCTGGGTGAACTTGGCGATGTCGACGACCTGGCGCTGGCTCTGCTCGCCTTCGAGGTCGTCCTCGCTGGAACTGGAGTCCGGCGCGTCGAGGTACTCGCTGCCGGCGAGCAGGGCCTGATTGCGCGCCGGCCCGTAGCCGCCGAGGCCGGGCATGAGCATGAGCAACGGCGCGTAGTCGACCCAGCGGTCGGCGCTCGTGGCGAGGCGGACCTCGACATCGATGCGCTGGGCTTGGCGGCCGCGGGCGAAGATGGTGGTCCAGGTCCACTCGGCGCCGGCGGGATCGGTGGTGCGCGTAGTGACCTCGAGGCGGCCGCCGCGGCCGCGGACGGTCGTCTCGGCGGCGCTCAGGTCGAGCCACTGCGGCTGGTCGTTGTCGTCGGTGTAGGCCAGGCGCGGCTGGTTGTGGCCGCGGGCGAGGACCGTCTGGGCCCAGCGCAGCTCGAAGTCACCGGCCTGGCTGGGGTGGTGGGTGAGGACAAGCTCGCCCGAGGTGAGGCTCGGCGCGCCCCCCGGCAGTGGCTCGGCGGTGGGCCGCGGCCACTCGGGCGTGGCGCGCAGCGTGCGCTCGCTCAGGGCCATCCAGGCCAGGGTGCAGGTGCCCTCGGAGCCGGGCGGGTCGAAGCGCAGGCGCGTGTTCGTCGGCAAGGCCGGCAGCGGGACCTTGACCTCGGTCCACTCAGCCTTGGGCACATGGAACGACATCGCCGCGCCAGCGCGGAAGTTCGGGTCCGCCCAGAACACCTCGCCGCGGCCGCCACTCTCGCTGAACAGCCGCGCGGTCAGCCAGAGCGGCGTGTCGGCAGGCATCGTCAGCTCGGGCCCGACGCTGTAGGGGTCGCTGCCGGTGAGCTCAAAAACGACGCCCTCGGGGGTGGTGCGCAGCTCGGCGAGGTCGTGCGACGCGACCCACGCCGCGTTGTCCGGGGCTTGGGTGAAGTCGAGGCGAACCAGTTCGGCTGGCGCGAGGATGAAGAGGGGCAGGAGCAAGCTGATCATCGTGGGTGGCTCCAAGGCGGCACCGGAGGGCCGTGCTACGATGGGCGTATACGCGAGGAAGCCGCATGATTCCTTCTCTCTGGCGCGAGCCGTTGGTCGCCGTGGGCGGCCCGGACCAGGTCATCTCCGACGAGCAGGCCGAGGGCTTGCTGCTCGAGGCTCTGGGCCGGCTAGCGCCGCGCCGCGTGCTGTTGGTGCCGCCCGACTACACGCGGTACCACTCGGGCACCGGCACACTGACGGTCGCCGCCGCGCGGTGGCTGCGCGCGGAGGGCGCACAGGTCGACATCTTGCCGGCGCTGGGGACGCACGCGCCAGTCAGCCGCGCGCAGGCCGAGGTCATGTTCGCCGGGCTCGACCCGGCCGACCTGCTGACCCACGACTGGCGCAACGACCTGGCACCGCTCGGGGTGGTGCCGGGCGAGTTCGTGGCGCGGGTCTCCGGCGGGCTGGTCGACTTCGACGTGCCGATCGCGGTCAATCGCCGGCTGGTCGAGGGTGGATACGACCTGATCCTCTCGCTCGGGCAGGTCGTGCCGCACGAGGTTATTGGCCTGGCCAACCAAGCCAAGAACATCCTGGTCGGCACGGGCGGCACCGAGACCATCAACCGCACCCACTTCCTCGGCGCGGTCTGCGGCATGGAGCGGCTGATGGGCCGTGCGGACACCCCGGTCCGCGCGGTGCTGCGCGAGGGTATGGCGCGCTTTGCGGGACACCTGCCCGTCTGCTACCTGCTGACGGTACGCGCTGAGACGTCGTCGGGGCTGGTCACGCGGGGCCTGTACATCGGCGGCGACGAGGGCACGTTCGAGGCGGCGGCGCGGCTCAGCCAGCAGGTCAACCTAGATCTGCTCGACGCGCCGCTGGAGCGCGTCGTCGTCTGGCTGCAGCCCGACGAGTACCACTCGACCTGGCTCGGCAACAAAGCCATCTACCGCACGCGCATGGCCCTGGCCGATGACGCCAAGCTGATCATCCTGGCCCCTGGGGTCGAGACGTTTGGCGAGGACCCGGAGATCGACCGGCTGATCCGCGCCTACGGCTACCGCGACACGCCGACGACGCTGGCCGCGGTGGACCAGCACGCGGAGCTGCGGGCCAACCTGTCCGCGGCGGCGCACCTGATCCACGGCAGCAGCGAGGGCCGCTTCCGCGTGACCTACGCCCCGGGCGGTTTGACGCGGGCGGAGGTCGAGGGCGTGGGGTATGGCTGGGGCGACCTAGACCGCCTGGTTGCCCGCTACCAGCCGGTCGGCCGCGCGACCGGCCCGGCGGCGACGGCCGACGGCGAGCCGTTCTTCTTCGTCGCCAACCCGGCGCTCGGTCTCTGGGCGCTGCGCTCGGCCTTCGAGGACGCCTAGCGCGCTCGGTTGGCTCTCGCCGACGGGACAGGCTAGACTCGCCCCTAACGGAGCGACTCATGCCGTCCCTACGTTGGTGCCTGCTCCTGGCTCTGCTAGGCGGTCGCCTGCTGGCCGTCGAGCTGGCGGCGGACCTGAGCAACGTCTTCAACGCCGACCAGCTGCCCGAGCTGACCGCCGAGCAGCACCAGTTACTCCTGGACAACCACTTCCTCGCCCGCCCGACGGTCGAGGAGCAGATGTTCCATGTCTACGCGGACTCGTCCACCCGCAGCATCCCGCAGTTCGTGACCACGGACCTGATCCTGCATACCTGGCACGTGGTCTATGGCTTCGGCCTGCGGGCGACCGAGCAGCGCCTGCTGCGGCCGTTGCTCGCCGAGCTCACCGAGCGCCTAGCCGCGGAGTGCCTGGCGGGGTACCTGGCGGCGCCAGCGGAGTCGGCGTTGCAGGCCGCCTGGGGGCGGCTCGCCGCCTACACCGCGGTCGCGGCGCGGTTGCTCGGGAGAACCGCCGACCTACCGGCGGCGCTGGCGGCTTTGGCCGACACGGATCTCGCGCGCATTGCGGCGGCGGCCGGGGTCGACGCCTGCGCGGTCGGGCCACCGGTGGACTTCACGCAGTTCATCGTACGGGGCAACTACACCGATGAGCCCGACGCCAACCAGTACTTCCTGGCCTCGATGTGGCTCGGGACGGTGCCCTTCGTGCTGGAGCCTGGTGGTCAGGTGCTCGAGGCGCTGCTCCTGAGCAACCTGCTGGTCGGCGACGCGGAGTTGGCGCACCTGTGGGCCGAAATGGACGAGCCGCTGACATTTCTGGTCGGGCCGACGGACGACCTGACGCCGGCGGAGATCGCCGGATTCAGTGCGGAGGTGTTCGGCGCGGATCCGGACCCGGCGCGGTTCACAGATGCCGCGGACCAGGCGCGGTTCGTGGCGTTGGTCGGCGAGCGCGCGCGGCGTGCGGAGGTGGGCGGGCCCGCGAGCGGGTCAGACCCTGGCCAAGCGGCTCCACAGTTTCGACTCCTGGGGCAGCGGCTCGTGCCGGATGCGCGGCTGATGCAGGTGCTGCTGAACGCGGGGGCCGGCGCGGGCAGCCCGGCGCCGGGGGTGCCCGGCGGGCTCGACGTGCTGGCGCTGATGGGCAGCGAGGCGGCGCAACGGCTGATCGGCGCGGCACACGGGCGCGAACTGTCGCCGGAGGCCGTGGCCCTGCGCGCGCGGCTGCGGGCGGACCTGGCCGCCCAGGGACCGGACGACTGGCAGGAGAACCTGTACGCCGCCTGGCTCTGGGCGCTGCAGCCGCTGCTCGACCCGCCGGCGCCGGATCTGCCCAGCTTCACGCAGAGCGAAGCGTGGGCGCAGAAGCAGGTAGTGGCCGCACTGGGCAGCTGGACGGAACAGCGGCACGACACGCTGCTGTACTCGAAGCAAGCGTACTGGGAGAGCCTGACCGAAGGCGCGTACTGGACCGCGCCGGGGTATGTCGAGCCGTACCCAGAGCTCTACCGGCGCGTGACGGAGATGGGGCGGCTTGCGGCCACGCGGCTGCGGCTGCCCGACGACGGCGCGCGCCGGGGCCAACCGTTCGAGGCAGCCTGGTCGTTGGCGAACCGCTGCGAGCAGTTGATCGACATCTGCGCGGTCCAGGCGGCGGGCGGCGTTCTAAGCCCGCAGCAGAGCCAGCGCCTCCAGGAGACAGGCCGGTGGGTGGAATTGATCATGCTGCAGGCGGCGAAGGCGGCCGGGAACGAGTTACAGTACTGGCGGCTGGTGCCGCCGGCCGAGCGCCGCATGGAGCGCGCGGTGGACGTGCTGACCGCGGGCACCCGGGTGCTCCAGGAGGCCGTCGGGCCGCCGGCGGAGGTCTGGGTCATCGCGCCGTACGGCCGCACGCTGGTCGCCTTTCGCGGCGCGGCCTTCACGCACCACGAGTTCATGCAGCCTAGCGACGACCGGCTGACCAACGAGGCCTGGCAGGCGATGGTCGACGCTGGCCAGAGCCCGCCACTCGCGCCGTGGACGGCGAGCTACCTGCGCGGCCCCGGCCTGACGGTCTGCCAGATGCCCGAGCACCCACACTTCACGCCAACGGACTCACGGTGGTGGAGCCAGGAGTGGTTCGAGGCGGCGGGGATCCCGCGGCCCGAGTGAGTGGCCCGGTGCTAGCCGGTGGGTGGTGAGTCGAGCCGCACGACGCGGCCCGTCTCCGCGGAGTCGTAGGCGGCGTGGACGTAGGCGAGGTTGGCCCATGCCTCGGGGCCGCCGCTGAGGGGCCGGCCGCCGGTGGCTAGGCAGGCGAGGAAGTCGCGGATGGGCCCGAGCATGCCGCTGTGCTGCAGCTCGAAGGTCTCTTCCTCGCCCCGTTCGCGGCGCAGGACCAGGCGGCCGCGCTCGGCGATGACCGAGCCCTCGTCGCCCCATACGCGCAGCGGGTAGCTCGGCGTGTGGCGGCTGGAGGCGGAGATGGCCAGCGCCGAGAGCAGGCCGTCGGCATGTCGCGCTTGGACGAACGCGAGGTCCTCGCCGGCGTAAGCCTCGCGCACGCGGCGGGTGAAGCAGCTGATCTCGACCGGCAGGCCGGCGTAGTGGAGCAGGTAGTCGACGTAGTGGATGCCGCCGTCGACCAGCGCGCCGCCACCCATCAGGCCGACATCGAAGCGCCAAGGCGTCTGCAGATACTCGCCGCCCTGCCACCAGTTCATGCTGACCTGGACCGCCAGCGGTCGCCCGATCGCGCCGCTGTCGACCAGCTCGCGCGCCTTCGGCACCAGCGCGTCGTAGCGCGTGGCTTCGGCGATGACCAGGGTCCGCTCGGCCGCCTGGCTCGCGGCGATCATCGCGTCGGCGTCGTCGAGGGTGTGGGCGATGGGCTTTTGGCAGAGCACGTGCTTGCCGGCGGCAAAGGCACGCTCGGTGTACTCACGATGCAGGTGATGGGGCAGGGTCAGGTCGACCGCGTCGATCTCGGGGTCGGCCAGGAGGGTCTCTACCTCGACCGCGCGCGCGCCGGACCGCTCCGCCGCGGCGGCCGCGCGCTCCGGGTCGATGTCCGCGACGCTGACGACACGTGCCTGCTCGCCCACCTGGGCCCAGGCGTCCAGATGCATGCCTGAGATGATGCCGCAACCGACCAGTCCAACGCGAACCACAGCCGCCTCCACCACCGCCTAGCATACTCCAGGGACGCGCCGGGCGACCGGGCCGGGGCGGGCGGGGTCGGAGGAGTTGGTCGGGCGCAAGGGAACTGCCAGGCTGGAGGTGGCCATGACCCCACTGACGTTGCTCGCGGCGCTGGCGATCGCCGCGCCGGCCGCGGAGCCGCTGACCGCGGCGCGTTGGCTCTGGGTGGACGAGCGGCCCCAGGTCGAGGGTGCGGGCCAGACCCGTTACTTCCGACTGACTCTAGACCTGGCCGATACGCCCACGGCCGCGCTGGTCAATGTTCTAGCCGACGACGGACTCGGCCTCTGGCTGAACGGCGCGCCGCTCGACGACCCCGTCGCCCTCGGCGGCATCTGGCAGCGGTTCGACGTGGCCGCGCGGTTGGTCGAGGGTCGCAACGTGCTCGCGGCGGCGGTGTTCAACGCGGGCGGGGCGGGCGGGCTGATCGTCCGCGGCGAGCTCGGGTTCGCCGATGGCCAGCGGCAGACGGTCGTCAGCGACG
>DHNJ01000236.1 GCA_002409445.1 Armatimonadetes bacterium UBA5419 | reverse complement strand
CTGATCGCCGCCTGCCTCTGCGCCGCGCTGGGCGTGATCAACATCGTCTCGGCGATCACCCCCGCGATCGCCGCGCGGCTGGCCCTCATCGAGGACTGGCTGCCGACCGCGATGCACCACGGCGGCCGGCTCGCCGCGGTCGTCGCCGGCGGCGCGCTGCTGGTCTGGGCCGGCGGCCTGGCCCGCGGCAAGCGTGTCGCCTGGGCCGGGGCAATGGTCGCGCTGATCGTGGCCATCGGCGCCAACCTAATCAAGGGCTGGGACTATGAGGAGGCGCTGCTCTCCGCGCTGTTGCTGGTCTATCTGGTCGTCTACCGCGACTGGTTCCCCGCCCACTCCGACCGCCGCGGCGCCTGGTTCGGGCTCAGCGCGCTGGGCCTGGCGCTTACGTTCACGGTGGCCTACGGGACGGTCGGCCTCTGGCTGCTCGACCGACACTTCCACCTGGCCTACGGCTTCCGCGCCGCGCTGGGCCAGACGCTGGCCATGTTCTTCTACTTTAGCGACCCCGGCCTGCAGCCGGTGACCGCCCTTGGCCGCTGGTTCGCTGACTCGATCTACTGGATCGCGGGCATCGCCTTCGCCGTCGCGCTGCTGGCGCTGCTGCGGCCGGTGCTCTGGCGCGGCCCGTCGACCGCCGCCGACCGCGCCCGCGCCACGGCCATCGTCGAGGCCCACGGCCGCTCGGCGCTCGCGCGGTTCACGCTGTTCGATGACAAGCGCTACTGGTTCTCGCCCGGCGGTAGCCTGATCGCCTACGTGGTCAAGAACGGCGTCGCCCTGGCCCTCGGCGACCCCATCGGCCCCGCCGACGACCTGCCCACGGCCCTCGACCAGTGGCTCGCGGTCTGCGCCCAGAACGACTGGCGGCCGGCCTTCTACGAGGTCATGCCCGACCTCAAGGAGGCCTACGAGCAGCACGGCCTGACCGCCATCTGCACCGGCCACGACGCGATCGTCGACCTCGCCGGCTGGACGCTCGCGGGCAAGGCGCGGGCCAACCTGCGCAACACGGCCAACCGCTTCGAGCGCGACGGCTGGCGCACCGAGGTCGTCGAGCCGCCGCTGGACGACGCGCTGCTCGCCGCGCTCGGGCGTATCTCCGACACCTGGCTGCGGCTCAAGGCGGGCAACGAGAAGCGCTTCGCGCTCGGGTGGTTCGACCCGGACTACCTGCGCGCGGGCGCGGTCATGGTCCTGCGCGACGCGGGGGGCGAACCCCACGCCTTCGCCAACTTGGTCCCCGAGTACCAGCTGAACGAACTGACGATCGACCTGATGCGGCACGACGAGGACGCGCCGGGCGGGGCGATGGAGGCGCTGTTCATCGCGCTGATCCGCTGGGCCGCCGAGCAGGGCTACGATAGCTTCAACCTCGGGCTCAGCGCCCTGTCTGGCGTCGGCGAGCAGCAAGACGACCCGGCGATCGAGCGGGTGCTGCACCTGATCTACGAGCACTTCAACCGCTTCTACGGGTTCCAGGGCCTACACACCTTCAAGAGCAAGTTCGGCCCGCGCTGGGAGCCGCGCTACCTGATCGTGCCTAGCCTGGCCGCGCTGCCGGCCGTCTGGCGGGCGATCATGCGGGCCAACGGCGGCGAGGACTTCCTCGCGGCCTACCTCCGGCCGCGGCAGGATTCCGGCCCGCCGCCGCCGAAACAGACGCCAGGAGACGACCAATGAGCTTGCTCTGCCTCATGCTGCTCGCCGCCAACGCCGCGCCCGAACCCGTCGACGACGAGGTGATCCTCTTCAGCTACTTCGTCAACAACGGCGAGGACGGCGTCCACCTCGCCTGGAGCGAGGACGGCTGGAACTTCGAGGTGCTGGGCAACGGCCGCTCCTACCTCGCCCCCGGGCCGGTCGAGGGCACGCTGATGCGCGACCCGAGCATCCACCGCGGCCCCGACGGCATCTACCGCATGGTCTGGACCTCCGGCTGGGAGCGGCCGTCGATCGGCTATGCCTGGTCACGCGACCTGCTCGAATGGCACGACCAGCAGCTCATCGAGGTCATGGAGAACCACCCCGGCACGCGCAACGTCTGGGCGCCCGAGATCTTCTACGACGCGCGGACGAACGAGTACCTGATCTACTGGGCCAGCACCATTCCCGGCCGCTACCAAGCCGGCGCCGACACCGGCGACGACGGCTACAACCACCGCATGTACCTGACCACCACGCGCGACTTCCAGAGCTTCACGCCCGCGCGGCTGCTCTTCAACGACGACTTCAACGTGATCGACGCGACCATCGTCGAGCGCGACGGGACCTACTACCTGATCTTGAAGGACGAAACGCTCGTCCCGCCGGCCAAGAACCTCCGCGTGGCGACCTCCAGCCGCGCGACCGGCGGCTACGGGCCCGCCGGCCCGGCCTTCACCGACAGCTGGGTCGAGGGCCCGAGCGTGATCAAGGTCGGCGACGAGTACGTCGTCTACTACGACTACTACGCGCGCGGCGCGTACGGCGCCTCCAAGTCGACCGACCTGCTCAACTGGGAGAAGATCGAGGGCGACGTGAACCTGCCCCCGCGCATCCACCACGGCACCGCCCTGTGGGTCCCGCGGGCCGATGTGCAGCGGCTGATCGACGCGCACCCGGCTCCGGCCGCCGCGGAGGACCAGCCGTGAGCCGCCGCGTCGGCCTGCTGGCGCTTGTCGCCGTCGGTCTCGCCGCCGCCTGCGTCGCCCAGCCCGCGCCCGCCCCGCCCGGCGCCGAGCGCGCCACACCACTGCCGATCGTCTCCGACGTCGCGCCGGACACCACCTCCATCGCCGCCCTGGTCGCCTCCGTCACCCGCGGCGCGACGACCGACGACCAGCGCGCGATCGCCCTCTACAACTACCTGCGCTACGCCCTCTACCATCACGCCTATCCCGGCGAGCCGGGCGGCATCAGCGCGCTCAAGCTGCTGAACGTCTACGGCTGGAGCCTCTGCGGTGGGCAGCACGCCGTGCTCGCCGCGCTGTACGACGAAATCGGCTGGAACTGGCGCTTCCGCGGCTGGAACGACCCGGGCCACACGACGATCGAGGCCGAGTACGGCGGCGCCTGGCGCTACCTCGACCCGTTCCTCAAGTTCTACGCCTGGCGCCCCGACCCCGCCGCGCCGGGCGGCTACAGCCTGGCCAGCGCCGAGGAGCTGCGCGACACACCGGCGCTCTTCGAGCAGTTCTGGTACGACCCCGCCCGCCGCATGACCTACCTCGGTGGCGAGGACCCCGAGCTCGACTGGCACGCGCCGGCCCTGCTCACCTGCGGCGACGACATCCCCACCATCCAGCGCGGCCTGCGCAGCTCCGGCCCCGCCGGCAACCCGCGCGGCTGGGGCGGCATCGGCCTGGACCAAGGGCCCGAGTGGTCCGCCGTGCCGGCCCTGGCGCCGGGCCAGAGCCTGTCGCTCGACTGGGCCGCGCTGCCCGATGGCGGCTGGACCGGCGGCGGCGCGGGCACGCCGTCGCACAGCTGCGGCGACAAGGATTCGCGCCACTGCCCCGTCCTGGGGCCGATCCTCGAACCCTACTGGCCCGCCCAGCGCGGCCAAACTTGGGCCAACGGCACCCTGCAGTTCCAGCCCGACCTCACCTCGCCCAACGCCGCCCTGGCCTTCGAGGATGCGCAGAACGTCGCCTGGGACGCCGCCGGCCCCCGGCCCGCCGACCCCGCGCAGCCGGCCGTGCTGACCGTGCGCCTGGCCTCGCCCTACGTCAGTGTCTGGGGCGAGGGCAGCGTGGCGCCGGCGACCGCCACGCTGGAGATCGCCCGCGACGGCGGCGAGTACGCCCGCGTGCAGCCGGGCGAGCGCTGGCCCAGCGTGGCCGGCGCGTACGCCTGGACCGCGCGCGTGACCTTCACCGAGCCGCTGACCGCCCTGCGCCTGGCCGCGGTCGTGCAGCAGAACCAGCGCGCCCTGCCGTACCTCGCGCCGGGCCCCAACACCTGGACCATCGGCGCCGACCAGCCGCTGCCCGCCGGCGCGCGCGTGGCCGTGACGGTGACCTACCAGCCCGGCAGCCGTGACCGCGAGCCCCAGGAGCTGACGCTGGCCGCCGAGGAGCTGGGCCGCGGCCACCACGCGCGCTTCAGCGACCAGCCGGTCATCGTCCGCCACACCTTCGACCAACTGCCCGCGACCCTGCGCGTCGACGTGCCGACGCCGGCCGGCGCGCACCCGGTCTACCCGCGCATGCTGTCGATCCAGCGTGAGGTCCTGCTACCGGGCGAGGCCCGGCCCGACCTCGACCCGCCCGCGGCCGAGCCCGGCGCGACGCTGGCGACGCTGCCGGTGCCCTGGCTGATCGGAGCCACGCCGC
>DHNJ01000026.1:9535-9701 GCA_002409445.1 Armatimonadetes bacterium UBA5419 | reverse complement strand
CGGTCCTGCCGCTGCGCCGCTGGCCGACGGACGCGCTGAACGACGCACCCGGCGTCTGGGCACGCCGCACGGTCACCCTGACCCCCGAGCAGGCCCGCCGCAACGGCGCGCTGCATTGGGGCCGGGTGATGTGGGGCGTGCGCGCCTGGGTCAACGGGCGCGAGGT
>DHNJ01000026.1:0-9372 GCA_002409445.1 Armatimonadetes bacterium UBA5419 | reverse complement strand
GCCTGGGTCAACGGGCGCGAGGTCGGCAGCAGCCCGGTCAGCGCGCCGGACGACGTGCTGCTGCCGGCCGGCCTGCTGCGTGCGGGCGACAACGAGGTCGTCCTGCGCGTGACCGGCTGGGAGGCGCTGCCCAAGCGCGACGGCGTCCCGCTCGTGCCCGGCGGCTACCCGGCCTTCGGCGGCCGCCACGGCAACGGCGTTTTCGGCTCCTGTTGGATCGACTTGTACCAGACCGCGCGCCTGGCCGCCGTGCAGCTGCTGCCCGACCTGGCCAACGAGCAGGTGCGCGCGATCGTCCACCTCGACTCGGCGCAGGCGATGACCGGGCCTGCCGAGATCCTGATCCGCGTGCTGCCCTGGCCGGTGACGCCGGGGGCCGCGCCGGTCGGTGTAGCGCGGCTGCGGGTGGATCTGAGCGGGCAGGCGGCGAGCCACGAGGTGCGCGTGCCGATGGCCGGCGCCAAGCTCTGGAGCCCGACCGACCCGAACCTGCACTTAGCCGAGGTGACCCTGGGCAGTGGCGGACAGATCCTCGCCCGGCGCGACGAGCGTTTCGGCCAGCGCGAGTTCACGATCGCCGGCGGACGGTACTACCTGAACGGCGAGCGCTACTACATCCGCGGCGAGAACCTGATGTGGCAGTGGGAGTGGGGCGACGACTGGTACGCCGACCGCGACCTGATCCGCGCCTACCTGCTGGACTTCCCGCGGTTCATGAACCACCGCGGCTACCGCACCCACACCTCGCCGCCGGCCGACCTGTGGCTGGATGTCGCGGACGAGGAGGGTGCGTTCTTCATCTCAGAGTTCCCGATGATCCAGAACTACGGGACCTGGAACTTCACCGACGCCGACTGGGCGGTCTATCTGCCCAACGCCCTGCGCGAGGCCGAGGGCTGGGTCAAGCACCAGCGCAACCGGCCGTCGATCCTCGTCTGGGCGCCGACCAACGAGTTCAGCTACCAGGAGGAGTGGCAGAACACCGTCCTCTATGACGCGATGAAGGCGCTCGACCCGTCGCGGCCGATCCTCCGCGCCGGCCAGAACACGCCGGACATTCTGGACACGCACAGCTATCAGGGCCTGTGGGACGGAGCCGACGGCGACTACCACGCCGGGTTCGATTGGTGGTCCAACCAGCGCGACGGCGAGCGGCCGCTGGGCTGCAGCGAGTTCTGCGGCGGCATGGGCCAGGACCAGCAGTACCGCCTGGGCGGCGCGCTGGCCGAGGGCGCGCTGAAGCGGCCGGTGCAGATGGCCTACGCGCAGATCCTGATGGAGCAGATGGAGCTGCAGCGGCGGGCGCAGTACGACCTGATCCTGCCGTACGGTACCTCCGGCCGCTCGGCCGAGCGCGACCGCACGCTGCCGAACGTCCACGCCCTGCGCAACACGTTCGCGCCGGTCGCGGTTAGCCTCGACCTGCTCGACCGCAACGCCCTGGCCGGCGGCGGGCGCGGCGTGCCGGTGGTGCTGTGCAACGACCTGCCGAGCGACCAGCCGGTGCGCGTCGAGGTCTTGCTGACCACGGCCAGCCCCGAGTTTGGCCAGGCGCTCGCCGCGCTGGACGACCCGGTCTGGCGGCACGAGTTCACGGCGACGGTGCCGGCCAGCGAGACGCTGACCCAGCGCGTCGACGTGCCCTGGCCGGCGGCCGAGGGCACCTACTGGCTGACCGCGCAGCTGCACCGCGCGTGGGTCGAGCCGGTGCTGAGCCAGCGGCCGATCAACGTGCTGGCCGCGCAGCCGCTGCCGCGGCCGGCGGGCGAGATCGCGGTGATCGGCGCCGACGACGAGCTGCGCGGCTGGCTGCGGGCCCAGAACATCGCCTTCCGCGAGACGCTGGGCACGCCGGGCGAGGGCCTGGTGACGGTCTGGCATCCGCGGCGGGTCGACCCAGCGCAGCGCAACTTCGACGGGCTGCGGCAACACGTCGCGGCGGGCGGCAAGCTGCTGATCCTCGCCTGGGGGCCGTGGGAGTGGGGCGGGCTGTTCCCCCTGGAGACCCAGGATGCGCGCGCCTCGGCCGGCTTCTGGAGCGAGGGGCGGACGCCGCCAGCCGGCCTGGCCGACCCGGTGCTGCGGCGGCTGAACGGCAACCGCGGGTTGCTGGCCGACGGGACCTTCAGCGGGCCGACGGTCGCCGCGGGGCGGCCGTGGCTCTGGATGGAACGGCCCGACCGGCCGGTGATCACCGAGGTCGACGTGCTGGGCGGGACGGTCTGGCTGAGCCGCGTGGAGGTGCGCGGGCGGCTGGACCCGGCGAGCGCGGACCATGACCGGGCGGCCGAACGGCTGCTCGCGTGGCTGATGGTCACCGCGGCGGGAGGTTGAGATGACGTACCTCGGGCGGGTCTGGCCGGTCCTGTTGTTGGCCGGCCTGGCGGCCTGCGCCGCGGCGCAGCCGGAGCTGCGCGTCTCGTTGGACGGCCCCTGGCGGATCCGCGCGGCGGGTGCGACGGAGGCGCTCGACGCGGCGCTGGCGGCGACCGACTGGACGCCGGCGACGCTGCCGTTGCGCCGTTGGCCGATCGATGAGCTGAACGACGCGCCGGGCGTCTGGGCACGGCGGACGATCACGCTCAGCGCCGAGCAGGCGCGGCGCGACGCCGCGCTGCACTGGGGGCGGGTGCTGTGGGGCGTGCGGGCCTGGGTCAACGGGCGCGAGGTCGGCAGTAGCCCGGTCACCGCGCCGGAGGACGTGCTGCTGCCACCCGGGCTGCTGCGCGCGGGCGACAACGAGGTCGTCCTGCGCGTGACCGGCTGGTCGGCGCTGCCCAAGCGCAACGGTGTGCCGCTGGTGCCCGGCGGCTACCCGGCCTTCGGTGGGCGGCACGACGGCTCGGTCTTCGGCTCCTGCTGGCTCGACCTGTACCAGGGCGCGCGCCTGGCCGCGGTGCAGCTGCTGCCGGACCTGGCCAACGAACAGGTCCGCGCGATCGTCCATCTCGACGCGGCGCAGACGATGACCGGGCCGGCGGAGATCCTGATCCGCGTGCTGCCCTGGCCGGTGACGCCGGGGGCGGCACCGGTCGGTGTGGCGCGGCTGCGCGTCGATCTGGCCCAGCAACCGGGCCCGCACGAGCTGCGCGTGCCGATGACCGGCGCCAAGCTGTGGAGTCCGGCCGCGCCGAACCTGCACGTGGCCGAGGTCACGTTGGGCAGCGGCGGGCAGATCCTCAGCCGCCGCGACGAGCGGTTTGGCCAGCGCGAGTTCACGGTCGTCGACGGCCGCTACCACCTCAACGGCGAGCGCCACTACCTGCGCGGCGACAACCTGATGTGGCAGTTCTACTGGTCCGACGAGTGGTACGGCAATGTGGACAAGATCCGCGGCTACCTGGTCGATTTCGCGCGGTTCATGAACCACAACGGCTACCGCACCCACACCGCGCCGCCGCCGGACCTGTGGCTGGACATCGCCGACGAGCACGGTGCGTTCATCCTTTCCGAGTTCAAGATGGTCCAGAACTACGGCCAGTGGGACTTTACGCCGGCCGATTGGCGGACCTACAAGGCCAACGCCGTGCGCGAGGCGGAGGGCTGGGTAAAGCACCAGCGCAACCACCCGTCGCTGTTCGTCTGGGTCCCGGTCAACGAGTTCAGCCAGGAGGAGCAGTGGCAGAATACCGTCCTCTACGACGCGATCAAGGCGCTCGACCCGAGCCGGCCGATCATGCGCGCGGGCGACACGACACCGGACGTGCTCGACCGGCACACCTATAAGGGACTGTGGGACGGCGCCGACGCGGACTACCACGAGGGCTTCGCCTGGTGGTCGAACCAGCGTGACGGGCAGCGGCCGCTGGGCTGTAGCGAGTTCTGCGGCAGTGCGACCCCGGACCAGCAGTACCGCCTGGGCGGTGCGCTGGCCGAGGGCGACGACGAGGCCGCCGTGATGCAGGCCTACACGCAGATCCTCGCCGAGCAGATGGAGCAGCAGCGGCGCGACCAGTACGACCTGATCCTGCCCTATGGCACGTCCGGTGCCTCGGACCGCACCGACCGCACGCTGCCGCACGTCTGGGCCATGCGCCAGGCCTTCGCGCCGGTCGCGGTCAGCGTCAACCTGTTCGAGCGGAACATGATCGCCGGCGGCCAGGCCAGCGTGCCGATCCACCTCTGCAACGACCTGCCGGCGGACCAGCCCGTGCGCGTCGAGGTGCGGCTGACGACGGCCAGCCCGATGTTCGGCCAGGCGCCCGAGGCCCTGGACAATCCGGCCTGGCGCCACGAGTTCACGGCCACCGTGCCGGCCAGCGAGAACCTGGTGCAGGTCGTGGAGGTGCCCTGGCCGGCGACGGAGGGCACCTACTGGCTCAGCGCGGAGGTCCAACGGGCCGGGGCGGCGCCGGCGCTGAGCCAGCGGCCGGTGAACGTCCTGGTCGCGCAGCCGCTGCCGCGCCCGGCCGGCGAGATCACCGTGCTCGGCGCGGATGACGCGCTGCGGGCCTGGCTGCGGGCCCGGAACATCGCCTTCCGCGAGACGCTGGGCACGCCGGGCCGGGGCCTGGTGATGGTCTGGCACGCGCGCGGCATCGACCCGGCGCAGCGTAACTTCGCCGGCCTGCGACAGCATGTCGCGGCGGGCGGGCAGCTGCTGATCCACGCCTGGGGCGAGTGGGAGTGGGACGGGCTGTTCCCCCTGGAGGTACAGGAGGCGCGTGCGTCGGCGGGCTTCTGGAGCGCGGGGCGGACGGTGCCGGCGGGCCTGGCCGACCCGTACTTGCGGCGGCTGAACGGGATGGAGAGCCTGCTGTCGTGGGGCACCTTCGCGGGCCCGGTGGCGGAGGCGGGGCGGCCGTGGCTGTGGATGGAGCGGCCCGAGCGGCCGGTGATCCTCGAGGTCGACGCGCTGGGCGGCAACGTCTGGCTCAACCGCGTCGAGCTGCGGCGGCGGCTGGACCCCGCGGCGCCGGGTTACGACCGCGCGGCGGAGCGGCTGCTGGCCTGGCTGATCAGCGCGGCGGCGGCGGGCTAGCCCTCGGCGTCTTCGGACCAGGGCGCGAGCAGGTGCCAGACGGCGGCCGGGGTGATCATCGCCGTCGGGCCCCAGTACGCGGCGAGCAGAGCCAGGGCGCGGCTGAGGGCGGCCTGGCGCAGCCGCTCGCGTTCGCGCTCGTCGAAATCGTGCCAGCCGTAGCCGTGGAGGAACGCCTGGCGCAGGCGCGGCGCGTGGCCGAAGAGGTTCAGCTCGAGGTCGCGGAAATCGACCGCCGCCGGGCCCCAGTAGGCCTGGCCGATGTCCAGTAGGCCGGTGATCTGGAGCGATTGCGGGTCGGCCAGCAGGTTCCAGAGTTGGAAGTCGCCGTGGCAGAGGACCGGCTCGAACGGCGCCTCGCGCACCGACGACCCGGCCGCCCAGACCAGCCGCGCGCGGTGCAGCAGCTCGGGCTCGAGCCAGCCTTGTTGTTCGAGGCGGGCGACCGCCTGGCTGAACTCGGCTTCGAGGCTGGGCAGCCAGGAATCGGCGGAGGGCAGGTCGGCGCGTTCGAGCCAGGAGCCGAGCGGGGAGACGTGATGCAGCTGGGCCAGCGTCTCGCCGACGCGGCGCAGGAGCCGTTCGGTGCCGGGCAGGTCCTCGCCGAGCAGGACGGTCTCGCCGTCGACGCCGGGGAGGCGCTGCTGCAGGGCGTAGGGCCAGCCCAGCTCGCCGCCCTCGAGGTTGAGGTGGGTCCAGGCGGGCACGGGCAGGCGGGCCTGGCGGCGCAGGTGCTCGAAGATGGCCTGTTCGGCGACCAGCAGGCGCGGCTCGTGGTTGCGTAGGTAGACCTTGAGCACGGCGCTCTGGCCGTCGGCGAGGTCGAGGAGGAAGACGCCGCTGACCTCGCCGTGGGGCACGCGTTCGAGGCCGACCGGCGCGGGCAGGCCGTGCTCGGCGCAGAGCTGCGCGGCTAGTTCGAGGCTGATGGTGAAGCGGCGGAAGCGGGTCGGGGTCATGGCACGGGCTCCAGGACGAACTCGCGCAGGTCCCAGGCGACGTCGACCGGCTCGAACAGCTCGGCCGCCTCGGCGCGCAGGGCTTCGAGGTCGACGTAGCGGGGCGAGAAGTGGGTCAGCACGAGGTGCCGCGCGCCGGCCAGCCGGGCGACCTCGGCGGCCTCGCGGGTTGTGCTGTGCTTCTTGACGCGGGCCTCGTCGGCCAGATCGGCGCCGAAGGTGGCCTCGTGGATCAGCAGGTCGGCGCTCTCGGCCAGCAGCACGCCGCCGGGGCAGGGGCGGGTGTCGGTGACGTAGACCACGCGGCGGCCCGGCCGCGACGGGCCGAGGACCTGCTCGGGCAGGACCACGCGGCCGTCATCGAGGGTCACCGCCTCGCCGCGCTGCAGGCGGCCGCAGAGCGGGCCGAAGGGCACGCCGAGCTCCGCGGCGACCTCGGCCTGGAAGCGGCCGGGCAGCGGCTTCTCGGCCAGGGCGTAGCCGTAGGTGCTCAGGCGGTGGTCCAGGCGCGCGGCCTCCAGGCGGAAGTCGGGCCCGTCGTAGACGACCTCGAACGGTTCGGTCAGCTCGGTGAAGCGCAGCTCGTAGCCAAACTCGGTGCGCAGCAGGCGGCGGTTGGTCAGGATGTAGTCCTGCAGGCCGACCGGCCCGGCGATCTCCAGCGGCGCGGTGCGTTCGGCCATCTGCAGCGACATCAGCAGGCCGAGCAGGCCGGTGATGTGGTCGCCGTGCATGTGGCTGACGAGCAGCCAGCGCAGCCGCGAGAAGCGCAGGCCGGCGCGGCGGAAGCGGATCTGCGAGCCCTCGCCACAATCGAGCAGGAAGATATCGCCCTGGCGCATGAGAGCGACCGAGGGCAGGAAGCGCTGCGGCGTGGGCGTGGCGCTACTGGTGCCGAGAAAGACTACGCGCATGGGCGATCAGTATACCGCCCGGCATCGAAGCCAGGCATATCGCCTGGCTAGATGCCCAGTACACGAGCCGCCGTCACCGGCGGTAATGAGGACTAGCCACGCTCCTGGATCGCGCGCAGGGCGGCCTCGGCGATCGGCTTGACGATGCTCTTGTCGGCGTCCGGCGCCTCGTTGATGATGCGGTTGAGGATCGGCACGAACGAGGTGTCGCCGATGACCCCGAGGATCTCGGCGGCGGTCGCGACGGTGTTGACCTGCATCTCGTTGGCCGCGGGCGTCGCGGTGTGCAGTCCGGCGTTGACCGCCTTGTCGAGGAAGGCCTGCAGCACGGTCAGCCGCGCCGGGTTGTCGAGGCGGGCGATGCGCCCGAGGGCGATCTGCTGGACGGTCGGCGAGGTGCTGTCGAGCAGGGCGGTCAGGTACGGCCAGACGGCGGCGGCGTTGTTGTACTCGGCCAGCGCCTGGGCGAACTTGAACTCGGGCGCGCCGGCATCGACGGTGGCGATGAAGCGGGCCGAGAGCGGCTCGAGGCCGCTGGGGTCGCCGATGCGCGCGAGCGTGTTGGCCGCGCCGGTGGTCACCGCGCGGTCCTCGTTGGTCAGCGCCGCGATCAGCGCGGGCACGGCCTGCGCGCCGTAGGTCGCCAGCTTGTACTGCGCGGGCTGGCTGGAGGCGAGCGGGATCAGGTCGGCGATGCGCTGGGCGGCGGTCTCGGCCGACTCGGCGTTGAGCACGTCGCGCAGCTGGCCGGCGGCGGTCACCGCGGTCGCCGCGACGGCGGCCTCGCGGTCGCTGGCCAGTTCGTTCAGCGCGGGCAGGGCCATCGCGCTGCCGGTATTGCCCAGGGCCCAGGCGATCTGGTAGCGGACGCCGCCGAGCAGATCGTGCGCGGCCGCGGCCAGCGCCGGCGCGGCCGACGGCAGGCCGACCAGGCCGAGCCCGTAAGCGGCATTGGCGCGCAGCTGGCCGTTGTTGGAGCCGAGCAGGCGGGTCAAGCCGGGCACGCCGGCGTCGCCGGCGGCGGCGAGGGTCTCGATGTCAGCGCGCAGGCTAGCCAGCGGCCCGCGGAAGATCGCCGCGCGCGAAACGGGCAAATCGGCATCGGCGCGCATCGCCCCGACGCGGCCCTCGATGCGGGTCACGAGCTGGTTCAGGTTGGCATCTTCCTGCGCCCCCGCCGCCCCCACCATCAACGCCACCACCAACAGCCCCACGAACCTCTGCTTCGCCGTGTGCATCGCGTTCTCCAGGTCAAAGTAACCCACTGGCGATCCTACCCAAAGCCGTAGCCGCGTGTCAACCGGCGGGTGGGGGGCAAGACGAAGCGCCGGCAAGGATGCGCCGCGTAGACGGAGCGCCGGCTTACCAGCCGGCGGGTCGTCTTAGCAGCGATCCGTTCAGCTGCTTGGGGTATACCCATAGATGGAGAGCAGTGCGGTGGGTTGGACTTGGGGTGTCGTGGCGGTGGCGGTGGTGCTCGCGTGGGTGCTCACGGAGCGGTTGGTGCGGCGGGTGGTGGGGCCGCGGTTGGCGCGGGCGTTGATGGCGCGGGGGCAGGCGGGCTTGGCGGCGAAGGTGTTGAGGGCTTTGTATCTGGGCCACGAGCAGGACTACTGGCTGGGCTTCCGGCTGGCGCAGGCGTTGTTCATGGCGGGTGAGCCGCGCCGCGCGTTGATGCTGGCCGATGAGCTGGTGCCCGGGGCGCCGCTCGAGCTGCAGGGGCCGGTGCAGGGCTTACGGGCGGCCTGTCACGAGCGGTTGGGCGCGGGCAAGGAAGCGGCGGTGGCGCGCGCGGAGGCGGAGTCGGCGTACCGCGCGCAGCAGCCGGCCTCGTTGTGGGCGGCGGAGATGGAGGTCGACGCGCTGGTCTTGGCGGGCGATTGGGCGGCGGCGCTGATCGAGCTCGAGTCGATTCTCGACGCGGCTGTCGCACAGCCCGCGCCGACCGGCGATCCGACCAGCTGGGCGTCCTGGCTGGCGAGCCTGCGGGTGCGGCTGGCGGAGTTGTACGTCGGACTGGGCCACTACCGCGCGGCGGTCACCGCCCTGGAACTGGTCCTCGGCCGCGCGGGCACGCCCGAGACCCTGCGCCATCGCGCGCACCTGGCCGCGGCGCGCGCCTACCTGGCGCTGGACAACCTGGAGCAGGCCGAGCGCGACGCGCGCGACGCCTTCCGCCTGGCCAACCTGGCGCGCGACCCGCAGCGGCTGGTGGACGACTGCCTGCTGCTGGGCGACCTAGCGCTGCGGCGCGGCAGCTTCACCGAGGCGATGGCGCAGTACCAGCGGGTGCGCGAGTGCGGGCCCGAGGGGCGCTGGCTGGCGTTTCTCGCGGAGACCGAGGCACTGGCGCTGCATGGCCGGCATGCGGCGGCGGACCAGGCCGGCGCGCGCGCGGCGGAGCTGGTCGTCGGCGACCCGCAGCGGACGGCGCAGGTCGCCCATCTGCGCGCGCTCTGGCGCTACGACCGTGACCCGGCGGCCGCGCACGCGCTGCTCGCCCCGACGCTGGGCACGC
>DHNJ01000181.1 GCA_002409445.1 Armatimonadetes bacterium UBA5419 | reverse complement strand
CGCGCAGGCCGTAGGCGACGTTGCCGCCGACGCTCAGGTAGGGGAACAGCGCGTAGTTCTGGAAGACCATGCCGAGCCCGCGGCGGTGCGTGGCCAGGTGGGTCACGTCGCGCTCGCCGAACCAGAGGCGGCCACCGGTCGGCATCTCCAGCCCGGCGACCAGCCGCAGCGTGGTCGTCTTGCCGCAGCCGCTGGGGCCCAGCAGGCTGAAGAACTCGCCCGGCGCGATGGTCAGATCGGTCGGGGCCAGGGCCTCGACGTCGTCATAGTGCTTGCTCAGCCCTTCGGCGCGTAGCTCGATCATTGCCGCCGATCGGCCTGGGCCAGCAGCTGCGGCGCGTCCCACTCGGGCTCCCAGGTCCAGACGACGGTCTCCCACGGTTCGAGGTGGATCGGCCGCCCGACGGCTTCGGGGCGGCCGTCGAAGGTGATCAGGTCATCGACCGCCTCGGCGCTGTTGTTGTGCAGCGTGAGGTAGGTCGCGCCGTCGGTCCGCGCCGGGCCGAAGCGTTCGAGGTGGACGCGGCCGTCGCGCGCGCGGGCGCCGGTCACGGGCTGCCAGCCGGCCTCGGCGACTTGCTTGACCAGCGGCATGTAGCGCTGGAAGAGGGCGCGGTCGCGGTTGTACCAGGCGGGGTTCTGGAAGTAGTGCTCCTCGGCGGCGTTGTGCGAGAACATGCTGGGGAACATGCCAAACGCGAGCGCGCGCTGGAAGTAGCGCTCCATGTACGGCCCGAACGGCTCGAAGCGGGTGTTGAGCAGCAGGCAGTAGGGTTTGCCGCCGGTCAGCGCGCGCCGGTAGATCATCGTGTCGTCGGTGTCGGGGGTATACTCGCCCGCGCGGCCCCAGTCGGTCTCGGTGCCGAGGATGTCAAACCACGGCGCCATGAAGCCGAAGCGGTAGGGGATCGAGTTGGCCATCAGCGTGTGGCCGCGGGCGTGGAGGTCGTGGGAGATGCGCTGCGAGAACTCGGCGATCGAGAGCATCTTGTGCAGCACCGGCTGCCCGTCGATGAAGGTCAGCGGGAAGCGCGCGGCGGCCAGGTGGTCGCGGCGGTAGTTGAAGTCGGCGGTGACGTAACCCTCGAGGCTATCGAGGTACTCGCCGGTCAGCTGCGGCGCGGCGTCCGGCTCGTAGGCGGCCTGCTGGGCGGGGCCCCAGGCGATCTGGGCTTGGACGTGGTCGCCGGTGAGGTAGGGCGAGGGGTTGAGGCTCCAGACCGCGCCGTCGGCCCAAGGGGTGTCGAGGAAGCGCAGCTGGAAGCGGCCGGCGGCGTCGTGGCTGCCGCTCTGCAGGACGGCGTTGGCGTAGCGGTAGCGGTGCTGGTTGGCCTCGTCGGCGGCCTCGGCCTGCAGCTGGGCGAGGGCGGCCTCGTAGGTCCGCGGAGTCTCGGGCGGCATCGACATCCAGTAGGTGCCCATCTCCGAGTAGCGGTAAGTGAGGATGTCGTTGGCGTTGTCCCAGGCGGTCTCGTTGTCGCCTTCCTTAATGCGGAAGCCGAAGTCCTCCCAGCCCTCGACCTCGCTGATCTTGGCGAAGGCCATCCAGTTGCCTTGGTCGGGGACGCGGACCTCGTACTGCTCGGGGAAGGCGTGGAACCAGGCGTCGAGCCCGTTGCGCAGGCCCCAGGCGCCGGCCGAGGGCAGCAGCGCGAAGCCGAACTGAGCTGGCCCCGACTCGCCCGCGGCGAGCAGGCCGAAGTCGTAGGCGATGTACAGCAGGCCCGCGCGCGCGCTGAAGCCGATGCGGTACTGGGCCGCGGTCTCGGGCAGCAGGGCGAGGGTCAGGCTGTGTGCGCCGTTGGTCACGGTGCCCAGTGGCCAGCGGCTGAGCCGGCCGTTGGAGCCGCTGCCGATCTGCACCCAGTCGCCAAACTCGTAGGCCTCGTCGGTCGGCTGGCTGCCGGACATCGTCGCCCATTCCCAGCCGGGGCCGAGCGGCAGGGCGTAGAGCAGGGTCACGGCGCGATCGGCCTGCGGGTCGAGGTTGGTCACCGTGCCGCGGAAGCGGATCTCGCCTGCGCGCATTTCCGGTGTGCCCTCGACCGCGAGGCGCAGATCGGTCTGGGTACCGGGGTAGACCTTGAGGAAGTCGCCTTCGGCGGCCGCATCGCGCAGCAGCCAGCCGCCGGTGCTCGGGCCGAGCAGCTCCTGGCCGGCAATCTGGTAG
The DNA here is from genome assembly GCA_002409445.1 of Armatimonadetes bacterium UBA5419. Taxonomy (GTDB): domain Bacteria; phylum Armatimonadota; class UBA10988; order UBA10988; family UBA10988; genus UBA10988. Next base: position 16,941 of record DHNJ01000181.1, on the reverse strand, counting down.
CTGACCAGCTGGTTACCGCGCCAGCCCGCGGTGACCGCGCGGCCGAGGTAGTCATCGGCCGTCGTGGTGACCAGCTCGCCCGGCGGCGGGCCGCCCAGCGGCGCGGCTTGGACCAGGTTGCCATCCAGCCGCATCAGCGTCTCGGGCGTCTCGACCTCGCTGAGCGAGAAGTCGTCGAACCAGACGGTCCCGGTATGGTTGCGGAAGAGGCCGTAGACGACGATCGAGCGGACCGGCTGGCGCGGCTCGATGACCACGCGGACCTGCTGCCAGTCGTGGGTGCCGACGGCGAAGGTGGCGATCTCACCCCACAGCGGCGTGCCGTCGGCGAGGACGAGGTCGCAGTAGAGCGAGTAGTCGGAACCAGCGACGCCGCTGACGTCCTCCGCGCGGCTCCAGCCGCGGACGACCAGCGGGGTGGCGCGGGTCTGGTTGAGCACGACGCTCTGGCCGGCGCCGGCGGGCGGGGCGTCGGCGGTGGCGCGTTCGGCGCGCGCGGCGGCGGTACCGTTGCGGCCGGCTCGGGGCTCGAGGGTGTAGCCGCCGGCGCCGAAGCCGTTCCAGGTGTCGGCGGTCTCGAAGCCGGGGTCGGCCAGGAGGTTGGTGCCGTCCTCGGGGATGGTCACGCTGTAGGCGGGGGCGGCGGGGCGCACGGGCGGGCCGAGCGGCTCCGGTCCCTGGGCGCTGGCGCCGGTGGCAAGCAGAAGGCACCCGCAGAGGGCGGGCAGGAGGGCGAGCGGGCGCATGGCAGGCTCCTAGTCGGTGGGCGGTTCGACCGGTGCGCCGCACTCGTGCATGAACTCGGCGAGGCGCTCGATCCCGCGGCTCAAATTGCGTTCGTTCACCGCGAGGGTGAGGCGAATCATCTGCTGGGTCCGGGTGCCGAAGCGGGTGCCCGGGGCGACGCGCAGCTGCTTCTGGCTCAGCAGCTCGGCGGCGAAGGCATGGCTGTCGGGGTAGCCGCAGTGGCTGACATCGACGAGCATGAAGTAGCCGCTCTGGGGCTGGAAGGGCAGGACCTCGGGCGAGAGGTTGACCTCGACGACGTCGCGCGCCTGCTGGTAGGTGGCGACCATCGAGTCGACGACCGAGCGGTCCATGGTGAAGGCGGCTTGGCCGGCGGCCAGAGCGAGGGTGCTGGGGCCGGAGAGCTGGGCGTCTTGAGCCTGGGCGATGGCCTCGGCCAGCGCCGGCGCGGCGACGCAGTAGCCCAGGCGTAGGCCGTACAGGGCGTGGGTGCGGGCCAGGGAGTAGACGCTGACGACGCGGCCATCGTAGTCGCTGGTCGCGGTGCCACCGGTGGCCAGGCCGTCGTAGCGGAGGAGGTCGGTCTGCTCGTCGGAGATGACGTAGAGGTCGTGCTCGCGGGCGAAATCGACGTACTGACGCAGCAGGTCCGGGTCGAGGATGGCGCCGGCCGGGTCGGAGGGGCTGTTGACGACCAGGGCCTTGGTCTCGTGGCGGACGAGCGAGTCGAGGACCTGCCAGTCGGGGGTGCCATTGAGCTCGGTCGGGTAGCGCTCGGCGCTCGCGCCCCAGGAGGCGGCCAGGCGGAGATAGGAGGCGGGGCCGGGGTCGGGACAGAGGATGTGGTCGCCGGCGTCGCACATGGCGCCGAGGATGAAGCAGAGCGCGGCGGTTGCCCCGGCGGTGACGACGACGCTGTCCTCGCGGGCCTCGAGGCCGTTCTCGGCGCGCAGCTTCTCGACGACGGCCTCACGCAGGTAGCGGCCGCTCGCGGTGTTGTGGCGACCGAGGTCGGTCGAACGCGCGGCCCAGACGATGGCGTCGGCGACGGGCCGGGGCACGGTGAAGGTCGAGTAGTCGCTGGATAGATCCACGCACTCCTCGACGTTCAGCACGCTGACCGGCAAGCGGTCGAGCGCGGTCCGGCTCATCGACAGCGGCTTCATGCCAACCTCCAGGCAAGGATACTATCCTTGACCGGCGGCCCGCTGTCAAACGAGGCCGCAGACCGTCTCACCGCTGCCGCATGACCGCCAGGTATTGGTCCAGGTTGGGGTCGGTCGGCAACTCGTCGTTCATGTTGCTCTTCTGGTAGCGCTCGTACCGTTTGGCCTGCTCGGCGGGCAGCTGCCAGAAGGCGGCGCCGTGCGAATAGATCCACACATACCGGCTCGCCAAGCTGTCCATGGCGGCCATCTGGCGGGCGAAATCACCGGCAGAGTAGCGGCTGCTCTTGTCCGCATACGAGCCGACGATCTCGTCGCCGAAGGTCTCCTCGCGGCCGCTCCAGCCGACGCGCTCGCCACCGCGCATGATCGGCCGGTAATAGCCCAGCGGCCAGGCGCCGGGCGCCAGGCTGCAGTACTGGTCCCAGTAGGCCATCAGGCCGGGGCCCAGGATCCGCTCGACCGCACGCTGGACTTCGCCCATGCTGCGGCCCAGCGAGCCGGCGTTGGTCATGCTGTAGGTCCGCTCGAGCAGCAGATGGACCCCGCCGCGGGCCTGGCGGTCGGCGGCGGCCTGGACCATGCCCTCGAACATCGCCGCCCAGTACGGCCCGTAGAGCACCGCCCCCTCGGGCATCGTCAGCAGAATCAGGTCCGGGTAGACGGTGTACATGTCCGCCATGATCGTCCGCCAGCGCTCGCGGGCGAGGGCTACGTTGCGGTCGATCTCGGCCTGCGGGGTGCCGCGGGCGGGGGTGTAAGCGGCGCTGATGTACTCGGTGTCAAGCGCCATACCGACCAGCCCGCTGAGCCGGATGAAGCGCGCTGCCTCGTGGAAGTTGGCGGTCACCCGGGCCCAGGCCGCGTCGTCGTCCCAGGCGGGCAGCGGGCGGTAAAGCGCGACTTTCATGAAGTTGGAGGTGATGCCAACCTCGCGGCTGGCGCGGTTGGCGGCGGCGACCTCCTGGAGCATCCGGTCGTCGGAGCCGGTGGTGGTCGGGTCGCCATCAACCGACCAGACATCGATGTCCCAGGAGTCCATCAGCCGGCGGAACATGAACCCGTCGACGCCGTTCGCCGCCCATTGCGCGGCGCTGTCGGTCAGGTGGTTGACGTTGATTGGGGCGAACATGAGCAGCTGCGGCTTCGCGCCGTCGACGCGCGTGCTGGTTGTCGCGGTGGTCGCGCCGGCGGCGGTCATGACGATCGCCACGTCGTCGAAGAGCACCTCACCGGCCTGCGGCCCGAGCACGCGGACGCCGATCTCGGCATTGCGGTTAGGTTCGCGCAGCGTGGTGCGGAAGGTCAACTGGGTCCAGGCCGCGCCGACCTCGAAGCTGGGCGAGCGGCCGAACAGGTAGAGCTGGACCGTGGCGCGCCCGGCGCCCAGGGCCCGCGCCCAGACGGACATCTCGTAGCCACCCGCGCCAACGGACAGGCGCGTGTAGGCGCCGGGCTCGGCCGCGCCGCTGTTGACCACGCGCAACGCGCCGGTCCCGCCGCGGCCCAGGCCCGGGGCGGCCGCGACGGTGTAGTCGGCCTCGCGGTCGCCCCAAGCGTAGGCGTACCAGCCGGTCGGCCGGCCGCCCGTCTGCTGGTCAAAGCCGGCGTTGCGCAGGCGCACCTGCTGCCCACACGCGGGCATGGTCACGACCAGCAGACCAGCGGCCAGCCACAGGCCCATTATCCGGTTCGTCATCCACCGTCTCCCATCCTCCAAGCGCCGTGCGATACCGCCCAGCGCCACTGCAGACGCCCTGCGCGGCCGAGCCGACAACTCCGCGGGTGCGGGCTGCCAGGCTTGACATGACACCCACATGCTAAGTCTTATAGTGATGCGAGGAGTACAAAATGAGTCGTAAAGCGTTCCCTCTGCTGCTCGTGCTGGCCGCGGTGGCCTTGACCGCCTGCGGTGGCGACAGCGGCGTCAACGAAGAAGTGCGGCAGGGCATGGTCGGCCGCTGGATCCGCGACCAGGAGTCGAATGACGGCGGCAGCAAGTGGCTCGACCGCAGCGACAACCTGCAGGTCGACTACCGCGCCGACGGTACGTGGATCGATAACCGCGATCGCACCGGCACGTACCACCTGAACGGCAGCCGCATCACTGTTTACTGGCCCGGCCACGCCACGCGCTACGCGCGCATCCGCATGCTGGCTTCCAACCACCGCATGGAGTGGGTCTACTACACCTCCAGCAGCTTCGGCCAGACCACGGGCTACCGCGCGCGCTACACGCGCATCCGCTAGCGCGCGAGCCATCCTGCTGCACAGCGAGCGCCGGCGCCCCCGCAGGGGTACCGGCGCTCGTTTCGATTGGGGTCGCGCTCAGTCGGCCAGGGCGGCGTCGATCTGCTTGAGTTCGTCGTCGCTCAGCGGGCCGGCGGCCAGCGTGCCGACGTTATCCTCGATCTGGGCCACGCTGCTCGCGCCGACCAGCGCGCTGGTCATCCGCGGGTCGCGCAACACCCAGCTCAGCGCCAGCTGCGCCAGCGTCTGGCCGCGGGCCTCGGCGATCGCGGCGAGCTTGCGCAGCTTGGCCCGCAGCTCGGGGGGGATCGCGTCGCGCTTCAGGAAGCCCGAGGGCTTGGCCGCACGGCTGTCGGCAGGGATGTCGTCCAGGTAGCGGCTGGTCAGCAGGCCTTGGGCCAGCGGCGAGAAGACGATCAGCCCGATGCCCAGGTCGCCGCAGGCGTCCATCAGGTCCGGCTCGATCCAACGGTTGATCATCGAGTAGCTGGGTTGGTGGATGAGGCAGGGGGTGCCCAGTTCGTCGAGGATCGCCGCCGCCTCGCGCGTCTGCTCCGCGTTGTAGCTGCTGATGCCCACATACAGCGCGCGGCCCGAGCGGACCGCCTGGTCGAGGGCCATCATCGTCTCTTCGAGCGGGGTGTTGGGGTCGAAGCGGTGGCTGTAGAAGATGTCCACGTAGTCCAGCTTCATCCGCTTCAGCGATTGGTCGAGGCTGGCCAGCAGGTACTTACGGCTGCCACCGTCGCCGTATGGGCCGGGCCACATGCGGTAGCCGGCCTTGGACGAGATGATCAGCTCGTCGCGCAGGCCGGCGAAGTCCTCGGCGAGGATGCGGCCGACGTTGATCTCGGCGGTGCCGGGCGGCGGGCCGTAGTTGTTGGCCAGGTCGAAGTGGTTGATGCCCAGCTCGAACGCGCGCCGCAGCATCCGCCGCGCCTCGAGCTGGTCGGCCTCGTCGCCAAAGTTATGCCAGCAGCCGAGGCTCAGCGCCGGCAGGACCAAGCCGCTCTTGCCCGTGCGGCGGTACTGCATCGTGTCATAGCCAGGTGTCATCGCCATGTCCTACTCCTCTCCCTTAGCGTGGCACCACCGAGGGGTGGCCGTCAACGCCGCGCACGCGTCATAATGCTGGGCCATGAGTAACCACCCCGCCCGGCCCCCCCTCGGCGCCCACCGGCCCACGGTCGGCGGCCTGCACACGGCTTGGGCCAGCGCCGACGAGATCGGCGCCGAGGTCATGCAGATCTTCACCTCCTCGCCCCAGCAGTGGGCCGCCCGCCGGCTCGACGAGGCGGCGCTGGCCGCCTGGTCGGTCGCCCGCGCCGACGCCGTCTGTCGCCGCGTCGTGGCCCATTCGGCCTACCTCCTGAACCTCGCCAGCCCCAAGCCCGAGACCCACGAGCGCTCCGTCGCCGCCTTCACCGCCGAGCTCCAACGCTGCCAGGCCCTCGGCCTCGAAGGCGTCGTCCTGCACCCCGGCGCGCATACCGGCGACGGCGAGGAGGCGGGCCTCGAGCGCATCGCGGCGAGCTTGCGGGCCATCTACGACGCCCACCCGGAGCTGACCGTGCCGACCCTGCTCGAGAGTACCGCCGGCTCGGGCACCCACCTGGGCTACCGCCTCGAGCACCTGGCTTGGCTGCTGGCGGCGATCGACCGGCCGGGCCGTATCGCCGTCTGCCTCGACACCTGCCACCTGCACGCGGCGGGCTACGACCAGGGCTGGCCGGCGGCGGTCCAGGCGTTCATCGACGAGTTCGACGCGGTCGTCGGTCTCGAGTACCTGGCGCTGGTCCACCTCAACGATTCGAAGACGGCCGTCGGCAGCCGCGTCGACCGCCACGAGCGGATCGGCGACGGGCACCTGGGTCGGGCCAGTTTCGCCACCTGGCTGCGCGACGAGCGGCTGCGGCAGGTGCCGATGGCGGTCGAGACGCCGGGGCTCGAGAACCACGGCGAGGAGCTGGTCCTGCTGCGCGCGCTAGCGGCGGGCGAGGAGGTTGACGATGGCTGAGCGCACGACGAGTGGCGTGACTGAGCGGGTCATTGCCTGGCGGCGCGAGTTCCACGCGCGTCCGGAGCTGGGCTTCGCCGAGGAGCGGACGGCGGCGCGGGTCGCGGAGATCCTGCGCGGCTGGGGCTACACGCCGCGGACCGGCGTCGGGCGGACCGGGGTCGTCGCCGAGCTGGTCGGCGGCGGCGGGCCGGGGCCGACGGTGCTGCTGCGCGCGGACATGGACGCGCTGCCGGTGCAGGAGGAGACCGACCTGCCCTTCGCCTCGCAGACGCCCGGCGTGATGCACGCCTGCGGGCACGATGCGCACACGGCGATCCTGCTGGGCGCGGCCGAGGTCCTCGCGGCGCGCGCGGCGCGGCTGCCGGGGCGCGTCGTCTTCTGCTTCCAGCCGAACGAGGAGGCGACCGTCGGCGCGCTGGCGATGATCAACGACGGCCTGCTGAGCGACCCGCCGGTCGACTACGCGCTGGGCCTGCATGTCCAGTCGCTGACGCCGACGGGCGAGATCCACGTCTCGCCGGGGCCGGTGATGGCCTCCTGTCGCGAGTTTGACATCACGATCCACGGCCGCGGCGGCCACGCCGCGCACCCCGAGCGGACCGTCGACCCGGTCGTCGTCGCGGCGCATGTGCTGACCGCGCTGCAGACCATCGTCAGCCGCAACCTGGCCGCGCGCGAGGTCGGCGTCGTCTCCGTCGGGCACCTGCGCGCGGGCCACATCCGCAACGTCATCCCCGAGACCGCCGAGCTGTCGGGCACGCTGCGCTGTTACGACCCGGAGATCGGCGAGCGGCTGGCGGCGCGGGTGACGCAGCTGGCCGAGCAGTTGGCCGCGGGCTTCGGCGCGCGCGCGACGCTGCGCTTCTCGGAGCCGGTGCCGCCGGTGGTCAACGATGCGCGCCTGGCGGAGATCGTCGCCACAGCGGCGGCCGAGGTGGTTGGCGCGGCGGGCGTCCACGAGCAGGAACCGAGCCTGGGCGGTGAGGACTTCTCGCAGCTGGCCAGCCGCGTGCCGGGCTGCTTCTTCTTCGTCGGCGCCGGCGCGAGCGAGCCTGAGCGCAACTACCCGCACCACCACCCGCGGTTCTGGCTGGACGAGGCGAGCTTCGAGCTGGCGCTGCGGACGCTGGTCGGCGCGGCCGAGCGCGTGCTGGCTGGCGGCTAGCGGCTACTCGGTGGCCGAGTCGTCGACCGCCGCGCTGACGGGCTCGGCCGGCGGGCAGGGCTTGGGCCGGCGCGCGGCGACCCAGACGAGCAGCACGGAAACGAGGATCGCCAGGCTGGCGCCGCCGCCGCGCAGGCGCAGCAGGGCCATCGCCGCGCAGCCGGAGAGGCCGGCCAGCGCGTAGGCGAAGAGCAGCGACGAGTGGACCTCCCAGCCCGCGTCGGTCAGGCGGAACTGGAGGTGGGTGCGGTCGGCGGCCATCAGCCGCTCGCGGCGCACCGCGCGGCCGAAGACGACCTTGACCGAGTCGATCATCGGCAGCGCCATGACCATCATCGGCGTGGCGATGCCGATCAGCGCGGCGCCCTTCATCAGACCCGAGACCGAGATCGCCGCCAGCACATAGCCGAGGAACAGCGCGCCGCCGTCGCCCATGAACATCGTCGCGGGCGGGAAGTTGAGCCGCAGGAAGCCGACCAGCCCGCCGACCAGCGCCAGCGCGAGCACCGGCTCGCCAAAGGTGCCGACGCCGGGTGCGCGCGACATGCCGACCAGGCCCAGGCAGAGCGCGAAGATCAGCGACAGGCCGCCCGCCAGGCCATCCATGCCGTCGATCCAGTTGATCGCGTTGGTTACGAAGACGACCCAGAAGACGGTCAGCCCCCATTCGAGCCAGACCGGGAAATCGACGTAGACGCCGCCGGGCAGGGCCAGGCCCTGGACCCGCGCGACGCCGGCCACGACGCAGGCCGCGCCGACCTGGAGGACCAGCTTGAGCAGCGCGGGCAGGCCCTCGCGGCCCTGGCGGTGGAGCAGGTCGTCGGCCAGGCCGGTGATGAACATGACCGACGCGCCGACCAGCAGCGGCCACATCGTTGGCCAGACCGTGGAGCGGGCGAGGATATCGGGGCCGAGCAGCCAGAGGCCGACGGCGGAGCCGACGGCGAAGCCGGCGAAGATGCCGCAACCGCCGAGGCGGGGGACGGGGGTCTTGTGCTGCTTGCGCCCGCCGACCGGGTCCACCAGGCCGCGGGCCAGCGCCAGATCGCGGACGTAGCGCGCCACCGGCACGCTGATCGCGATCGCCGTCAGGCAGGCGGCCAGGTAGGCCCAGGCGTCGCGGCGGGCGAGGAAAGGAGCAAGACCGTCAAACATGTCGACCCCGAGGCAGGCTAGCGAGTCGGCCTCGGGCAGCCATGGTACCACGTGCCCCAGGGGCGGCTAGGGGTCGTGGTTGACGCAAACAGGCGGGTCGGGTAGTCTGGAGGGCAGCCAATTCCGAGTGTAGGAGCGAAGAGCGTGGCTCTAGATTACGAAAAACTGCGCGAGTTCGACCCGAGCCGGCTGCACGAGCTGGACCGGCATGTCGACGACGATGTCAACGGCGAAGTGGGCGCCCGCAAGCGCGCGATCGAAGAGTCGCGGGCCAAGAAGCGCAAGCGCACCCAGCGCGGCCGCCGCGGCGAGTAGTTCCGCGCCGGCGCGCGTACCGCGCGCCTCCCAGTTTCCCCGAACCGCCCCCGAGAGCATCGTGGGGCGGTTTTTCCTGCCTCGACGTTAACCAACCTACGCCCAGCCGGTCAGCGGTGGGTGCGCTTCGAGTAGCGCCTGGTTGTCCGCCAGCAGGCCGACGCCGCCCGTGGTCGTCGGGTGGCGCAGGCAGGCGGTCGCCGTGGCCACCGCCGTGCGCAGGCTGCGCTCCAGGTCCCAACCCTCGTGCAGCGCGTGGACGCAGCCGGCGGCGAACGCGTCGCCCGCACCGACCGCGCCGACGACGAAGCCGTCGGGCAGGCGTAGCGACGGCTGCCAATGTTCCGCGCCGTCGGCCGTCGCGCCGTAGCCGCCCTGGGCCAGGTGGATGATGACCCGCTGCCGCACGCCCGCCTCCAGCAGCTCGCGCGCGGCGTCGCGCAGCGCGCCGAGCGACTCCAGTCGCCGGCCGGTCAGCGCGCCGGCCTCGAGCTCGTTGATCACCAGTTGGTCGACAAACGGCAGCGCCGGACGGACCACCGCCCGCGCCCGCTCGGGCTGCGCGCTAACCAGGTCGAGACTCGTCCGCAGCCCGACCGTCGCCGCGTCCTGCAGCACCCGTGCGCCGACCGACACGCCGTCCGCGCCGACCTCATCGAGCCGCCGCAGCAGCAGCAGATAGGCCAGATGCAGCACGCGCGCGGGCAGCTGGTCGAAGGGCAGGTGCTCGGGCCCGAAGGCGGCGTTGGCGCCGTAGTGGTGGAAGAACGTGCGCCGGCCAGTCTCCGCGACCGCCATCACCTCGGTGTAGCTGGTCGGCGTCCCGGCGATGGTCTGCAGCCACCGCGTATCGATGCCGCGCGGTGCCAGGTCCTCGGCGATGTACCGCCCATCGCCATCATCGCCAACGCAGCCGATGGCAAAGAGCGGGTACTCGACCCCCATCTGCGCCAGGTCGACCAGCACGTTGTACGCGCCCCCGCCGCCGGCCCGGCTCTCGGCGAGGACCAGCGCCAACGTGTCCTGCTCGGGCCACTGGTCGATCGTCTTGATCCGATCGACAATCCAGTTCCCCGCCGTCGCCACACCGCTACGACCCACCATCCGACTCCTCCGCCGGGGCTTCGCCGGGGAGGGGTGGGGGTCCTTCTCGGGCACGGGCCCCCGGGGGGCGCATGTGGCGCGGGCTGCTAGCCAGTGACGAGACCGATCCCAGCTCGTCGGGCCGGAAGCACGATCTGTAGCTCCTGCCCGGGACCGCGGACACTCTTGTCCGCAGCTAGGGTAGGAGCACCATCTTGCCTCCCCCCCCCCCCCCCCCCCCCCCCCCCGCCCCCGCCGCCGGGGGGGGGGGGGGGGGGGGGGGGGGGGGTTTGGCGGGGGGGGGGGGGCGTTGAGCGCTAAACCCCCCCTCCCCAATTCTATAGTTGACAAGTATAAGGAAATATGATTATAATAGGTTAACCGGTTAACAGACGGTTACTACAGAAAAATATTAAAATAAATTGGTGGAGAAATGAATAGAATGAAGAAAAACAAAACTGTAATAAATCCAGAAGCCAATAAGGCAGCAATAATAAAGGGAGATCATTATCGTTTTACGGTATTGACATCTCAAATGATACGTTTGGAATATAATGAACAGGGGATATTTGAGGATTTGGCAACGCAGATTATTATGAACCGGGATTTCCTGGTGCCGGAATACCGGATAATAGATGAAGAAGATAATCTGGAAATTATAACAGAGCATTTACATTTAAAATATAATAAAAAGAAATTTAGTAAAAATGGTTTAAGTATTCAGGTGAAAGGAAATCTAAGCGCGTATCGGAGCATCTGGTACTATGGGGAAAAAGGAGAGAATCTAAAGGGAACGGCCAGAACCCTGGATGAATCAGATGGAGAGATACCACTTGAAGATGGGCTGTTATCCAGAAATGGATATTCTNNGCTAGCAGCCCGCGCCACATGGCATGGATCTGGGCGGCGGCACGCTACATAGCGCTAGCGGCCGACCGGCATTATGTTAACTGCGGACAGGAGTGTCCGCGGTCCCGGGCGGGGCCGTGAGTCGCTCGGCCTCCGGAGTGCTTCGCCCCGCCTAGGCCAGCACCACCTCGACGATCTCGTCCGCGCCGATGGTGATGGGGGCGGCCAGGTGGACGGTGGCGGTGGGGCCGGAGGTCTCGAGGCGGCAGGGCACGGGGCGGCCGGCGTGGCGGAGGGTGGCGGTGGTGGGTGGCGCGAGGGTCTCGAGGGCGAGGCTGGCGAGGCGCAGGCGGCCGTGGGCGACGTGGAGGGTGGCGCTGTGGTGGGCGGGGCCGCGGGCTTGGTGGAAGGTGCCCCAGCCCTCGGCGCCGAGCCAGGGCGCGCGGAAGTCGTCGGGCCGCAGCTTGGGCGCGAAGGCCAGGTGGCCCGCCGGGCCGTCGCAGTGGTAGCCGCTGAGCGCGAGGACCAGGCCGAAGCTGGCCATCGAGCGGGCGTAGTGGTCGCCGCACTCGACCTCGTTGTGCGGGTTGCGCCGCTCGGCGGCGCCGCTGTAGCGGTCATGCACGGCGCGCGCGACCGTCAGCCCCTCGGTGACCAGGCCGGCTTGGATCATGTGTACCGCCGCCTGGTATTCGAAGCCGTTCATGCACTCGTTGAAGTACATCGCCGACCAGACGGGCGGAATGCCTTGGGCTGCCTCGGCGCCGCCGTGGGGGAAGGTGGTCATCAGCAGACCGGCCTCACCGGGCATCGCGTACCAGCGGCCGCCGTAGGCCTCGCGCGCGTTGCGGTACGGGCCGACGTCGGGCGTGAAGTTGTAGCGGTAGAGGCTGGCCAGCGCGGTCCGCTCGCGCTCCTCGTCGAGGAAGCCGGGCAGGCCCAGCAGGCGGACCCAGAGCATGCCCAGGATCTGGTCGATGTGGCAGCCGAGGCCGGAGCCGACGGCCTGGGGGAAGTCGGGGTCGCGGCGGTGGTAGTAGAACTCGCCGTTGAACAGATCGGCCTCCAGCCGCTCGGCGCCGCGGGTGACCAGGCCGTCCCAGCGTTCGGCCAGCTCGGGCTCGCCCAGGTGCCGGGCCATCGCCGCACCGGCGCGCAGGGCGGCGAGGTACATGGTGTTGAACCAGGAGCTGGGCCCGTACCAGTCGACGTCGAGGGTGTTGTGCTGGCCCTTCTCGATATAGCCGTCGCCGTCCTCGTCCTGCTCTTCGAGCCAGGCGAGCGCCTGCTTGAGCCGCGGCCAGAGCCGGCGCAGGAAGCTGTCGTCGGCGGAGAGCAGATGCTCGCGCCAGACGCGGAGGATGGTGCCCGCCTGGCCGTCGACCGCGGCGCGCTTGTTCCATTCGCCGCGCATGCCGATCTGCCCGTCGGGCGAGAAGCCGCCGGCGAAGTCCTGCTGCTCGCGGATCCCGCGCTCGAGCTCGGGCTGCAGCCAGGCCGCCGCCTGCGCGTAGTGCCAGACGTGGGTGCAGGTGCCGGCGCAACAGCCGACGCCCTCCCAGCCCCAGGTGCGGCCGGTCGACCAGCGCTGGGTGGTGCCGGTGGCCAGGCAGTTGGCGCCGACCAGGGCGCGTTCGAGCAGCCAGTGGGGCAGGGTCGAGTCGGCCCAGGTACGGCGCCAGAGATCGCCGGTCGCGCGCAGCTGGGCCTGGCGCGGGGCCAGGTAATCGGCCACGGCGCGCGCGTCGGCGAAGCGCGTGGCGTACTCGCGGCCGCGCAGCTGGCCGTCGAGGTAATGGTTGGCGAAATGCCAGCAGATGGCGAAAACGACCTGCGCGCTGGCGCGCGGGGCGAGCCGCAGCCGCCGGCTCAGGGCGCCGCGTAGGCTGCCCTCGCTGACCGGCCGCGCGCCCTCGGCGGTCGGCTCGACGGTGCCGAACAGGCCGGCGGGCAGCGCCTCGTCGGGCAGCTGGGCCCAGCCGCGGTCGGCGTTGGTCGGGGCGAAGAGGGCCAGACCCATGGTGCCCCAGTCGGGCTCGTCCTGGGCCTGCTCGCGGCCGCGGCGCGGTTCGTCGGCGAGCTCGAGGTGGTCGATATCGATATGGCCCCAGCCGCCTGTGTGCTGGTCGACGATCTCGACGCGCAGGACCTCGCCCTCATACTCGGCGACGTCCCACGACTCCCAGCGCATGGCGTCGGTGTTGGCGCCGGTCGCCGTGCGCACGACCTCGCCCTCGCGCAGGAGGTTGATGCAGGTCTGGCCGGGGTGGTTGCCGCCGCCGATGAGGAAGTTGAGCCGGCGGCGGGTGATGGTGATGGGCGGGGAGAGGAGGCGGCCGGTCGCCGCGTCGGTGTCGGGATACGAGTTGGCTAGGCCAACGCCGAGGAAGTTGGCCAGCCGCTGGTCGCTGCCCGCGCGGCGCGAGGGGGCAGGGCCGAAGGCGTCGCCTTCGACCGTCCAGGCACCCCAGTCCTCGCCCTCGAAGTCCTCGACGACGATCGTCGGTCGCCCGTCGGCGCGCGCGGGGCTGGGCCGGGCGGCGCAATCGAGCCAGAGCAGACCGGGCGCGCGCTCGATACGGTTGACGCGGGTCAGGTCCCAGTCGCCGGCGGAGGCCAGGCTGGTCGCGTTCTCGAGCCAGCCGGCCAGCTCGACATCGACTGGCGCGTCGCTGGCGTTGGTCAGGGTGAAGGTGAGCAGGGTCGCGGGGAGGCTGGAGACGGCCAGGTCGCCCGGCACGAACGGCGCGCCGGCCTCGAGGCGGGCGGTCAGCGGGCAGTCGTCGTCGGCGTAGTCGATGGTCGTCAGCGGCCAGCCGCCCGAGGCGGTGATGTCGCGGAAGCCGGCGCGGCTGAGCGGGCGCACGCCGCGCGTGCCGGGGCCGTTCCAGGCCAGGGCGAAGCCGCTGTCGAGCGGGGCGCTGGGCGCGGCGGGGCGGGCGTAGTGGCTGTCGTTGGTGCCCGCGGTGCGGTTGAAGATGTCCCAATGCCAGAGCCGGCCGTCGCCGCCGAGGTACAGGTGGCCGCAGCCGATGCCGCCGCAGGGTACGCCGAACCAGTCGAGCTCGGCACCGCGCCAGGCCGTCGGCGCGCCGCGAGCGGTCAGGGCTGCCAGCCAGTCGGCGCTGAGGCCCTTGTCGGCGGGAATCAGCAGCGAGGCGGGGTCGGCCTCGAGCGCCTGGGCGGGGCGACCGGCGCGCAGCGTGGTCGCGGTCAGGGCGGATAGCGCCACGAAGTCGCGGCGGCTCAGATCATCGTCGTGGGCCATAATGCCGCCGATGTTCGAGGGCGCTGCAACAGATCCTCCCTGGGGGCCAGGCCGCCGCCCAGGAGTAGACAGAACCCGCGCGACGGCGCACAGTTACGGGTTAGGAGTCGGCCATGTGGCAGCGAGGACGAGTGGGATCATGGCGGGGGGTGGTGGCGATGCTGGTCGCCGGCGTACTGCTGGCGGGGTGTGGCGGGGGTGATTTGCCGCAGACCCAAATCACCGGCCGCGCCGCGCAGCGTGCCGTGGCCCTGGCCACCTATCAGGCGCACCGGCTGGCGCTCGAGGCGGGTTGGTTCGCGCTGGCGCAGACCGCGCCGAGCGGCTTCGGCTTACCCGCGGGCGTCCGCGCCGACGGCTTCAGCTGGCTGGTCGCCGCGCCGCCCGCCGCGGGTGGGACGACCTGGCGCGTGCCGTTGTACACCGATGCCCGGCGCCAGTCGCGTGCCGGTACACTGACCTTCAGCCTGCCCGCCGGCGCCCGCGCCCAGACCACCGGCGGGGTGACCAGCTGGCACTACCCCAGCTACCCGGCGACCGCGCGCATGCGCGTCGAGATCAGCGGTGGCCGGCGGCCGCTCAGCGGCGACGTGCTCGTGACGTGGCGCAGCCCGGGCGGTGCGTACGACGTCGGCGGCACGCTACGGGCGAGCGGCGAGGGCCTGGTTGTCGGCCTGCGCCAGCGCGCGGGGTCGGATAGGCGGGTCAGCCTGGGCACGAGCGCGCGCTTCGGCGGGATCACCGTCACCCCGGACCTGGGGGCGGAGGGCGACGGCACCGTGATCGCCGGGCCGGTGCGGGCGCAGCCGTTTGGCTGGCAGGGGACCATGAAGGTCGGCCCGCGGCCGGCCAGCCCGTACGACCTGAGCCTGGCGGTGCGGCCCGGCACGCTGACCGCGGCGCTCTCGCCGGCGGCCGACAGCCTGCTGATCACCTACCCCGATGCCAGCACCCAGCGCATCAGCCAGCCCTTCTGGGTCGTCTGGAGCCGCTAGCGGCGCGCGGGTAGACACGGGCGGACCGCGGCGCGACTTAGGGACCACAGTGGAGCTAACGGGAGCTCGGTGATGAAGCGCAGTCGACGATTCGGTGTGGCGCTGGTCGCGGTCGGCCTGGCGGTCGGCCTGTTGGCCGCGTGCGGCAGCAGCGGGAGTGGCGGCAGTGGCGGCGGGGGCGGCCTGGTGCCGAAGATTGGCGGCAAGGCAGCCCAGCGCACGGCGGCGGTGACGGGCTATCAGGCCAACGTCGTGGGCATGGCCCTGCCGTACCTGGGCCTGCAGGTCACCGCGCCGCAGGGCAGCCCGATTGTCGCCAGCCGGGCGATCGTCCCGCTCGACCGCATCCTCGGGCTGTACGCCGGACCGATCGAGCGTGACGGGCGGTACTACCAGATCAACTACTACACCGACGTTGCGCTGACCAAGCTCGCCGGCTGGGCGCGGTTCGGGCTACCGTCGGGGGTCTCGACCGACAATGTCTACGGAGTCTTCCCCGCCCAGGTGAGCACCGAGCTAGCGGTGACCGCGGGCAAGGTGCCGGCCCAGGGGCGGCTGACGACGACCTTCCTGGACGTCAGCGGCGCCAACCGGATGCGCGGCACGATCCTCTTCCCGCGCCACGCGACGACGATGGACCTGGACCTGGCGCTCGACTCGGCGCTGCAGGTGACCGGCCAGACCGACATCACTGTCGCCGGCGTGCGCGGCGAGGTGCGCAACATCACCGGCCACCTGACCGGCCCGCTGACCGGCGACCTATACTTGCGGCCGCTGGGGTGGGTGGGTACGTGCACGTTCTCGCTGACGGGCGAGGTCTACGGCATCGACCTGCAGGTCGGCGGGCTGCGCTACCACGCGGCGACCAACGAGGCCGGCGGGCTCGAGCTGAACTATACCGACGGTACGCTCGAGCAGATCGCCGACCCGTTGGCCGCGCGCTGGACCGACCCGGTCGAGCCGTAGGCTAGGGCTCGATATTCAGTCCGCCCAGCACCGTGCCGAACCGCGCGCCGATGTTGGTCGCGGGTAGCCGGCCGGAGACGTGCCGGCGGTGGCCGATGCGGTCGATCAGCCGGTCGACGTCCTCCAGGTGCTCGCTGGCCGCCGGGCCGTAGAGCATGATCGCGACCGCCTCGGTCTCGAGCAGGACGTCTGGCCGGGCCATGATGATCCCGCGCAAGTACGTCTCGTGCATCGCGGCGAGCGCATCGTGTAGCTGGACCGCGGGCGAGAGCTTGACGAAGGCGATGTCCTGGAAGTACTCGACGGTATGGCCGTCGGTAAAGCAGCGGGCGATGTTCAGTGTGTGCGTGATCTTCTTGTAGGCGCGCTCGGGCAGCGTGTAGGCCTGCCGCCGGCCGAACTCCATCAGCAGCACGTTCATGTCGATGACCGGGCGGGGCCAGGCCTCGAGCTCGATCCAGAGGTGCTCGACGAGCGGGTAGCGGTAGACCCACTGGACCAGCGGGACCTGCTTCTCCGTGGCCAAGATGGCCGTGTAGGCCTGCGCCGCTAGGTCGGGCGTATCGAAGGAGAGCGGCTCTTCGTCGGCGTCGGGATGGGCCGAGACGGGCAGGCCGAGGGTGAGGTCGGAGACCTCCGAGTACTGCGCGGTGACCAAGCCCTGCGAGACCGCGGCCTGCACCAGTTCGCGGAAGGTGGAGAAGCCGACCATCTCAAAGGCGAAGCCGGGGATCCGCTCGCGCAGGTTCTCGCAGACGCGCGCGCCGTAGGCGATTTGGCCGGCGCGAAGGACCGACTCGACCACACCGGCGAGCGCGCGGAGGACCGTCGGCCGGTCTAGGTCAGCCAGCGGAATAGGCGCCGGCGCTTGCTCCAGGGCGGCAACCGGCGTCGGCGTGGGTTGGGGCTCGGCGCCCCCCGGCGCCGCAGGCGCGGCGGCCGACTCGGCCTCGTCCGCGGGC
>DHNJ01000251.1:3913-4138 GCA_002409445.1 Armatimonadetes bacterium UBA5419 | reverse complement strand
GCGCGACCGCGCGCTGGCCGCGCTCGACGCGCTCGAGGCGGAAGGGCTGCCCGAGGCCGGCGCGATCGACGCCTACCATATCCGCCTGGCGGACGTGCTGCGCGAGTTCCTGCGCGGCCAGTTCGGCCTGCCCGCCGAGGCCCTGGCGACCAGCGAGATCGCCGCGCGGCTGGAGGACCAGCGGGTCGCCGCGCAAGACGTGGCGACCACGCGGCAGGGACTCTA
>DHNJ01000251.1:0-3768 GCA_002409445.1 Armatimonadetes bacterium UBA5419 | reverse complement strand
CGTGGCGACCACGCGGCAGGTACTCTATGGTTGTGACCTGGAGAAGTTCGCCGCCTACACGCCGAGCCTGGACGAGATGCACGGGCTGGCGCGCGCGGCGCGGTCGCTGATCATCGGTCTGTCGATGGGGAGGGACTGAGCTTGGACCTGAGCCCGCTGGTCCCGGAGTTGCGCCTGGCGCAGCCGCTGTGGCTGGTCGGCTTGGCGCTGCTGCCCGGCTGGCTGCTGTGGGTCGGCGCGCGCCAGCGGGCGTCGAGCGGCTGGCCCTGGCCGGCGCTGGTCCATCTGGGCGCGCTGCCGCGCAGCCCGCGCCAGCGCCTGCTCTGGCTGCCCAGCGCGCTGCGGCTGGCCGTCCTGGTGCTGCTGCTGCTGGCCCTGGCGCGGCCGCAGGTCGGCCGGACCCACGAGACGACGACCCAGCACGGCGTCGACATCATGCTCGCGGTTGATGTCAGCCTGTCGATGCTGGCCCGCGACATCCAGCCCAACCGCATCGAGGCGGCCAAGGCGGCGGTCCGCGCGTTCCTCGCCGAGACCAAGACCGACCGGCTCGGCCTAGTTGTCTTCACCGGCCGCGCCTTCACCCTCTGCCCCCTGACCAGCGACCACGCGGTCGTCGCCGAACTGCTCGAACGCACCCGCGTCCACATGATCTCCGCGCCTTCGACGGCCGTTGGCGATGCGCTGGGCACCTGCTTGAACCGCCTGCAGCCCGCGCCGGGCGAGGACGAGGCGGCCACGCCGCGGAGCCGCGTGGTCATCCTGCTGACCGATGGCGAGAGCAACGCCGGCGCGATCACCCCGCGCGAGGCGGCGCTGGCCGCGGCGCGGATGGGCGTGCGCGTCCCCTGCGTCGGCGTGGGCAGCGCGGCCGGCGCGCCGGTGCCGGTGACGGGCTGGTCGGGCCAAGAAGAGTTCATGCAGAACGACGACTACTCGCTGTACATCGCGCGGATGGAGGAGCGCGAGCTGCGCGAGGTCGCCGATCTGACCGGCGGGCAGTACTACCGCGCGACCGACGCGGGCGCGCTGGCGCGCATCTACCAGCAGATCGCGGCGATGGAGCAGTCGGCGATCGAGGTCCAGCGGGTGACCCGCCACGAGGAGCGGTTCGCGCTGCTGGCGCTGCTCGCGCTGTGCCTGCTGCTGGTCGAGCTGGGGCTCCGTGCGACCTGGCTGAGGGTCGAGCAGTGAGGGGCCCGCGACGCTGGCGTTGGGCGGTCGCGGCGCTGATCGTCGGCGTGGGCATGGCCGGCGGGCTGGCCGGGCTGCAGACGGTCGGCTTCGCGCGGCCGGGGGCGCTGGCGGGCATCGTCATGTGCGGCAGCCTGGGCTGGCTGGTCTGGCGCGAGTGGCGGCGGCGCGTGGCCAGCCGCGACGAGCTGACCGAGCCCGCGCTGCAGGTCGCCCTGCGCACCCCGTCGCTCGGCGGGCCGGCGCTGCTGCGCGGGCTGCTGCTGGTCTGCGCGACGACGCTGATCGTCCTGGCCGTGGCGCGGCCGAAGGGCGAACGGATCACCGGCGAGGTCGATGTCGCCGCCCACGACCTGATGATCCTGCTCGATGTCTCGCGCTCGATGAACACGCGCGACATGGGCGGCGAGAGCCGGCTGACGGTGGCCAAGCAGATGCTGCGCAACCTGGTCGGCGCGAGCGCGGGCGACCGCCTGGGGCTGACGGTGTTCGCCGGCAGCGCCGACGTGCTCTGCCCCTTCACCCTCGACCACAGCGTGCTGACGGGCATCCTCGGCGGGGTCGACGAACGCAGCGTGGCGCGCACCGGCACGGCCCTGGGCTCCGCGCTCGAAGCGGCGCTGGAGACCTTCGTCGAGGGCCGCGGCGGGCAGGCGCTGGTCGTCCTGACCGACGGCGAGAGCCACGAGTCGGACACGCTGACGGCCGCGGAGATGGCCCGTACCCGGGGGATTCCCATCTACACGATCGGCCTGGGCACGCCGGCCGGCGCGGTGGTGCCTGGCGGCTCCGACCTGCTGGGCCGCGACATCGCCCTGCGCTACCGTGGCCGCGAGGTCGTCAGCCGGCTGGACGAGGCCGGGCTGACCGCGATCGCCGAGCTGACGGGCGGCCAGTACTACCGCGCCGACTCGCCCGACCGCCTGCGCACCGTGCTCGACGAGGTGCGCCAGGGCAAGGCCGGCTGGTCCAAGCAGGTGCTCGAGCAGCGCGAGGAGGTCTTTGTCTGGTACCTCGCGCCGGCGCTGCTGCTACTCTTGGCTGAACCGTTGATCCGCTGGCGACCGCGGAGGCGCCGCCGCTCATGAACCCGATGCCCTCACGACTCTGGTGGCTCGTCGCGCTGCCCGCGCTGGTCGCCTTCACCTGGCCCTGGACCGCGACCCAGCGCACCGAGGCGGGCCGCGCGGCCTGGGAGCGGGGCGACCCGGCCGGCGCTACGGCCGAGTTCGAGGCGGCCCTGGGCGCCAGCCGCGAGCGGCCCGAGCTGCTCTACAACCTGGGCAGCGCGCAGTTGGCCGCCGGGCAGCAGGCCGCCGCGCTCGAGACGCTGAGCCAGGTGCGCTCGAGCGACCCGCAGCTGGCCGCCGCGGCGCACTACAATCGCGGCAACGCGCTGTTCGAGCTGGAGCAGTACGAGGCCGCCGCCGAGGCCTACGAGGCGACCCTCGCGCTGACGCCGAACGACGCCGACGCGCAGCACAACCTGGCCCTGGCCCGCCGCCGCCAGCGCGAGCGCGAGGAGCAGCGCAAGCAACAGCAGCAGCAGGACCAGCAGCGCCAGCAGCAGCAACAACTGCAGCAACAGCAGGGCCAGCAGCAGGGCTCGCCCTCGGGCCAGTCGGACCCGTGGGGCCTGGACCGCGAGCGCTCGCGGCCGCGCGACGCGAGCCCGGAGGAGGTCGACCGGCGGCTGGAGCAGCTGGGCCAGGACGAGCAGCTGGACCGCGACATGTTGCGCCTGCGGCCGCAGGGCGCGGGGCCGAACGACGACCTGGAGCGCGAGCTGCGCGGGCTCTCGGATGGCGGGCTGCGCGAGGATTGGTAACCATGGGGCGGGTTGAGCTAGCGGCACTGGTCGACGAACTGGGCTATCTGGCCGCGCCGGAGGCCGCGCCCGCGCGCTGGGCCGCGCTGGACCGGCTGCGGCGGCTGTTCGACCTGCGCTTCCGCGACCCAGACCAGCGCGCGCGGCCGCTGCTCGTCGTCCTCCTGGGCGGCACCAACACCGGCAAGTCGACGCTCTTCAACCTGGTCCTGGGCGCCCAGGTCAGCGCCGCGCGGCCGACCTCGGTCGCGACACGGGGCGTGGTCATCAGCACGCCGGAGCCGTGGGCCGAGGCGCTGGCCGACGAGGCGTTCCTGCCGGGCTGGCGGCGTGTGCCGTGGGCCGCGGCGGACGACGCGCTGGTCGCCGTCGACGACGGCCCGCCGCGCTTCTTCCTGCACACCCGGCCCGACGGCCCGGCCGCCGCGCTGGCCGACACCCCCGATATCGACTCGGTCCGCCGGCGCAACGAGCGCGAGGCCGAGGACCTGTTCTTCGTCGCCGACGCGCTGCTGTTCGTGACCAGCGAGCAGAAGTACGCCGACGAGGCCTGCGTCGAGTACCTGCGCCGCGCGGCGGTCTTCGACAAGCCGGTGCTGGCCGTGCTCAACCGCGCCACGGCCGACGGGGCGGCGCTGCACGACTTCGCCGGCACGAAGCTACCCGCCATCGGCCTGGACGATCTGGCCGGCGTGCTGACGCTGCCGACGCTGACGCCGGAGCAGCTGGCCGCGGCGATCACCCCG
>DHNJ01000226.1 GCA_002409445.1 Armatimonadetes bacterium UBA5419 | reverse complement strand
CGGGCCGCTGACCCTCGACCTGCGCGGCCGCGACGCCTTCGTCCACGGCCAGCCGCTCGGCTTGCGGCCCAAGGAGTTCGCCCTGCTTCGAGTCCTGGCCGACAACCTGGGCCAGATCGTCGCGCCCGCGCGGCTCGCCGCGCTGGTCTGGGGCCGTCCGCTGGCGCCCGGCAGCCAGACGCTGACGGTCCATATCCACCGCCTGCGCGCCAAGCTCGACCACGCCGCCCACCTCGGCGCCCACCTGCGCGCCAAGCACGGCGCGGGGTATCTGCTGAGCCCCGACCTGCGCCGCGAGTCGTAGATTGGAACCCGCGCGCGGAAGGCATGTCGAAAGGTGTGGTGAATGTTGCTTGACGCCGGGGCAACCGGCCCGGTAGACTGTGCCTAGAATGTCGGTAGGTCCGTACCATGCGTGCGGTGCGTCGTGCACGATGCATCGTGCGTTGGATGGGCCGCCGAGCGGCGGAGGCCGAACCATGGCAGTACAACCGCGTGTCACGTGGCTCGTCGCGCTGAGCCTGACCTGCATGCTGGTCGCCGGCGCGCAGGCGCAGAGCAGCGCCAGCGGCGAAACCCCCTTCTACGGGGTGCAGACCCGCGAGTCGGACCTCGCCCTCGCCGAGAGCTATTACCAGCGCGGCGCCACCGCCGAGGCCCAGTCCGACAACGAGTTCCGCGTCTGGGTCCGGACCATCGACTCGACGCGCCTCGACTACTGGGTCAACCGCGCCAACTTCTGCGTCGAGATGTACCGCAACGCCATCCGCCTGAACCCGGCCCACGCCAAGGCCCACGAGCGGCTGGCCTACATGTTCCACGAGACCCGCGGCACGCAGGCCAACAACGAGCTGAGCATCATGCACTTCGTCTCGTTCTTGGCCCTCGAGCCGAACTACGGCCGCTATCCGCAGGCCAAGGGCATGCTCGATGAACTGCTGCGCACCTACATCGACTCGACGATGTTCGTCTCCAACTGGGCCAACGGCTTCATCTACGGCGCGCTGACCGACGAGAACAGCCCCTATGCCGCCATGTCCGAGTTCCAGGGTATCCTCGCGCGCATGGCCCAGCAGCAGCGCCGCGACGTGCTCGGCGGGATCAGCACCTTGGCCCTGCTCAAGCCCGGCGTCTACACCGAGGCCGAGGCCATGGGCCTGCCCGACCACCGCGCGATCGAGGGCTTCCGCAACCAGCTGCCCGACATCGCCGGCGGCCTGACCGACCCGGACCGCGCCGAGTTCGAGCGCGCCGTCCTGCTCAGCGCCGCCTATGTCGAGCACTACCTGATGATGATCGGTCAGATGACCGAGTGGATGAAGTACCTCGACCGCTACGACGTCTCCTACGACCCGCGCCTGCCGCGCATGCTCGTCGGTGAGGCCGTGGTCCAGCTGCGCCGCCACTTCCTGCGCAACTCCTCGGGCGACAGCGTCGCCACCCTCGGCCGCCTGCGCACCGAAGTCGCCGGCCTCGACGCCGTCGGCGGCGTCACCGCCCGCGACCTCTGGTCCGTCTTCGACCTGACCAAGCCCGTGCCCGACCAGTGGCTGGCCTCCGAGACCATGGAAGAGGCCGACAAGGACCAGGCCGAGTACGACGCCCTGCGCGCGCTGATCGCCGTGCCCATGCCCGACGAGTACGACCCCGAGACCCCCGAACCCGCCGCCGGCGGCATGGGCGGCGCGATGGGTGGCCCGATGATGGGCGGCCCGATGATGGGCAGCGGCGGCTCGGGCGGCATGATGGGCCCCGGCGGCATGGGCGGCGGCATGGGCCAGACGACCCGCTTCTACCCCAGCGAATCCCACCTGGTGACCTACGACCTCGCCTCGAGTGAAGCCTACAAGGCCTACCTCCTCTGGCGCACCGCCCACCTCGTCCGCGCCACCCGCGCCCTCGGCTTCACCCGCATCGACGACTTCTTCGTCGACCGCGTCGACCGCGTCGCCTCCGGCGAGTTCTCCGTCTGGCAGCCCGGCGCCCTCCTCACCGGCACCACCACCATCGGCGCCCTCCCCGACACCGACGAAACCTGGCTGCTGTCGAGTAACTAGGGCGCGCTGAATCGCACAGTCAATCGCCGGCCCCTGCCCGGGACCGCGGACACTCCTGTCCGCAGCCTAACCGATTGCCGGCCGTCCGCCGGCGCCACGAAAAGCGCCGCCGCCCCGACCCACCCTAACTGGGACCGCGGACATTCTTGTCCGCATCCGTAGACTCGGCCGCAGCGCAGCGGAGGCCGACACAAGATTGAGCTTCGGGCCCATCTGCGGACAAGAGTGTCCGCGGTTCCGGGCAAGCTGTGCCGGGGTCGATGGTGGTCCGGTTGGGCCGACGTGTGCCGCGGTGCTGCCGCCGAAGCGGCGGCGGTACAATGCGGAGGCCGCCGACACGGCAAGGTCGACAGCGCCAACGGATCTGGCTTTAATCAAGCCCGGTGCCCGCCCCACCCTCGGTTGACGCCCACCCCCGCGGGTGGTACACAGCCGTCAGGGAGAGGTCAGCATGACGGTTGGTATCACGCATCTGGTTTGTCGTGGGGACGGGACGCTGCCGGAGGTGCTCGACAAGATCAAGGCCGCCGGCTACACGGGCATGGAGTTGTTGTTCACCGACTACCTCTACCCCGGCGTCGACGAGCTGCAGATGGATGTCGTGCGCGCCCAGTTTGAGGCGGCGGGCATCGAGATGCTGTCGATGTGCGGCGCCGGCGGCATCCGCGGCAGCTTGGCCACCGGCGTCGAGGCGGACGTCGAGGAGTACATCGCGACGACCGCGGAGGCGGCCCGCGTCGCCAAGTATCTCGGTTTCGACACCATCCTGCTCGTGCCCGGTGGCGTCACGCCGGAGCACCCCTACGACCTGGTCCTGCGGCGGGTGACCGAGGGCCTCAAGCGCCTGCGGCCGATCGCCGACAAGTACGAGGTCAACCTGGCGGTCGAGTACGTCTGGAACGACGCGTTCCTCAGCCCGCTGGAGATGCGCGCGGCGCTCGACGAGGCCGATCACCCGTACATCGGCTTCTACATGGACACGGGCAACATGCTCGCCTTTGCCTGGCCCGAGCAGTGGATCCGCATCCTCGGCCCGCACATCAAGAAGGTCCACGTCAAGAACTTCCGCCGCCGCCCGCACTGGGACTGGCCGGCGCTGCTGTCGGTCGGCGACTGCAACTGGCCGCTGGTCATGGCCGCGCTGCGCGACATCGGCTACGACGGGCCGCTCATCTCCGAGATGTCCGGCACCTGGGAGGAGCACGCTGAGAACGCGCGCTTCATCCAGCAGCTGATCGCCGGTTAGCGCCCGCCGGCGCCTATACTAGGGGCACGATGCATATCCGCGACGTCCTGGCCGCGGGCCGGGTCACCAGTTCGTTCGAGTTCTTCCCCCCGCGCAGCGCCGAGGCCGCCGAGACGCTCTACGCGACGATCGCCGAGCTTGAGCCGCTCGCGCCGTCGTTCGTCTCGGTGACCTACGGCGCGGGCGGCGCCACGCGTGAGCTGACGCACGCACTGGTCGAGCGCATCGGTGCCGAGACCACGCTCGATGCCATCCCGCACCTGACCTGCGTCGGGCACTCGGCCGGTGAGCTGGAGGAGATCGTCGGGCGCTACGCCGCGGCTGGTGTCAGCGCGGTGCTCGCCCTCGGCGGCGACCCGCCACGCGACCAGCCCGACTACGACCGCGGCGCCGACGCCTTCCGCCACGCCGCCCAGTTGGTCACCTTCCTCCGCGAGTACCGCCATCCAGGCGAACCGCGCGGCTTCGGCGTCGGCGTCGCCGGCTTCCCCGAGGGCCACCCCGACACGCCCAACCGGCTGCGCGAGATGGACTACCTCAAGGCCAAGGTCGACGCGGGCGCGGACTACATCGTGACCCAGATGTTCTTCGACAACCGCGACTTCTACGACTTCCGCGACCGCTGCCTACTGGCCGGCATCACCGTGCCGATCCTCGCGGGGATCATGCCGGTCGCCAGCATGTCCGGCCTGCGGCGCATGGCCGAACTGGCCGCCGGCGCCCGCTTCCCTGCGCCGCTCCTGCGCGCGCTGGCCCGCGTCGAAGACGACCCCGAAGCCGTGACCAGCGTCGGCCTCCATTGGGCCACCGAGCAGTGCCGCGACCTCCTCGACCACAACGTCCGCGGCCTCCACTTCTACACCCTCAACCGCAGCAACGCCACCCGCGAAATCTACCGCACCCTCGGCCTCCGCAACGCCGCCGTCTGGGAGCGCTAGACCGCACCCCCACCCCCACACGCCACCTCCCACACATGCCCGTCCGGGTCGGAGAAGGTGGCGTAGTGGCCACCCCAGAAGGTTGGGGCGAGGGGGCGGAGGAGGGTGGCACCGGCGGATTCGGCGCGGGCGAGGAGGGCTACGACCTCGGCGGGACTTGCCAAGTGCAGGGAGATGTAGGCGGCGCCGGCGGCCTGGGGCGGGGGCGCGGGGAGGCCGAGGTAGTCGGCGAGGCGTTCGGCCGGGAGCAGGGCCAGGCGGGTGCCGGCGAAGTCAAAGAAGGCGATGGGAGCGCCGGGTGGGGAGTCGGTTGACCAGCCGAGGCCGTCGCGGTAGAAGCGGATGGACCGGCCCAGGTCCGCCACACCGAGGCAGACCGCCGTCAGCGCGTCAGGCATCACGCACCTCCACGCCGGCGGGGCCGGGTCGCCGCCCAGCCCCGCCGCCAATACTCAACGCCGTGCCGGGGCACCTACAGCCGGACGATCTCGCCGCCGCGGACGCTGGCCACCTCGGCCTCGATCAGCCGCACGGTGTCCGCCGCGCTCGCCGCGCTGGCCTGCACCGGCTGCACGCCGCGCTGGATGCAGTCGACCAGGTAGCGCAGCTCGTACTCGTAGCCGGCGCCCGGCGCCCTGATCACCTCGGTGTTGCCGTCCCGGATGAGCTTGAGCTGGTTCTCGCCCTGGCTGATGTCGAAGACGACCGTAGCGTCCTCGAAGTTGATCTCGTACTGCATCTTGAACCCGTAGCCCGCCTGCATGGCCCAGCCGCCCTCGGCGACGACCAGCGGGACGTTGGGGTACAGGTAGTGGGTGATCTGGTGGTCCACCGCGCTGGTTGGCTTGCTGTAGCCGCGGCTGTAGACCGCCTCGGGCAGGCCGAAGACGTACTGCACGAAGTCGGCATCGTGGACGTGCAGGTCGAGCGCCGCGCCGCCGCTCTGCGCGCCGTCGAGGTAGAAGCTGCGCCCGGGGTGGCTGGCCACGCGGCGGAAGAACGCGGAGCGCACGGGCCCGTAGGTGCCCGCGTCGACCGCCTCTTTGAGCCACGCCCAGGCCGGCCAGAAGCGCATGCACAGCGCGCACATCAGCAGGCCCGGCCCCTTCTCCGCCGCGGCAACCATCTCGGCCGCCTGCTGGCTGTTGAGGGCGAACGGCTTCTCGACGCAGACGTGTTTGCCCGCCGCCAGCGCCGCCAGCACGTACTCATGGTGCAGCGGCGTCGGCAGACAAACATCGACCAGCTCGACATTCGGGTCGGCGATCAGCTTGTGGCCCTCGTCGTACTGCGCGAAACTGCTGAAGTCGTGGCCGCCGACGGCCTGGCCCTCGATGTTGCCCTTGGCCGACGCGCGCCCAGTCCGCCGCTCCTCGATCAGGTCGGCCACCGCCACGACTTGCGCCTCGGCGACGCGCGCGTACGCGTCCAGGTGCGTCGTGCCCATGCTGCCAACACCGATCACGCCTACCTTAACCATCTGCCTAGCTCCCTTCACGCGCCGGTTCGCCCCGCTCGGCCGTTTCCCTCCCCCGCCCGACCTGCTACACTCCGGCCACAGCCCGGGAGCCCACCTTGACCACCGGCCTACTCCTCTGCGCCCTCACCCTCGGCCAGGCGCAGCTCGCCAACGACGACCTGCAGTTGAGCTTCGGCGCCGGCGGCGTCACCGTCGCCACGGCCGCCGGCCTGCCATTGCTCGCGCTCGACGGCCTCGACCTTAGCTGGGCGCCGCTGCAGGCCACCGGCGGCACGGCAACGCTGACCGACGCGGGCAGCCTGCGCGTCGACTACGCGCTTCACGACGACCTCGCCACCGACAGCAACGTCTGGGCCGAGTTCCGCCTCGACGGCCGGCAACTCACCGCGACCTACCATCTCACCGCGCCGCCGGGGACCAACGTTGCCGGGACGATGTACCTACGGCGCGCCCTGGAGTCCACGCACGGCGAGCTGATCAAGGCCGGCCACTGGGTCCGTCACGAGCACGGCGGGGTGCCGCACGAGGAGCCGGACGGCGTCTGGCGCCCCTTCACCAGCCCGCGCTGGACACTGGTCGAGGCGGTTACCGGCAACCACAACTGGGCCAACCCCACCGCCCAACATGTGCCGATGTTCGCCGTCGAGGGCCAGCCCGGCGCCTGGACGGCGGTAGGCACCTACACGCTGGTGCCGTCCAGCGACAAGGCCGTCCACGAGCTGCCCGCCCGCCTCGCCGGCCGCGGGCTGTACGTGACCACCACCACGAGCCAGCCGTTCAACCTCTGGGACGAGGGCAGCGGCGCCCCGCGGCTGACCACCGTCGTCGGTGAGACCAGCGACGTGGACCGCCCGGCGTTGAGCGTGACCGTGGTCGTGCGCGACTTCGACGGCGCGGAGGTACTGCGGCACGCGCGGACCCTGCCCCTCCCGGCCGGCGGGCGTGCCGAGCTGGCGCTCGCCCTGCCGCGGGACCAGCATGGCATTTACTTTGTCGAGGTCGAGGCACGCGCGGGCGACGACGTCGAGTTCGCGCGCACCACGCTGACTACCCTCGCCCCGCGCACCTTCGCCCACCGGGACACCAGCCTGATGGGCCTGGCCGCCTGGTTCCCGGTGCCCAGCGAGGCGGCGGTGATGGAGCTGTGCGGCAAGATCGGCGTCAGCTGGCTACGCAGCGGCACCGCCGCGCAGGCCGCCGCCTTCGGCGGGCGGACCAACCGCCACAACGGACTGAGCCTGAACGACTGGGCCAACCGCAGCGAGACCGAGCGGGCCGCCTACCAGCGCGAAATGCTCGCCGCGGCCGACGCCGAGGGCAGCCTCTACTGGGAGCTGGGCAACGAGCTGGACTTCGTCAACCACCCCGAGTGGGTCCAACCCTACGTCGACGAGTGGCTGCTGTCCATCCAGCGTCTGCGGGCGGCCGAGGGCTTTCGCACCAAGCTGCTGAGCATCGGCTTCGCCAACGGCTTCCACGGCGCCGGCTCGCTCGATGCGGTCGCCGCGGCTGGCGGCTGGCCCGCGCTCGACGGCATCGCCTACCACCTCGGCCGCGGCAACATCACCGCCGACGCCCTGGGCCAAGGCTGGACCTACCTCTCCTCGCTCGAAGAGCTGCTCGCGACCGCCGAGCGTCACGGCGCGAAGCCCATCCACCTGACCGAGATCTACGCCTGCACCGCGCCGAACTCCTGGTGGCACGACAGCGAGCGGCGCGCGCCCGAGAACATCATGCTGGCCTACGCCCTGGCCGCCGCGGCCGGCGTCGAGGCGGCCTACATCTACCAGCTGCACGACAGCGTCTGGTACGACGTCGGAGGCGTCGACCCCACCGACTCCGAGTACTACTTCGGCATGCTGGACCGCCACGGCGCCGCCAAGCCGACGCTGCTCGCCTACCAGGCCATCGCCGCCGCCCTCGACGGCGCCAGCTTCGACCGCCGCCTGACCTTCCCCGGCACCGAGACCCACGGCCTCGCCTTCACCACCCCGCGCGGGCCGCTGGCCATCCTCTGGGACCGCACCGACGGCTACCAGCAGAGCGAGCGCAGCGAGACCTATGCCGCGCTGGAGCCGTGGGTCGAGCACTGGACGACGACCGTCGAGCGCAACCTGCCGGCCGCCGGCGCGACCGTCCAGGTCGTCGACTGCATCGGGCGCGAGACGACGCTGGCCGCCGCAGGCGGCGAGGTCACCCTGCGCCTGGATGGTGGGCCGCGGCTGGTTTGGGGGCTCGATCTGGTCGGCCTCTGACGCCTACTCGGCGCCGATGATCTGGGCCAGCTCCGCGCGCGCCGCCCGCACGGCGTCCGGCTCGCGACTGAAGTCGCTCCAGCCGGTGGTGATGCGCGCGAGCACCGCCGTGGCCGTCACCGGGTCCCGCTCGGTGGCCAGACGCAGGTACTCGTAGTCCTCCAGCCCGTCGCGGATGTTGGCCAGCCGCACGCTGCCGACCGGCCCATCCGGACCGGCGTACAGCAGCCGCCCATCACCGTGCAGCCAGGCGTACTCGCCGCCGGTGGTGATGCTCCAGTCGACCCGTGGGCCGGCGCTCAGGTCGAGCGGCCGGTCGTTGCCCGGCAGATCCCAGATGTTGAGGCCCCACAGCAAGAACCCATCGACGCGCTGGTCGAACGCCTGCCACCAAATCACCCGCGACTCGACCAGCGGGTGGTCGGCGAGGAAGTTGGCGTTCGGGTAGCGCGGGCCGAGGCAGACGTAGGCCCAGACCTCGTGGCCGGCGGCGCGGCAGCGGTCGGCGGCCTCGCGGTCGTAGCCCGGGGTCAGCGGGCAGATGGCGTCGATCTGCAGGTCGCTCAGCACGGCGGGGTCTTGCGGCACGCGCGCGGTGCTGAAGGTGCGCAGCCCGAACCGTTCGCGGACCATGCCGAAGACCTCGCGGATGGTCGGGTAGAACTCCTCGCCCCGTTCGTCGAAGGTGTAGACGTAGGCCGGCGCCTCTAGGCCCGCGGCGCGCATCCGCGGCACGTAGTCGGCCAAGCGCGCTTCGAGCTCGGCCAAGTGCTCCGGTGTGTACCAGTCGAGCTCCGACCAACAGCGCCACGCCGCGTCGCCGCGCTGCTCGACCAGGTTCAGCACGTTGAAGTAGCTCTGCCGGTCGTCCCAGGCGCGCAGGTCGTCCAGGTCGGGTGGGTCGGTGCGGCTGATGTCGTCGACGGCCAGGCGATGGTCGAGCACGAAGTCGCCGTAGCGCCGCCGGATCTCGGGCAGCCGCTCGCGGCCGTAGACCCGCTCCAGGAACCCGTCCATCAGCGCGAAGGCCGTCTTCAGGCTCGGCCGCATCGGCAGCGTGAACGGGTGGACGGTGACCGTCAGGGCGACGCGATGCAGCTCGCCCGCTGGGCCGACCAGCCGCAGCGCCCCGCTGTACTCGCCCGGCGCCTGGCCGGCGGGGGCGCGGACGGTGACCCAGAGCGCCTGCGTGAAGCCCGGGTCGAGGTCGAAGCGGTCGACCGGCAGCAGCGGGTCCGGCCACCAGCCCGCCCGCGCGCCCGGGTCGGCGGGGTGCGGCTGCAGGTGGTCCAGCCAGACGTAGCCGACCTGCTGCCACTCGGGCGCGGCAAGGGTCGCCCCACCCGGCCCGACCAGCGGCTCCGCCTCGAGGCGCAGATCGCGGTAGTCCGTGCCCGGCGCCGCGCGCAGGGTCAGCTGCACGCTCTCGGCCTCGCCCCGCGCCAGGTCGAGCGCCACGGCGTCGGCCGCGCCGGTCGGTGGCTGGCTGGGGGGGGGGGGGGCCCCCGGGCGGGCGCGCCCCGCCCGG
>DHNJ01000043.1:2427-4839 GCA_002409445.1 Armatimonadetes bacterium UBA5419 | reverse complement strand
CACCCAGCGGCTGGCGCGCGCCGAGTAGCAGCAGCCACGGCGGCAGCGCGGTCAGGGCGATGACGGCCAGCGCCAGGAGCGCCGCCTCCGGACTGGGCGCCCGTCCCGGCCAGGCGGCGAGCAGGACGCCGGCGAGGAAGGCCAGGGCCGCGCTCATAGCTCGACGCGGCAGATGCCGGTGTTGGCGGCGGCTTCGCACCGTTCGACGACCGTCTGCGCGGCGATCGCCTGCTCCCAGGTCTCGGCCGCGGCGGCCGCCGGGTCCTCGGCAAACCGGGCGATGGCGTTACCCAGGTCGTTGCGCGACATGTTCGTGTATTCGCCCATGCCGTGCTCGATCGTCTCGCGGTCGCGGATCAACTCGAACGGCAGCTTGGCCGAGCGCGGCACCAGCAGCGTGCCCTCGGTGCCGATCAGCGTGGCCGCGGGCAGACGCGTGGGGTGCGGCACCGACCAGGAGTAGATGAGCTGCGCCACGCCGCCGACGTGCTCGAAGCTGACCAGCGCGGTGTCCTCACCCGCGGGCGGCTGACTGCTGAGATGGCCGAGCCACGGCGTCGCGGCGACCAGCGGCTGGCTGAGGACCCAGGGGATCAGGTCGATGAGATGGATCGCGCCATCGAGCAGCACGCCGCCACCCCGCGCGGCATCGGCACGGAAGTCAGGCGCCTCGAACAGGCGGCGGTTATCGGCCAGCACAGGCCAAAGCGAGATCAGCGGGTCGCCGATGAGCCGCATCCGCACCAGGTCGCGCGCGCGGCGCCAGAGCTTGGAGTAGCGGTTGTTCAGCATGCAGGCCAGCGGCACGCTGCCGGCCGAATCGGCCAGGGCGAGCGCCTCGTCGACGGTCCGCGCGGCCGGCTTCTCGACAATCGTCGGCACCCCAGCGGCCAGTGCGCGGCGGGCGAGGTGGGCGTGGGTATCGGGCGGGGTGCAGATGTCGGCGCGGTCGGCGCCGTCCAGCGCGGCATCAAGATCGGTGCTGGTCTCGGCGCCATATTCCGCGGCCACCTCGGCCAGCCGCTCGGGCCGGCGCGCGACGACGATAACCTGCACGCCGGGCACTTTGCGCCAGGCGAGCAGATGGATCATTGCGTGCCGACCCGCACCGACCAGAACTACACGCACAACTACCTCCGATGGGGTATAGTGACATTCAATGAAAGCTCGTCGGCTCCTGCTTTTGACGCTCTGCGCCTGGGCCCTGGCTTCGGCCGCGCCCGGAGCCGACCTGCCCGACCTTATCGCGGCGGTCAAACCAGCGGTCGTCTCCGTGATTGCCTATGACCCCGGTAAGGCCCTGCCCGGCCTGGGCACCGGCTGGCTCATCGCCCCCGACCAGATCGTCACTTGCCGCCACGTCCTCGCCGGCGTCGACCGCGCCGAGGTCCGCCTCAGCGATGGCCGCTTCGTCCGCGTCGCGGGCCTGCTGGCCGAAGACCGTAACTGGGACCTCGCCCTGGTCCGGCTCGAGACCGAAGTCACCGGCATTACCCCGCTCAAGTGCGCCACCACTCTCCCCCGGGAGGGCGAGTCCGTGCTGCTGATCGGCGGCCCGCTCGGTCTCGAGTGGACCAGCTCGGTCGGTATCGTTTCCGCCCTGCGCGAGCTGCCCACGCTCGGCCCCGCCCTGCAGCACACCGCGGCCATCTCGCCGGGTAACAGCGGCGGGCCGGTGGTTAACGATGCGGGTGAGGTCATCGGCGTGCAGACCGGCACGATCGCCACCGACAACAAGGTCGTTGCCGCCGGCCAGGGGCTCAACTTCGCCGTCGCCGCCAGCCACGTCCTCGCCCTAAGCGCCGGCTCGCTGCGCACGCTGGCCGACACCGCGCGCGACCTGCCGGCCAACTGGCGCGCCACCTCGACCGTCCTGCTCGACCAGGCCAGCCTGCGGCCGCTCAGCCGCGGCGACTTCGAGGGCGCGCTGGAGTTCTTCAAGGTCGCCGCCGTGCGCGACCCCGACGTGGCCGACGTCTGGCTGCGCATGGCCATCTGCTATGAGCAGCTGGACAAGCTGGAAGAGGCCGGTGTCGCCTACCTGCGCGCCACGACGATCGACCCCGACCTGGCTATCGCCCACAACAACCTCGGCGTCGTCTCGTTCCGCCGCGGGCAGCCGGAGGAGGCCATCGGCCACCTGCGCCGCGCCCTCGAGCTCGACCCGACGATGGTCCAGGCGTACGCCAACCTCGCCGACTGCTACAACGCGCTGGCGCGCTATGACGAGGCGCTCGCCGCCTGCCAGAAGGGGCTCTCGCTGGACAAGCGCCACGTCAACCTGCGCTACGCCCTGGGCATCACCTACCTGCACCTCGGCCACCAGCAGCTGGCCGTCGAGCAGGCCCGCCAGCTCGACGCGCTCGACTCCGCCCAGGCCGAGCGCCTGCGCCGCGAGATCGCCCGCCGGCC
>DHNJ01000043.1:0-2233 GCA_002409445.1 Armatimonadetes bacterium UBA5419 | reverse complement strand
TGCGCCGGGAGATCGCCCGCCGGCCGGGGTAGCCGCTACGGCGCCACCTTTTGCTGCGCATCGGCCGCCGCCGCGCCGGTCAGCCCCGCGTCCAGCGCCCGCTGATAGATCGGCCGCGCCGCCGCCTGGTCGCCCGCCTCCCACAGCGCGTCCGCCTGCCGGTACAGGCCCATCGCCCGGTAGAACGTGCGCTCCTCGCCCTCCGGCAGTGCCGCGGCCAGCTCGATCAGCCGCTCCGCCTCGGCGCGCGAGCCGTCCCAGTCGCGCAGCATGTAGCTCGCCTGGCTCGCGCGCAGCCAAGCCATCGCCTCGACCAGCGGCAGGTCGGGGTCCAGGCCCGGCGGCATGCGCTCGATCAGGTCGCGAACAATGACGAACTGCACGTGCGCGTCGGCCCAGTCGCCCCGGTTGAACGCGGCCAGGCCCGCGGCGTAGGCGGAACGAGCGCGCGCCAAGGGCGACTCCGCGCCGTCCGCCGGCCCGTCGTCCAATTCCCAGACCACCGCCTGGCCATCGGCGCGGACCGCCATGATGCGCAGCAGCGGCCCGCTGTTGACGGCCAGCAGCTCGACGTCGAGGCTTGGCCGCAGGCGGATCGGGTTGTTCAGCAGGAACTGCGCCACGCCCTCGTCATCGGCGGCGTAGAGCCGGCCGTCGTATGACCAGCCGCCGACCCGCAGCGGCGGCACCTGCCAGCCCTCGGTGCCCGGCGCGGCGCGCCAGATCTGGCTCAGGCCCGGCCCGGTGACCAGCATCGCCGGCTCGGTCGGCGAGACCGAGAAGTGCTCGGGCGCGCGGCCGAAGGTGATCTCGCCGAAGGCCTGCTGGCTGTCGATGTCGATGATCGAGAACTCGTTCGGCCCGCGGCGCAGCGCGATCCAGCCAGATTCGGGCGCGCTGTCGAGCGCCACGCCGGCCGAGGCGACCACCTCCAGCGCCGGCTCCGGGTTCGGGTCGACGAAGCTCGCGTTCCCCTCGGTCGGCAACAGCGTCAGACCCAGCTCGGGGTTCCAGAAGGCGACATCGGCCAGCTCCAGCGGCTCGCCCGTGGCCCGGTCGGTCGGCCGCATGGTCATCAGCGGCACGAGGTCAGGGAGCGAATAGAGCCGCGCGCCACCGCTGCTGGCGACGGTGACGACCCACTCACCGGGCGAGAAGAGCACCCGCCGGACCGGCCCCGGCTCGGCCGCCAGCCGCCAGGCGGCGCCCGCGTCAAGATCGAAGAGCCAGGCCTGCTGCCCGTCGTGCGCCGCCGCCCAGTGTCCGCTAGGGCTCAGGGCGATGGCCGTCGGCACGAACGGCAGCAGCCACGAGGCGACGACCTCGTCGCGCCCGGGCTGGGCCAGGACGCCGCGCTCCAGCCGTGCGTCGAACTCGGCCGGCTCGGCCAGCGCCAGCAGGTAACCCGCCGAGCTGATCGGCGCACCGATGACCACGATCAGGTAGTCGCCGGCACCGAGCGTGCGCTCGTAGCTCTGCGCGGCGTCGACCGTGGCCAGCTCGGTACGCTCCTCCGCGGCGCCCTCGCCGACGACCTGGTTCAGCGTCGCGACGACCGCGCCGTAGCTGCGCAGCGTGAGGCGGATGTCGGTTGGCTCGGCGAGGGTGAAGGCGAAGGCGTCGGCGCGGATCTGCCGCTCACCGTCGGGCGTGGTGATGGTCCGCGGCGTAACTTCCGCGCGCCACAGCGCCTGCCCCACGCGCAGTGGCACGACCTCCTCTTGGCCCATCGCCGCGCCCATCAGCAGCACACCGAACAACCAGGCGTAGCGCCTCATCTCAGCTCTCCTCGGTCTGGCCGGCGACCGCGTCGCCCAGCAGCGTCTCGGCCAGCAGCCGCGCCGCCTGTCCCACGCGCGGCCCGGGGACCAACAGGATGTCGTCGGTCAAGACCACGACGCGGCCATTGCGCACGGCCGGCGTCTCGGCCACCGGCGCCCAGTCAGCCAAGCGCGCGGTCCGCGCCGCCGCGTCGAGATCCTCGCCGACCGCCAAGTCCAGAATGACCTCCGGCTGGCGCTCGAGCAAGGCTTCGAGCGACGGCGTCGGGTACAGACCCGTTGCGTCAGCAAAGACGTTCGCGCCCCCCGCCAGCGTCAACAGCTCGGCCAGGAAGGTGCCCGGCCCGCAGGTCGTCAACGCCGTCAGCCGGCCCGGCGCGCGGCCCACGGAGACGAACGTCGGCACCGGCGGCCGCGCCGCCGCCTCCGCCCGCACCGCCTCCAGCTCCGCC
>DHNJ01000257.1:444-4565 GCA_002409445.1 Armatimonadetes bacterium UBA5419 | reverse complement strand
CGCCGCGGCCAACGACGGCGCGGCGGCCGACCTGGCGACCGTCGAGTGGTTCGTGCCTTGGGTACGTGAGGACCTAGCCGCCGGCCTGGTCGACCGCGCCTACGACGCCGCCCTCCAGCTCGGCCCACTGGTCCAGCGCGCCGCCGCCAGCCCGCCCCGCCCCGCCGCTCCGCGCTACGTGACCAGCCCGCTCACCATCCGCAACGGCGCCTTCGAGGCCACCGTCGAGCTGGCCGACGGCACCCGCGCCCAGCGAGTGGTCCAGTTCAACGGCTTCGGCCACTTTGGCACGCTGCGCCGCATGGTCGCCGAGTTGCCGCGCATCGGCGTCAACCTGATCCAGGTCGAGCTCGGCCCCCACAACATCCTGACCGGGCCGACCGAGGTCAACCTAGCGCCGCTCGACGACCTCGTCGACCTGCTCCGGCGCGCCGCGGCGGCCGATGTGCAGGTCAACGTGCTGGTCTCGCCCCACTATTTCCCCGAATGGGCCCTGGAGCAGTGGCCCGACCTGCGCGACTTCAACGGTGGCTTCCTGCGCCACGCGATCCACGACGCCCGCGCCAAGGCCATCCTGGAGCGCTTCCTGCGGCTCGTCGTGCCGCGCCTAGCCGCCGAGCCGGGGCTGCACAGCATCTGCTTGTCCAACGAGCCGCTCGTCATCGACCAGAGCCGCGCCGCCTCAAGCATCGCCCTCTGGCACGATTGGCTGCGCGCCCGCTACCCCAGCGTCGACGCCCTCAACACGGCCTGGGGCAGCGCCCACCGCAGCTTCGCCGGCATCCCGATCCCCGCGCCGGAGTACAACGCCTCGCCGCTGATCGCCGACTACAACCGCTTCAACCAGGAGTCGTTCGCCGCCTGGCACCGCTGGATGGCGGACATCATCCACGAGCTCGCGCCAACGGTCCCGGTGCATGCCAAGATCATGATCGGCCTGAACTTCGAGCCGACGTTCAACGGCCCCTGGTCCATCGCCCCCGAGCTGTTCGCACAACTCTCGCAGATCAACGGCAACGACGGGCACAAGTGGCCCCACGCGCAGGGCGAGTGGGCCAACGACTGGGTCAGCGAGAACATGGGCTATGACTACCAGCGCAGCGCGGCGCTGCTGCCCGTGTTCAACAGTGAGAACCACCTCATCCTCGACCGCTACTTCGCCGCCGTCGAGCCCGCGCACATCCGCAACGTGCTGTGGCAGGGCGCGGTCCATGGCCAGGGCGCGCAGACGACCTGGGTCTGGGAGCGGACGAACGACCGGGCCAGCGACTTCGCCGGCAGCATCCTGCACCGGCCCGCCTGCGTCGCCGAGTTCGGCCGCACCAGCCTCGATCTGCAGCGCGCCGCGCCCGAGCTGGCCGCGCTCGCCGCCGAGCCCGCGCCGGTCGCCATCTACTGGTCGCCGCGCGAGCTGCTCGCCCGCCGCGACCACGCCGCCGAGGTGCGCACGGTCTACACCGCCATAAACTTCCTCGACCGCCCCGTCGGCTTCGTCAATGAGCGCGACCTGGAGGCGCTGCTCGCCGGTAAGCCCAACCGCGCGCTGTCGGCCGCGCGCCTGCTCATCGTGCCGCCCATCACCCACCCCATCGCCGCCTTCGAGCCGGCGCTGGCCGCCTGGCAGACTGCTGGCGGCCAGGTGCTGCGGCTCCCCCCCCATGCCGCGGACCAGCCCACCTTCACCGGCCCGGCCCGCGACTGGTGGACCTGGCTCGCGCCGCGGGTCGAGGCGGCCTGCGGGCTAGCACTAGTGCCAGTTGGCGTCTGGGGCGTCGAGGCGCGCGCGACGCAGTTCGAGGGCCGGCGCCTGGTCAACGTCTGCGCCTACGGCCGCGAGCCGGTCAGTGTCGACCTGCCGCCGGGCACCGACCTGCTCACGGGCGCGCGCGTCGGCGGGGCGCTGGTGCTCGCGCCGCTGGAGCCGCGCCTGGTCGCGCTGGATTGAGCGGTTCTTGCCGCCAAGCCGTGCAGGGGCTAACCTGAAGGTGGGAGCGCTGCTTGGCGACCGAGCTGCAGACCGAACCGCTATCCGAACCGCAACTGCGCCGTAAGCTCGAACCTGCGCTGCGCGAGATGACCGGCGCCGCGACGCTGGGCGACATCACCGCCGCCACCGGTCTGCCCGCCGAGCGCAGCGAACCCGTCATCCGCGCCCTGCTCGACGAGTTCAATGGCCGCATCTCGGTCGACGACCGCGGGCAGCTCATCTACTCGTTCCCCCGCGGCATGGTCCGCGACGCCACCTTCCAGGAGAAGTTTGCGCGCCTGATGGCGGCGGTCTGGTCGGCGGTCAAGATGATCTACAAGGTCGGCATCAGCGTCATGTTGGTGCTCTACTTCGTCATCTTCCTGATCATCGCCGTGGCCCTAATCGTCGCGCTCCTCAGTCGCGGCAGCGACAGCGACGTCGACCTCGGCGGGCTCGATTTCGACGGCTGCGGCGACGGCTGCGCGCAGATCTTCTTCTGGATGCCGGTGCCCATCCCCGTCGACAGCGGCCCGCGCCACTACGTCCGCCGCGACCGCTACGGCCGCCCGTATGCCGTGCCCGTGCCCCAGCGCCAGCGCAAGCCGCGTGGC
This sequence comes from Armatimonadetes bacterium UBA5419, assembly GCA_002409445.1. Taxonomy (GTDB): domain Bacteria; phylum Armatimonadota; class UBA10988; order UBA10988; family UBA10988; genus UBA10988. The sequence goes on along the minus strand of DHNJ01000257.1, from coordinate 1,985 downwards.
CTGCCCTTCTGGCTGCGGGTCTACGAGTACGTCTTCGGCCCCGACCAGCCCGCGACCGACCCGCTGGCCGACGAGCGCGAGCTGCTCGCGTACCTGCGCGACAACCAGGGGCTGGTTACCGCCGTCGAGCTGGCCGCCCTGCGCGGCATCAGCATCGAGCAGGCCGAGAAGCTGGCCCTGCACCTGATGGTCGAACACAACGGCGAGGTCGATGTCAGCGACAACGGCACACTGATCTACCGCTTCGACGACCTGTTGGTCAGCGCCCAGGAGCAGGCCGCGCCCGCCGAACGGGTCTGGCGCTGGTCCTGGGAACGCTCCGAGGCCGAGCCCAAGCTCAACCGCAACCAACCGGGCGAGAACGCGACGATCACCTTCCTCAACCTGTTCAACCTGATCGGCGCCGCCGCCGTCGGCCACGCCCTGTGGACCGCGGGCGCGGGCTGGGGCGCGGTCATCGGCCTGGGCATCTTCCCCTTCCTCTTTGCCAGCACGCTGTTCCTCATCCCCCTCGCCCGCTGGCTGCGCCTCCCGGGCCGCCGCCGCGAGGTCGCCCAGCGGAACCAATGGCGCGACTGGCTGCGCCGGCTGATCGGCCAGCCGACCCAGGCCTTCCTCTATGACGGCGCGCCGGGCCTGCCCGAGTTCACCGCGGCGATGGGCGGCGCCGAGGTCCGCGACGGCCGCGGCCTGGCCTCGTATGAGTTCGACCGCTGGGCCCAGGAACTGGCCGACGTCGCCGCCGCCCGCGCCCAGGTCGACCCGCTCCAGCACCGCCTCGGCCCCATCGCCTACGACTCGGACGAGTAACGCGCGGACCTAGCCGCGATGTTTGGGGTTCGATCAACCCTTGACGTTTGTTGCGCCACGCCCCTTGGGCAAACTATACTCCGAGCAAGGGAGGCACTCCCTCCCACGTCATCAGGAGGTAGTCCCATGAAGCGTCACGCGTTCACACTCATCGAACTGCTGGTCGTCATCGCGATCATCGCGATTCTGGCGGCCATCCTCTTCCCGGTCTTCGCCAAGGCACGCGAAAAGGCGCGCCAAACGAGTTGCTCCAGCAACCTCAAGCAAATCGGCCTAGCGATCCTGCAGTATGTCCAGGACTACGACGAGATGATGCCGACCCACGGCCGCGACGACACCCTCGACGCCGCCACGCAGCAACGGCAGGCCGCCTCGTACCCGGGCTGGATCGCCAACATCATCATCCCCTACATGAAGTCCTACGACCTGTTCCGCTGCCCGAGCAAGGGCAATTGGCAGAACGGCTGGCAGAACCCACACGACAACATGCGGCGCACGGCGTTTGCCTACAACTACGTGCTCGCCTGGAACAAGTCGCTGGGTGACCTGGCCGAAGGTCAAGCCGGCGTCGCTCGCCTGGCGCTCATGTGGGACAGCGCGAACGCCTGGCCCGACTCGCTGCGCTGGTTGGTCGAGCGCGACTTCGCCTGGTTCAGCGCCGACAACCGGCAGTGGACCCACTGGCACATGGACCGCAACAACTTCCTGTTCGCCGACGGCCACGTCAAGGC
>DHNJ01000257.1:0-280 GCA_002409445.1 Armatimonadetes bacterium UBA5419 | reverse complement strand
CGCCGACGGCCACGTCAAGGCGGACAGCTTCCGCGCCATGACCTGGGAACAGTTCACCAACGAGAACCCGTCGAGCGCGTTCTACGGCGTCAACTGCCTGACGACGCGACCGTACTAGAGCTATAGAGGCGACCATTCGCGGCCGCGGTTGCCACTCGGTGCCGCGGCCGCGTTGGGTTGGGCCGCTACTCCCCGCGCCAGACGAACCGCTCGCCGGCCTTGAGCCGCACCGTCCGCTCCGCGGCGCCGGCGCGCAGGACCCACTCGCCCGGCCGATCGG
>DHNJ01000017.1:9521-10269 GCA_002409445.1 Armatimonadetes bacterium UBA5419 | reverse complement strand
GGCGCGGCGGGGCGGGGCGCGCTGGGGCCGGCGGAGGTCGGCGCGGTGCTGGCAGAGCTGGCCGACGGGCTGCTGGCGCGGCATCTTGAGCCGCCGCTGGTAACGGGAGCGGACCTGATCGGCACGTTAGGATACACTCCAGGGGCAGCGCTGGGCGCCTGTTTGCGGGCGTTGCGGCTGGCTCAGACCCGTGGCGAGCTGGCCGACCGGACGGCGGCGCTCGACGCGGCGCGGGCCTGGTGGGACGAGCAATGAGCGAGCCAGTCGACCTATCGGTAGTCATCCCGGCCTACAACGAGGCCGCACGCCTGCCCGCGAGCCTGGCGCGGATCGGCGAGTGGGCGGCGGCGCGGCCCGAGACGATCGAGCTGATCGTCGTCGATGACGGCAGCAGCGACGCGACCGCCGACCTGGCGCGCGAGGGGTTGGCCGGCTGGGCGCGGGCGCAGGTCCTGCGCAACGAGCCGAACGCGGGTAAGGGCGCCTCGGTGCGGCGCGGGGTGCTGGCCTCGAGCGGCGCGCTGGTGCTGTTCACGGACACGGACCTGTCGGTCGATATCAGCGACTGGGACAAGCTGGCCGCGGCGCACGCGGCGGGCGCCGACATCGCGATCGGCTCGCGCGCGGTGGCCGGCAGCGAGATCCCCGTGCGTCAGCCCTGGCACCGCGAGTTCGCCGGCCGCTGCTTCAACCTGTTCATCCGCACTTTCATCATGGGCGGCATCCACGACACCCAGTGCGGCTTCAA
>DHNJ01000017.1:9070-9330 GCA_002409445.1 Armatimonadetes bacterium UBA5419 | reverse complement strand
CGCCACACCATCCAACCGCTCTTCAGCCGCCAGACGATCGACCGCTGGGGCTTCGATGTCGAGCTGCTGTACATGGCGCGGCGGCTCGGCTTCACCATCGCCGAAGTGCCGATCACCTGGCGCAACGACGAGGCGAGCAAGGTGAATGCGGGTCGGGATGGGCTGCGGATGCTGGGCGAGGCGCTGACGGCGCGGCGGCTGCACCGGCATCTGACGCCGGGGGATCGGTAGGGGGCAGCCGAATTGTACCGCCGCCGCTT
>DHNJ01000017.1:0-8840 GCA_002409445.1 Armatimonadetes bacterium UBA5419 | reverse complement strand
CTAAGGATGCGGACAGGAATGTCCGCGGTCCCAGTTAGGGTGGCCGCGGGCGCCCAAAGACGGGCCGCCGGCGCCTTGCCGGCATTGTTACGGGTAGCTGCGGACAGGAGTGTCCGCGGTCCCGGGCGGGCGGCCGGCGGACGGGGGTTAGGTTGGCTGGGGTCGGCGGTCGGGCTGCCGCCGGAGCGGCGGCGGTACAATTCTGCGGTCCAGGGCGGGGGTGGGTCGGCTTCCGCTAAGGGTGTGCGGCAGTGATGCCGGGCGAGCGCCGGCAGTCCCTGGTGGGGGAGCCGCCGGCGCATGGGGCAGTTCGCCTACCGGCTCAACCGCAGCGTCCGCACGGCGTACGGGGTGAGCTCCAGGGGCAGCGCGCCGTCGACGATCGCCAGGGGTTCGGGGCGCTCTTCGAGGATGTCGACGAGTTCGGCGGAGGTGGTGCCGGCGGGGAGGCGGAGGGTGGTGCGGCACCAGGCGCCGTGGGCTTCGTAGAGGCGGATGATGAGCGCGTCGCTGTCCTCGGCGCGCTTGACCGCGTCGATGACCACGCCGGGGTGGTCGGCGGCGAGCCAGGAGTCGGCCGGGGTGCCCTCGACCTGGCGCAGGGGCTGGTTCAGCTCCCAGCCGGCGCGCACGACGCCGCCTTCGGCCACGCCGCCGGTGTGCGGATAGAGGCTGTAGGTGAACTCGTGCTCGGCGCGGTCGGCGACCGGGTCGGGGTAGTGCGGGCTGCGCAGGAGGTTGATGTCGAGCACGTGGCCGCGCGCCTTGTGGCCGTACTTGCTGTCGTTGAGCAGGGCCACGCCGTAGCCGCCGTCGGAGAGGTCGATGTAGCGGTGCGCGCAGATCTCGAACTGGGCGAGGTCCCAGGTCGTGTTCTGGTGGGTCGGGCGCTCGACCTGGCCGTACTGCACCTCGCAGTTGACGTGGCGGGCGCGGACGCCGAGGGCGAACTCGGTGCGCAGCATGCGCGCGGACCCGCGCCAGTCGACGCGGGTGACGAAGTCGAGCCGGCGGCTGCCCGCGACCAGGACGACGTCCTGCTCGATCGTCGAGCCGCCGTAGGTGTAGCGCTGGCGGACGACCGCGCGCGGGCCGTCGACGCTGGCCTCGGCGCCGGCCAGGGTCGGCCGGTCGGGGGTCAGGTCCTCGTAGTCGTAGGGGATGTCCCAGGCGTCGCCGTCGTCGGGCCAGAGCAGCAGGCGGTTGCCGCCGAGCACCGGGTCGAGGACCTCGCGGTTGGCGTCCTTGTCCCAGACCGAGGCCAGGCTGCCGTCGGCGGCGAAGGTCACGCGCAGGTGCTCGTTCTCGAGGCTCTCGGCGCTGGCGGTCGGCGCGGCGGGCGCCTCGGCGCTGGCGGCGGCCAGGGCGGTCGCGGCGAAGGCCGGCACGGTCACGCGGCGCCAGCCGTCGGCGGTCGACAGCCACTCGGTGCGCTCCCAGCCGAGCGAGTTGACCACCACGGGCTGCGTGTCGCCCGCGGTCTCGGCGGCGCCACGGAGGGCCTCGGTCTCGGCGAGCAGGACCGCGTAGCGGGCCAGGGACTCGTCGTAGACGCGGGTGATCGAGCTGCCCGGCAGGATGTCGTGGAACTGGTAGAGGAGGACCTCCTTCCAGATCCGCTCGAAATCGGCGGCGGGATACTCGGCGGCGCCGGCCCACAGCGCGCGCGCGGCGGCCAGCTCGGCCTCGCGCAGGGCCAGCTCGAGCTTGCGGTTGTAGCGCTTGTTGCGGGCCTGGGTGGTGTAGGTGCCCTGGTGGCGTTCGAGGTACAGCTCGCCGTCCCAGACGGGGAAGCGGTCGGCCTGGGGCACGAGGCGCTCGAAGAAGTGCTGGCTGAGGTCCTGGCGCACGCGCGGCAGGCCGGCCAGGTCGCCCAGGCGTTCGAGGCGTTCGAGGTGCTCCTCGCCGGGGCCGCCGCCGCCGTCGCCGATGCCGAACAGCAGCAGCGCCTCGTCGGCCAGGCCGCGATCCGGGTAGTTGCTCTCGGTCTTGGCCAGCGAGCGGGGCAGGATCGGCGAGTTGTAGGTGTCCTCGGGCAGCAGGTGGGCGAGGATGGTCGTGCCGTCCAGGCCGGTCCAGCGGAAGGTCTTGTGCGGGAAGGTGTTGACCAGGCTCCAGGAGAGCTTCTGGGTCATGAACCAGTCGAGCTGGGCCGAGCGGAGCAGTTGCGGCAGCGCGGCCGAGTAGCCGAAGACGTCGGGCAGCCAGAGGCCCTTGGCGTCGATGCCGAACTCGTCGCGCCAGAAGCGCTTGCCGTAGAGCAGCTGGCGGACCAGGGACTCGCCGGCGGGCACGTTGGTGTCGGATTCGACCCACATCGCGCCCTGGACCTCGAGCCGGCCCTCGGCCACGCGCGCGCCGATCTCCTCATAGAGGCGCGGGTAGTGGTCCTTCATCCACTGGAAGTACTGCGGCTGGCTGGCGCCGAAGTGGTAATCGGGGTAGCGCTCCATGTGGCGCAGGGCGGTGGCGAAGGTGCGCGCGCCCTTGCGGATGGTCTCGCGGATGGGCCAGAGCCAGGCCAGGTCCATGTGGGCGTGGCCGATCGCGGTCACGGTCAGCGACGGGTCGCCCGCGCGCTGGGCCAGCAGCGGGGCGAGCACCTTGCGCGCGCCGGCGGCCGCGTCGTCGGTCAGGTTGGCCTCGAGCTGGTCGGCGACGGTTACTAGCGCGGTCTCGATCTGGGCGCGCTGGGCGCTGTGGCCGGGGAGCACGCGGACCAGGTCCCAGAGGACCTCGACGTCGTACCAGAGGGCGTGGAGGTTGGGGTGGCGGACGGCCAGGGCGGCCTGCTTCAGCTCGCCGTTGTCCTTGAGCACGCCGAACAGGTCGTTGGCGCCGGCGTCGGCCCAGAGGTCGACGGCCTCGCCGCCGGCCGCGCGCTCGAAGAGCGGGACGACGCGCTTGCCCGGCGCGCCGAGGCTGTAGTCGTAGCCGGAGCTAACGTTGGTTAGGCCGCGCACGGGGTGGCCCGTTTCGTCGACGACGAGGGCCTCGCCGCTGACGTCGATCAGGGCGACGACCTCGGCGCCGGCGGCCTCCGCGGGGACGGTGCCGGTGAAGTGGAACCAGGCGCAATCGAAGAGGCGGCCCCAGGACTGGCCGGGCACGAGCTGGAGCTCGGTGCCGCTGGTGCGCTGGTCGTAGGGGACGGGTTCGGGGGTGACCCAGGCGGTCACAGTCAGCTGGCCGATGACCTGGTAGGCCGCGCGGGCCAGGCGGTCGGTGAGGCGCTCGGCGCGCTGCAGACGGGGGCGCTGGAAGTAGGACATGCTCGGCTCCACAAGACAGGATAGGCGCGAGTATAGCAGGTTGGCCGCCGCGTCTAGCCCCCGCGCGGCGGGGGCCTGAAGGTTCCCGGGGGTTGCGCGTTGGTGTATCCTGAGCCCGGCACCGCGCGCCGCGCGGAGCCGCGGTGCGGTGCGGCGTGGAGAGACGAACGGTTGAGTGGGCGGTCGGCTGGCCGAAGAGCTGCGGGGCTGCTGCTGGTGCTGCTGGCGCTGGCCGGCGCGGCGCAGGCGCGCTCGATCGACCTGGTCGCGCGACCGACGCGCGTGCCCGCCGACGGCGTCTCGACGATCACCATCTCGGCGATCGTGCGCGACGGCGCGGCGCTGGTCAGCGACTCCGTCGCCGTCCTCTTCACGACCACCGCCGGTGAGCTGACCGAGTTTGGCGGCGGCGGGCTGGGCGGGCAGCAGATGCTCGTGCAGACCCAGGGCGGCCGCGCGCAGGTGCAGATCCGCGCGACGACCTACGAGACCACGGCGCTGATCATGGCCTCGCTGCGTGACGGCGGGGCGACGGCCACGGCGCAGACGACCGTCGTCTTCGGCACCCAGGCGGTCGAGAGCATCCAGTTCGAGGACATCCTCAAGGTCAGCGCGGCCTACCTGGCCTACCACCCGGACGCCTCGCTGATGACCATGGAGTGCCTCGGCGACGTCGAGGTCAGCTACCAGGGCGTCGAGATCCGCGCGCCGCGGATGCAGATTTACGTGGGCGACGAGATGCTCGTGGCGCGCGATTTCCAGGGGCGGATCAGCGTCGGCGTCGGCCCGCCGCCGTACCCCGAGCCGAAGGAGGGCGAGGAGGCGCCGACCGGCCCGCCCTACTTCGGCGACGCGCTGCTGTTCGACCTGCGCACGATGAACGGGGCGCTGTACAGCACACGCAGCGGCGTGACGCAGTTCTTCGCCGGGCGCACGCTGCAGCCGATGGAGCCGATGGAGCTGCCGCCCGACAGCTTCGACATGATCGACATCGCGACCGAAGGGATCGTGATTCGCAGCAAGAAGGCGCTGATCTACCCGAACGAGAAGATCCGCTTCGACCAGCCGCAGTTCTACGCCGCGGGCAAGCGGATGTTCAGCCTGCCCTACTATTTCGAGCCGCTGGGCTACTACGCGAGCGGCGGGCTGCCCGCGGGGCCGGCGGGGTTCTCGCAGTACATCAGCTACTCCAGCCAGGACGGGCTGATCGTCAACTTCCCGTACTACTTCAACATGAGCGACCTGGCGACCAACGAGATCACCCTCGCGCGCGGCGGGCGCAGCGGCGTGTTCTCGCGCGAGACCGGCTGGCAGGTCTACTACCGGCACTATGCCGAGCTGCCCTACAACACCGGCGACTGGTCGTTCACCGTCGACCGCATCGGCAAGCAGTTTGGCCTCAGCTACACCCGCGACCAGCGCTTCGGCCAGAGCACCTACACCTCGCTGGCGGTGACCTGGCCCGAGCACCGCAACCTCTACTCGAACGCCAACCTGTACACGCGGCTGGGCCCCGGCTCGCTGAACCTGACGGCCAACCTGGACAACCTGGCGGGGCCGGGCGGCGGCATCTACCACAACACGAACGTGGTCTGGCAGAGCAACCCGCTGCGGGTGCCGGCGCTGGGCGGCTCGCGGTTCGCGATGGCCCTGGGCGCGGGCTACAGCCACGCGGTCGGCGGGCGCGACTACTGGCGCCAGAGCGCCTCGCTGACCTGGGACCACACCCCCTGGCGGGTCAACCGCGGCGGGATGATCTTCCCCTACGCCGGCCTGCGCTTCTCCAACACGCTCCACGGCAACCGCGAGATCGCGCTGACCTTCAACACGTCGTATCGCCAGGAACTGCCCGGCGGGATGTCGCTGGGTCTGGGCTACACCTTCGACAAGTCCTGGAACACCCTCTACAACCTGCCCGACCGCCATCTGCTGAGTCTCGACTGGCAGCTGCTGAGCAGCAAGTGGCGCAGCTACATCTACGGCAGCTACAGCATTCGCGATACCGCGGTCTCCGCCTCCGCGCTGGTCGACTACTCGCTCTCGAAGCACTGGGGCCTGCAGGCGCAGACGGTCTGGCAGACGAGCAACTACGGCTCGTTCAGCGAGACCGAGTTCTGGGTCTACCGCCTGCTCGGCGGCCGCGAGATCCGCCTGCGCTACAACATCGAGCGCCAGCGGATTTACTTTGAGATTGATAACGCGTTTTAGGGGCACGGGCGCCGAATTGTACCGCCGCCGCTTGGGCGGCAGGGGTGCGGCACGCCTTGGCTGATGGGACAAGGTAGGGGACGGAGCACCGCAGGGACCGCCGGCGCTCGCCGGCATTGTTGCTGGCAGCTGCGGACAAGAGGGTCCGCGGTCCCGGGCGGGCGGCTGATCGTAGCGCTGACGGCCGGCCGGCAATGTGTGGTTCGCCGTGCAGGCAGGTTTGCTGCGGACAAGAGTGTCCGCGGTCCCAGTTAGGCCGCGGGCGGAGGGGGTCAGGTGCGGCTACTGTGTGCCGCGGCGCTGCCGCCGAAGCGGCGGCGGTACAATGGGGCGGCCGCGGCCGGCTCCGGCCACGATGGCCTGTACACACCTGTGGTCGTGCGGACGTTCACGTCCGCGGTCCCAGTTAGGGTCGGCCGGGCAGGCAGGGGATCGGTTGGGCGGGGGTGGATCGGCGTTACGTACTCCTTCCCCAAACCCGCTATACTCCGCCCTATGGACATCGACCAGTTCATCAGCAAGTGGGAACGGTCGGCCGGGTCGGAGCAGGGGAACTCGCAGACGTATCTGGGCGAACTCTGCGAGGTGCTCGAGGTGGAGAAGCCGCGGCCGACGACCGGCGACCCGGCGCGCGATGCGTATGTCTTCGAGCGCGGCGTGGACTATCTCGACGACGACGGCGCACGCCGACGCTGGGGCCGGATCGACCTGTACAAGCGCGACTGCTTCGTGCTCGAGAGCAAGCAGGGCCGCCGCGCCGACGACGGCACGCTGCCGGGCGAGCGGCAGGCGCGGCCGGGGATGGATGCGGTGCTCGAGCGGGCTCGGGCGCAGGCCAAGCAGTACATCGCCGCACTCGACCGCAGCATCGCGCCGCCGCCGCCGTTCATCATCATCTGCGATGTCGGCGCGACCTTCGACCTCTACGCCGAGTTCACCCGCACCGGCGGCGAGTACACGCCGTACCCCGACGCCCGGGCCAAGCGCATCCGCCTCGGCGACCTGCGCGACCCCGACAATCTGGACCTGCTGCGCACCGTCTGGACCGACCCCGCGCAGCTCGACCCCAGCCGCCAAACCGCCCAAGCCACCCGCGCGCTGGCCGGCCGGCTGGCCGAGCTGAGCCGCGAGCTCGAGGCCGACCACAGCCCCGACTCGGTCGCCGACTTCTTGATGCGATGCTTGTTCACCATGTTTGTCGAGGACGTCGGCCTGCTCCCGGGCAGCGGGTTCACCGGCCTGCTCGCCTCGCTCCAGGACCGCCCGCCCGAGGTCTTTGTCCGCGCGGTTGAGGAGCTGTGGCGGGCGATGAAGACCGGCGGCTGGTCGGCCTCGCTGCTCGACACCGTGCTCCACTTCAACGGCCCGCTCTTCGCCAACCCGACCGCCCTGCCGCTGACCCCGGCGCAGGCCGGCGCGCTGCTTGAGGCGGCCGAGGCCGACTGGCAGAACGTGGATCCGGCGATCTTTGGTAGTCTGCTCGAACGCGCGCTCGACCCGCGCGAGCGGCACAAGCTCGGCGCGCACTACACGCCGCGGGCCTATGTCGAGCGGCTGATCGAGCCGACGGTGATCGCCCCGCTGCGGGCCGAGTGGGAGGCGGCGCAGGCGGCGGCCTACGCGCAGAGCGACCCGGCGCGCGCGGTCGAGTTGCTGCGGCGGTTCCACCAGCGTCTCTGCACGGTCCGCGTGCTCGACCCGGCCTGCGGCAGCGGCAACTTCCTCTACGTCACGCTCGAGGGGCTCAAACGGCTGGAGAACGACGTCGTCGCCGCGCGCGAGCAGTACGGCGACCATGAACGCGGGCTGACCGAGATCGGCACGGTCGGGCCGGCGCAACTGCTCGGGCTGGAGGTCAACCCGCGCGCCGCGGCTATCGCCAGCCTGGTCGTCTGGATCGGCTACCTGCAGTGGCACCGCCGCACCTACGGCGCGGCCAGCCCGCCCGAGCCGGTGCTCGACGGCGACCGCTACATCGACTGCCGCGACGCCGTGCTGACCTGGCGCGAGCGTCGCATCCGCCTAGAAAACGGCCAGCCGGTCACCCGCTGGGACGGCCACACGACCATCAAGCACCCGACCACGGGCCTGGACGTGCCCGACGAGAACGCGCGCGAGCTGGTCTACGACTACCTCGACCCGCAGCCAGCGGAGTGGCCGCAGGCGGACTACGTGGTGGGGAACCCGCCGTTCATGGGCATCGCGATGATGCGCGCGGCTTTCGGCGACGGCTACACCGAGGCGCTGCGGGCGGCGTATCCCGACGTCGCCGACAGCACGGATCTGGTCATGTACTGGTGGCACAAGGCTGCGGGCCTGCTGCGCGAGGGCCGCATTCGTCGCTTCGGGTTCATCACGACCAACAGCATCGCGCAGACCTTCAGCCGGCGGGTTGTCGCGGCGGCGCTGGCGGGTGAGCCGCCGGTCTCGCTGGCCTTCGCGATCCCCGACCACCCGTGGGTCGACGCGGCGGAGGGGGCGGCGGTGCGCATCGCGATGACGGTGGCCCAGGAGGGGCACCGCGAGGGCACGTTGGCAACCGTCACGGCCGAAGAGAAGCACGCCGACGGCGACGAGGCGCGGGCGGTGACGTTCGAGCGAGTAGAAGGGGTGATCAACGCGGACCTGACGGTTGGGGTAGATGTGACCGGAATCGTAGCGTTGCAGAGCAACCGCGACCTGGCCAATCGCGGTGTCTGCCTGTTTGGGGACGGCTTCATCGTCACGCCTGAACTGGCGGCGGAGCTTGGCTTGGGTACAGTGCCAGGGATCGAGCAACACATACGCAACTACCGTAATGGGAAGGACATCACCGACACATCGCGCGGAGTGCTGGTCATCGATCTGTTTGGCCTAACGGCCGAGCAGGTACGGGACCGGTATCCAGCGGTCTACCAGCACGTGGTGGAATATGTCAAACCGAGGAGGGATCACAACGCGCGGAAGGTCAGGCGCGAGAACTGGTGGCTCTTCGGCGAAACCAACCCGAAGTTGCGTGAGATGCTCGCGGGCCTGCCACGCTACATCGCCACACCCGAGACGGCAAAGCACCGGTTCTTCGTGTTCCTCGACGAGTCCATTCTGCCGGACAACATGCTGGTCAACATCGCTCTCGACGACGCCTACTACCTCGGTGTGCTGTCCAGCCGTTGGCATGTGACCTGGGCGCTGGCCTCGGGCGGCACGCTAGAGGACCGGCCGCGCTACACCAAGACCCGCTGCTTCGACCCCTTCCCCTTCCCCGCGGCCGACGAGGGGCAGCGGGGGGTGATTCGCGAGTTGGCGGAGCGGCTGCATGGGCATCGGGTGGCGGCGCAGGCGGCGGGGGTGACCCTGACGCAGCAGTACAACGCCCTAGCG
>DHNJ01000219.1 GCA_002409445.1 Armatimonadetes bacterium UBA5419 | reverse complement strand
ATTATGAAATTTGCATCAAGATATCAAACGAATCCTGAAATTATTAAGGTTGTTCATAAAGAATTAACTGTACCTAAGGTAGATCACCCGCGCTGAGTTTGCCGCCGCCCTCGGCGCCGCGCGGCTCGACGAGGGCGACTTCGCGGCCAGCGCCGTCGGGCTCGATGGCCCGCTGGCGGTCGCCGCCAACGCCGACTTCAGTCGCGTCAGCCTCCACCCGCTGCCGCCGGCCGACCCGCTGGAGCTCGACGGCGAGCCCATCGGCCGCCAGATCCTCGCCCAGGCGCCGCTGTTCGCCGGCCTGCGCGACGAGATCCTCAACGCCCGCGTCTTCACCGTCGCGCCCGCCGCGCCGACCGAGATCGAGGCCGAGGCCGGCGTTCTGCGCCCCGCCTTCGTCCGCGCCGACGACCCGCTGGCCTCCGGCGGCACCTACGTCTGGAGCCCCGGCGAAGTCGACCGCGACGGCGGCGCCGGCGGCCAGGCCAGCTACCACCTCGACGTCGCCCGCGCCGGCACCTACCGGCTCGAGGGCCGCGTCCTGTTGCCCACGCCGAAGGACGATTCGTTCTGGGTCACCCTCGCCGACGCCCAGGGCCAGGCCACCGCCGCGCCGGCGCTCTGGTCGCCCGAGGCGCTGGCCGAGTGGACCTGGCGCGAGTTCGGCCCGCTCGACCTGCCCGCCGGCCGCAGCCAGCTGATCATCGCCGAGCGCGAGGACGGCTCGAAGCTCGACTGCCTGCGCCTGGTCCCGCTGCTGGAGACGCCATGAGCCGACCGCGCTACGCCGTTGTCGCCGCCGCCGGCCGCGGCACCCGCTATGAGGGCGAGGAGCCCAAGGTCCTCGCGCCGATCGCCGGCCGCACCAGCCTCGAACGCGTCACGATGACCCTCGACCAGGCCCTCGGCGCCCACCGCCAGCTGGTCGTCATCGGCTACGAGGCCGAGCGCGTGCGCGCCAGCCTGGGCGAGGCGCCCCACCGCCAATGGGTCTACCAACACGACCCCTGCGGCACCGGCCACGCCCTGGCCCTGGCCCTCGCTGAGATCGACGAGCCCGACGCCGACGTCTACTTCGTCTGCGGCGACAAACCGCTGCTCCGCGCCAGCTCGCTGGCCGCGCTGCGCGCCGGTTTCGAGGCCCAGGGCGGCGGCCAAGCATTCCTCACCGGCCAGATCGAGGGCCCGCCCGAGCTGAGCCGCCAGGGCCGTGTCGTCCGCGAATCCGGCGCGCCGGTGGCGATCGTCGAGTACAAGGTGATCCAGGCCCTTAGCGCGCCGCTCCAGCTGGGCCGGGCCTGGACCCGCGACGAGCTGCTGGCCCTGCGGGAATGCAATGTCTCGACCTACGTTTGGCGCCTGGCGATGCTTCGTGCGCTGGTGCCGGATCTGGCGCACGATCCGACGCAGGCGGAGATCATGGTCACCGATTTGGTACAATTGGCCGCGGCGCGCGGTTGGCCGGTCACGGCCCAGCCGCTGCACGATCCCAGCGAGGGCTGGGGTGTCGACACACTCGAGCAGAAGGCACTAGCCGAAACGGTCGCGACACAACGGCTCGCGGCCGGGGAGGAACCATGGTTCAAGATGTAAGTCGCTGGGGGGCGATGTTGGCCGATAGCGCACAGACCGCCCCGCTCCTGGCGGCGACCTATGGACCGGACGAGGCCAACTGGCCAGAACGGCTGGCCCTCTGGCAAGCAGCCGCCACCCGCTGGCAGGAGGCCTTCGGGTCAGGCGAGGTGCTGTTGACCCGCGCGCCCGCGCGCATCTCCTTCAACCCCCACTCGGACCACCAGGGCGCGCACGTGCTCTACGGCTGCCACCAGCGCGAGATGGTCGTCGCCGCTGGCTGGCGCGAGGACTCGCTGGTCCAGGTCGTCTACGGCGACCCGCAGTATGCCTCGACCCAAAGCTTCGATCTCGCCGCCGAGCCGGACCTCGACCGCGCCGCCTGGGAAGCAGGCTGGCTGCGGTACATCGACGCACCCGCCGTCCGCCAGAGCGTCCTCGAACTCGAGGACACCACGACCAACGGCGCCGCACGCACCAGCAGCCTGCGCTACGTCAAGGCCGCCCTGCTGCGCCTGGCCCACGCCTACCCCGGCCGCCTGCGTGGCCTCAACCTGGCCCTCGTCGGCGATATCCCGACCGGCGCGGGCATGAGCTCGTCGAGTGCGATCGTCGTCGCGGTCGCCCTCGCCGCGCTGGCCCTCGCCGAGATCGAGGTGTCCCGCCGGCCGCTCGTCGCTATGCTGGGCGAGGCCGAATGGCATGTCGGCACCCGCGGTGGCGCCGGCGACCATGCCGCGATGCTCCTCGGCCGCCTGGGCCAGTTGACCAACATCGCCTTCGACCCGCCGGTCACCGTCCGCGACGTCCGCCGCGCCACCTGGCCCGACGGCTACCGCCTCTGGCTGGCCAACTCGGGCGTCCGCGCCGAGAAGTCCGGCCGCGCGAAGCGCCTGTTCAACCGCGGCGTCTTCGCCTACAAGTTCGCCGCGCGCGAGCTCGCCGAGCACCTGCGGCCCGAGGAGCGCGCGCTGATCAGCGGCCAGCGCCTGGCCGACTTCACGACCGAGCGCTTCCCCTTGCCCCGCCTCTACGAGTTGCTGCTGTCGGTCGATTCCGACTTCCCCGCCGAGCAGCTGCGCGCCAAGTACGGCGCCGAGTTCGACCAGGCCGCGGCCAGCTTCTTCGACCTCAGCCAGCCCGACGGCCTGCCCGACAGCCTGCCCCTGCGCGGCGCGGCGATCTACGGCCTGGCCCGCGCCGACCGCGGCCTGGTCCAGGACCAGCTGCTGGCCAGCGGCACGCCCGCGGCGATGGCCGAGTTTGGCCGCCTGCTCTCCGTCGCCCACGACGGCGACCGGGTCACGACCTGGCTCGAGAACGGCGCCTTCACCGCCTACTACGGCAACCACACCGCCGCCAGCGACGAGTCGCTCGCCGCCCTGCGCGAACAAGCCGAGGTCAACCCCGGCGACTCCGCCGTCGCCCTGCGCAGCCAGCCCGGCGTCTACACCGCCAGCATTCCCGAACTGGACCACCTCGTCGACGTTGCCCGCCGCCACGACCGCGTGCTCGGCGCCGGCTTGATGGGCGCGGGCGGCGGCGGCGTGGTGCAGGTCGTCGGTGACGATATGGTCGACGCCGAGGCACTCATCGCCGACCTGACCCGGGTCGTCCCCACGACCACCGTCGAGGAGTGGCGCTCGGCCGCCGGCGCGGGCCTGATCGGCTAGTCCGCCCCGCCAACCAACGCCGCGGCCAGCTCCAGGCAATCGTTCGGCCAGTACTCCGCCGGCCGCGGCTGCTGCACGCCCGGCCGCCCGGCCTCGGGCCGGCAGGCGACCAGCGCCGCCTCCCAGCGCCGCGGC
>DHNJ01000253.1 GCA_002409445.1 Armatimonadetes bacterium UBA5419 | reverse complement strand
GCGCCGGCCCTTGGCCGGCGGGTTGTGGGCGCTTCGCCCACAACGCTGGGCGCTAGCCCAGCTGGAACGTGGTGGCGGCGGCACGTGCGGTGATGGCCTCCAAGCGGCTGGTGGATCTGGGTCGCAGGTTTGCTGCGGACAGGAATGTCCGCGGTCCCAGTTAGGGTGGTCCTGGGCGGAAGTGGGCCTGGTTTCGGCTAGGGGCGCCGCCCCATCACCCCCTACGGCGTCCAGCGCAGGGCGTCGAGGAGGAATTGGCGCTCCGCGTCGGGCACCGTCACGTTGTCGCCGACGTAGCCGGTCATCATGCCGTCGAGGATGACTAGGCCCTCGCCCACGCGGCCGCCGACGACCACGGGGGCGCCGTCGGCGTCGGTGAGCAGCGCCTGGCCAGCGGGGCCGGGGGCGATGCGGACGTGGGTGGCGTAGAGGTGGTCGAAGGTGCCGGGGGTGGGCCAGGCGTCGGTCGCGGTGACCGTTTGGGTGCGCTGGAGGGCGGCGCCGAGGCCGATTTCGGGGTACAGCCGCGCCTGGTAGCCGCGGCCGACGGCGTCGTGGGTCAGGATGAGCCGGCCGCCGGCCTCGACCCACGCCCGCAGCGGACCCGCCGCGTGGTCGGCGAGGTCGACCATGTTGCGCACCTGGGGCACGATGACCACGTTGAACGGGGCCAGGAACTCCGGGGTGAAGCGCCAGAGCTGGTGCGCCTCCAGGCCCTCGACGCCGCCTAGGGCGGCCAGCAGCTGGCTGGTGCCGATGCCGTCGTGCCAGACGCCGACCCGCAGCGGCGCGCCGGTGGTCGTGACCGGCTGCTGCGCGGCCTGCCAGGCGACGGTCTGCTCCGCGCTCCAGCCGCGCAGCAGCGGCCCGCGGATCTCGTAGGTGTGCTCGGCGCCGGCGGTGTCGGTGATCGTGCCGCTGAGCAGCAGCTGGAACGGGTCGCGGATCGGCTCGAAGCGGGCGTTCAGCACGGCGCTGGGCCCCTCGGCGCTGATCTCGCCGACCAGGCCGAGCAGCCGGTCGCGGGCCGGGTCGACCAGGTGCAGGCGCGCGGTGAACCGCGCCACGTCGGCGCGCAGCGTGCCCCACCGCGGCCCGATCTCGACGGTCACGTCGTTGGTCCCGCCCAGGGCCACGCCGTTGGGCTCGCCGTCGGCGCTCATCAGGCCGTTGACGGTGAACCGCGCGTGCGGCCCGACGGTCGTCGGCTGGGCGGGCAGGTGGGTCGCGCCGGCGGCCAGGGCGTGCA
Source organism: Armatimonadetes bacterium UBA5419 (assembly GCA_002409445.1). Taxonomy (GTDB): domain Bacteria; phylum Armatimonadota; class UBA10988; order UBA10988; family UBA10988; genus UBA10988. The sequence goes on along the minus strand of DHNJ01000253.1, from coordinate 4,498 downwards.
GCTGGCGGTCGAGGTCGGGGGCGTTGTTGCTGAAGAGGACGAAGCCGTCGGCGCCGCCCGCGCGCGAGAGGGCGACCTGTTCGAGCAGCTCGGCGGGGCTATCGAGCAGCCAGGCGCCGAGGCCCGAGGCGTAGCGGGTGTTGCCCGCGGTCTGGGCCAGCTGGCGCGTGACGTAGCCGTCGAGGGTGACCAGCGAGGTGGCGTAGTTCATCGGGATCAGCAGGTCGACCCAGCCCTGCTCGACCCACTTGGGCCAGTCCTGCATGATCGTCACGCGGTCCCAGCGCGGGTCGCGCCAGGCGGCGATCGACAGCACGGCGTGCGGCCGCAACTCGTTGACCAGGCGGTGGTTGGCCTCGACCAGGCGGTCGATGTTCGAACGCATCCACTCGTTGTAAGCCATCCGCAGCCGCCCATCGACGACGATGCCGGGCCAATCGGCGGGGTCGATCGTCGTGCCCAGGACCTTGCCGAACTCCTGGCGGCTGACGTCGCTGTAGTCGAACTCGTAGCTCGGCTCGTCGGTGTAGCGGATGTAGTCGAGGTGCAGGCCGTCGACGTCGTAGCGCTCGAGGAACTCGCGGGCGACGGCGACCTCGAGCGCGTAGTTGCGCGGGTCGCCGGGGTTGGCGAAGGGCGCCTCGACGCCCGCGGGGTTGACGCTGATGCGGCCCTCGGCGCGCAGCTGGTCGCGGTAGTCCTGGGGCGCGGAGCCGAGGTGGTAGGTCACGCGCCAGGCGTGGAACTCGATGCCCGCCGCGCGGCAGGCGGCTAGGCCCTCGGCGACCGGGTCGTTCTCGCGCGCCCACTCGTCCTGGGGCAGGATATCCGAGGGGTAGATCGCGTTGCCGCCGCGGCCGACGCGGTAAAAGATGGCGTTCAGGCCGGCCGCCTGGCACTTGGCGATCAGCGCCGGCCAGTCTTGCCGCGCGCCGAAGACCCACAGGCCGCGCAATTCATGCTCGCGGCTGGGCTGCAGCTCGGCCAGCAGCGAGACCGCCTCGCCCTCGCGCGTGAGCAGGTTGTCCAGCTGGGCGGCGCGGTCGTCGACGGCGGGTAGCGGCACGAGCAGCGCCTCGACCTTCGCCGCTAGCGCGTGCAGGCGCGCGGACTGCCGGTCGCCGCGTTCGCGCAGCAGGCCGAGCTGGGCCAGGTCGTACTCGACCGCCTGGGTCAGCCGCGTCTGCGCATCGTTGATCACCGGTGTCCAGAGCTCCGGCTCGGCGGTGATCGCCTGGGCCAGGAGGAAGCGCGCCTTGTTCGGCAGGTCGGCGCCGGTCAGCACGTGGCCGACGAAGCAGCCGGCGGCGTTCTGGGTGATCGCCGCGCGGCCGTCCACGCCCCAGCGGCCGAGCACGCTCGTGCCCTCCGCCGGCGTCAGCTCGAAGGCGTTCCAGCTCTCCTGGCGGAAGGCGGCGGGCAGCAGCGTGTCGGCGGCGACGGCGGCGGGGTCGAGGACGATCGTCTCGAACTCGCCCTCGGTCGCCGGCTGCATCAGCTCGCCGATGGTCACGCCGAGCAACTGGCCCAGCGCGGGCACGCCGTCGCCGGTGGTGAACATGGCGATCAGCCGCCCGCCGGCCGCGACGTAGGCGGCCAGGACGTCGACCGTGGCCGGCTCGACGCGGTTGTACGGCAGGACGACGAGCGGCGCGCCGGCGATGGTGTCGAGGGTCAGGTCGGTGTCGGAGGCGATGCGCACGGGCACGCCGAGCCCCGCCAGGCAGTAGACCGAGCGCTGCGTGTAGTCGTTGACCGAGTTGCGCAGGCTGGCCGAGGCGGCGGCCAGGGTGTCGCCGCGGAGGACGACGGACTCGGCGGGGGCGGCGGCCTGGCCGAGGGCGACCCCGCACCAGAGACCGCTGAGGAGCAGGAGACGAGCGGCGTTTAGCATGAGTGCGACCTCCCTCGCAGCCGGCCTTGGGCGCGCCGGTTGTCGGATTGTACCTGGTTCAGCCCGACCCTGCCATTATGGCGCGCAATCGACCCAGCGGCCCTCGACCGCGGCCTGCTGGGCGGCGAGGACCAGCTCGGTGGCGCGCAGGCAGTCGGCGGCGGTCAGCTCGTGGGTGCCGACGCCGGCCAGCTCGTCGAGGTACTCGTCGAACATGTTCGGCGCGGTGGCGGTGATCGGCAGCTCCTGGGGCGGCGCGTCGGGCGTGAGCAGGCTGAGGCGGCCGCCGAGGACCTCGAGCACGCCGCGCTCGCCGGCGACGCGGATGCGGTCGTCGCCGTGGGTCGGCGCGCCGGCGGGCCGCAGGAAGTCGAGGCGGATGGCCGTCGGCAGGCCCTCGGTCGTCTCGAGCAGCAGCGCGCAGCTCTCGTCCATCGTCTCCGAGCCGGGCAGCCCGGCCGAGCGCGCCAGCGCCGAGACGCGCTGGTAGTCGCAGCCGGTGACGTAACGCAGCAGGTCGACGGGGTGGATGCCGATGAACGGGATGGTCGCGCCGTAGCTGGCCGGGTCGCGCTGCCAGGCGGGGCGCTGGCCCAGCTTGTAGCTCTTCTGCGCGCTGAGCTGCAGCGGCGCGCCGATCAGCCCCTCGGCCAGCGCGGCGCGGAGGCTGCGGTAGATCGGCTCGTAGCGCATGGTCAGCAGCATCGACAGCCGCGTGCCGGCCGCCGCGTGGGCCGCGCGGACCTGGTCGAGGTCGCGGCTGGTGATCGCCAGCGGCTTCTCGGCGAAGACGTGCCAGCCGCGGTTGAAGCACTCGATGAGATGGCCCGCGCGCGAGCCGTTGTCCTCGGCGAGGATGGCGACCTGCACGTCGCGGCGGGCGAGGATCTCGTCGAGGTTGGGGGTCAGCAGCGTGGCCTCGGTCACGCCGGGGCGCTGGCGGGCGCGGTCGAGCGCGGCCGGGTCGGACTCCCAGACGGCGACGAGCTGGGCGTCGTCGCGGCGGGCGATGGCGTCCAGGCAGATGTTCTCGTGGCCGCGCAGGCCGATGAGGACGATGTTGGGCATGGCTGCTCTCCGGGCGGGCGGGGCGGCGGGCTAGGCGCGCAGGGCGATGGCCTCGATCTCGACGCGCGCGCCGGCGGGCAGGGCGGCGACGGCGAGGGTCGTGCGCGCGGGCGGGTCGTGGGGGAAGAACTCGGCGTAGACCGCGTTGACCGCGGCGAAATCGGCCATATCGACGAGGAACAGGCCGCAGCGGCAGACCCGGTCGAGCGACGAGCCGGCGGCGGCGAGGACGAGCTTGAGGTTCTCGAGGCAGCGGCGGGCCTGGGCCGCGGCGTCGCCGGCGACCAGCGTGCCGCTAGCCGGGTCGAGCGGGATCTGGCCAGAGACGAAGACGAGGTCGCCGGCGGTGACGAAGTGGCTATAGGGGCCGACGGCGGCCGGCGCGTCGGGTGCGTTGCCTACGTGGCGGTTCATGCGTGTGCTCCGCTGCTTAGTGTGCCGCCTCAGAAGACCTGGTGCAACACGCCGCTGGCCGCCGCGCCGTCGCTCGAGCCGTGGATGACCGTCGGCGTGAGGCCGGTATTCGCCGCGTAGACCGCGGCCAGGCGCGGCAGCAGCGCGGGCAGGCGCTCGTCGCCCAGTAGCGCGACGCAGCCGCCGCTGCCGCCGCCGGTGATCCGCCCGCCGTAGACGCCGGCGGCCGGCCCCTCGGCCATCGCCAGGTCGAGCAGCAGGTCGGCCTCCTCGGCGCCCAGGCCGAGGTCGTCACGGTAGCCCGCGTGGCCGGCGATCATCCGCTCGCCCGCATCGATCAGCCAGGCCGGGTCGCGGGTCCGCTCCCAGGCCTCGAGGTCGGCGAGGAAGATCGGCAGGTTAGCGTTCTCGCGCAGGTGGTGGTCGGCGGCGGCCAGCGGGCGATACTCGAGGTCGGGGTCGACCGTCGTCACCGCGTCGCCATGGTGGCCCCAGCGCGCGACGAACGACTCGCCGCTCAGCTCGGCGGGCAGCAGCGGGCGGTAGGCGCGCTCGTACTCGGCGGCGGGGACGTTGGACAGGTAGCCGCCGAACGGGTCGTCCTCGGGCCCGACGGTGCCCAGCGCGCGCAGGTGGTCGAGGATGATCGCGTGCGCCATGAACGCGGCGACGCGCGCGCGGCCGTAGTTCAGCCCGCCGACCGAATGCTTGACACCGGTGTCGATCGCGCCCAGGTGGACGCCGGGCGGCAGGTGGCGGTTGGCCAGGATCTGGTCGGGTTGGCAGCGGATGACCAGCAGCGAGTCGGCGCGGCCGAGGCTGCTGGTGAGCTGGTCCATCAGGCCGCAGGGGGCGCCGACGATGTGGTTCTCGACGCGCTGGCCCAGGTGGGCGAGGGCGGTCGGGGTGAGGTCGAGCTCCAGCTGCGCGGCGAGGGCGAAGAGCGTGGCCATCTCGACCGCGGCGGAGCTGCTGACGCCAGCGCCGGGTTCGTATCGTTTCTGAAGTATTAGAATCTAACGGTTCTTCTTCTATGGCAACAGTTTGTGCAGGAACATTAGCAATTATGGATTCAGGTTTACAAATGAAAAAACCAGTTTCAGGTATTGCAATGGGATTAAT
>DHNJ01000109.1:3300-3549 GCA_002409445.1 Armatimonadetes bacterium UBA5419 | reverse complement strand
GGATCCGGTCGGCGGCAAGGGTCCGGTGACGTTACCTCGGTGGCGCTGGAGACACCGGCGGTACACCTCGACCCGCGCCGCCGGTCGGCCCTCAAGCTGTGGACAAGACACCTACGGCCCGCTGGCGACGGCGCCGGTCTACGAGGAGCTCGACCCAGCCCGAACCGCATGCCTTATGTTAACTCACCAAGGCGTCGGCCATCGCAGCAGGAGACGATCACTCCCCCACTGCGGACAAGAGTGTCCGCG
>DHNJ01000109.1:2625-3010 GCA_002409445.1 Armatimonadetes bacterium UBA5419 | reverse complement strand
GAAGGCCGAAGCAAGATTGTGCTTACAACAGCGGCGTGGACTCCCCTCGGCACGGTGAGTCGGCTCACTGACGTCCCAGCTGGGCTACGCCCAGCGTTGTGGGCTAGTAAGCCCACAACCCGCCGGCTAGTAAGCCGGCGCTCCGAGTCTGCCCGCCGCCCCGCCCGGGACCGCGGACACTCTTGTCCGCAGCGAACCTGGCTCCACGGCACACTCTGCATGCCGGCGAGTGCCGGCGGTCCATTGGGTGGTGCTCTGCTTCGCCGTGAACACAATCCTGCTTCGGCCTCCGCTGCGCTCCGGCCGAGTCTATGGTCGCGGGCTAGCAGCCCGCGCCACATGGGGTGGGATCTGGGCGGTTCGGATCCGGTCGGCGGCAAGGGTC
>DHNJ01000109.1:2062-2401 GCA_002409445.1 Armatimonadetes bacterium UBA5419 | reverse complement strand
ACGTCGGCCGGCAGGGGTTCGGCGACATAGCGGACCGGGGCGCCGTCGTCGCGGGTGGTGTAGGTGCCGGCGGCGGGTTTGTCGTGCCAGTGGGTGGCGAGCAGCAGGCAGGCTTGGGTCAGGGTGTCGAGGGCGGCGCGGTGGTGGGGGTCGGTGGGGGCCAGCTGCCGGCAGTAGCCGAGGCGGGCGGTGACGACGACGTTGCCCAGGCCGCGGGTGAAGCGGTGGCCGGTCAGGGTCAGCAGCCCTTCGCGCGCGCGCAGGCGGTAGCCCAGCTGGTTCGGCGCTTGGTGGGGCGGGACCGGCTGGCCGTCGATCTCGAGGCTGACCAGCTCGGCG
>DHNJ01000109.1:0-1909 GCA_002409445.1 Armatimonadetes bacterium UBA5419 | reverse complement strand
GGCCACTCGGGCAGGAGCAGTAGGCTGCCGCCGGTGCCGTCGAGGACGATCGGCTCGGCGGCCGCGGGTGCCAGCAGCCGGCGGTCGCACCAGGCGGCGATGGCCGCCGAGGCGGTCTCGGCCAGCTGGGCCAGGGGCTCGTCGGCCAGGCGGCCGGCGGCCTCGAGGGTGCGGCCGGCGCTGAGCCAAGCGCGCAGCTGGGCCACGGTCACCAGGGCTTGGGCGGAGAGGGTCATCGGTGGTCTCCTCGGGCCCGGCAGCGCCACGGCCCCCAGCGGTCTCGCCGAGGGCCGTGGGACGCGCCGGGGCTGGTTAGGGCGTGGGCGCCGGGCAGCAGGCCAGGCCGCCCAGGGCCGGGGTTGTCGGCAGGCCCTGCACGGCGAACCGCGCGTCGACGATGGTCAGGTCGTCGTGGACCTCGCGCCGCTCCAGGCTGGTGCACAGGCAGCTGGCGGCGAAGACGACCTCGCCCGCGCTGTCGCGGATGCACAGCTCCGCCTGCGTGCCGAGCAGGGCCATCGTCGCCTCGTCGGTGATCAGGTACTCGGCGACGACCAGCCCGCGCTCCAGGCCGATCTGCTTGTCGACCGGCCCGCAATCGCCGCTGCCCCGCCCGTCCGCCGTGCGCACCGTCAGCGTCCAGGTCGTCCGTCGCGCCGTGCCCAGCGCGGTCGTGCCGAAGCTGACCTGGTGGCACTCGCCCGACTTCCGTGTGGTCTGGTTGGCCATTGGCCTCTCCTCCCTCGCGCCGCGCTAGGACACGCTCACGCCGTAGCCCACGGAGACCGCGCGCTCGGTGGTCGGGTTGAACCAGGGCTGGAAGTCCACCCGCTGGTAGCCGATCACCTTGAACTGCAGCGCCTCCGCGTCCCACACCGTCTCGATCGTCGGCCCCACCTGGGTCGCCAGGCCGAAGCAGCGGCGGTTGGCCAGGAGGAAGAGGCTATCGGTGCCCGTGCCGTCGTCGAGGGCGGTGCCCGCGCAGGTCTCCGGCACGTAGCTGCTGACGACCACCGGCACGCCGTACAGCGCGCCGACCTCGCCGGTCAGGTTGACCGCGCGCGGGCCGATCTTGTCGAGCGTCTGGAAGTCGCCCCAGTTGGTCGCGTCGCCGAGCAGCCGGTAGTAGGCCTTGACGCCGATGATGCAGACCAGCTCAGCCGGGTCGAGCCCGTAGACGCCGAGCGCCCGCCGCGCGCCCAGCCAGCTGGACTGGCCGAAGGTGCTCGCGTCGGTCTCGGTCGGCACCGTCGGCCGCCGCGCCAGCCGCCGCAGGCCGTCGAAGGTCCGCCGCACGTCGTTGGTCGCGCTGACCACGCCGTCCATGTGCGGGCTGCTCGTGTCGCCGTTGAGCAGCGCGGCCTCCAGCCCGTCGGTCAGCGACTTGGCGATCTGGCGCCGCACGTAGTCCTCGGCGGCGACGATGCTGTCCTCGTCGAACTCGTGGCTGAAGGGCACGCGCACGGCGATGGTCCTGGCCGCGAAGGTCACCTCGTTGGTCCCCGGCGTGCGCGTGGGCACCAGGCTGGGCGTGTCCGTCGCCGGCTCGCCGACCAAGTAGGGCAGGCCGATGCCGCCCTCGACCGGCCAGCGCAGCGGGCTGCGCGGCAGGCGGACGGACTCGAACAGCGTCGGCAGGCGGCGCTGCGCGCGGACCTCCTCGACCAGCGCCAGGCTGAAGCTCTCGGGCACGAACTCCTCGTTGTCGGTCAGGTTCAGCGCCCGGCTCAGCTCGCCGGAGCGCCGCTGCCAATCGCGCCACGAGCGCAGCCCGCGCGGGTCGCGGCGCAGCAGCCGGCTGGCGAGGAAGACGCGGTCGTTGAGCCGCTGCAGCTCGCGCTCGCGCTCGTCGCGCGCCGGTCGCGCCAGGATCTCGCGCAGCCCGCCGCCCGCCCGCTGCTCCTCGCCG
>DHNJ01000206.1:2163-2597 GCA_002409445.1 Armatimonadetes bacterium UBA5419 | reverse complement strand
CAGCCGCGCCGGCGTCGCCGGCGCGGCTGTCGCCGGCACGGGCAGCGTCGTGCCCGGGGCCGCGGCGCCCGGTGCCGGCAGCGGCACCAGTTCCGTGCCGTCCGGCTCGGCGGTCGCCAGGCAGGTGTTCGGCAGACCGGCGGCGAGCGCCGCGTCCATCGCCGTGACCAGCGACTGACCCGTGCTGTCGCGGTCCATCTCGATGATCACCAACTGCGTCGGCGCCAGGGCCACGCGCTGCAGCTCCGCCGACAGCGCGGTCGCCTCGATCGGGAAGCCGTTGACCGAGTACTGCCCGTCGCGGGTGATCGCCAGGCGGATGCCGCCGAGCGAATCGAGGTCCTCGACGTGGGTCGCCGAGGGCAGGTTCAGGTTCATGCCGCGGTCGTCCGAATTGATGAACTGGGCGGTGATCATGAAGATGATCAGCAGCA
>DHNJ01000206.1:0-2039 GCA_002409445.1 Armatimonadetes bacterium UBA5419 | reverse complement strand
ATGAAGATGATCAGCAGCACCAGCACGACGTCGGTCAGCGGCGTGATGTTGATATCGGCGAACGACCCGATGCGCTTGGTGCCGCGGCGGCCGAGCCCGCGGCGGGTGAACGTACTGCCATTCATACCCATGGGTCAGCTCCGCGGGATGTTCAGCAGTGAGACCACCTCGTCGGCGGCCAGGTCCATGTCCAGCCCAACCCGCTCGACCAGGTTGTTGAACACGTTGTAGGCGATGACCGCGATGATCGCCAGGCCGAGGCCGACCGCCGTGGCGATCAGCGCCTCGGAGACGCCCGCGCCGACGACCGCGATGCCCGCGTCGCCCGTCGCCGCGATGTCGGCGAAGGCCTTTAGGATGCCCAGGACGGTGCCGAACAGGCCGACGAACGGGGCCGTCGCGCCGATCGTGCCTAGCAGGTAGAGCCGCTTCTCGAGCAGGTCCATCTGCAGCGCCTTCATCCGCTCCAGCGAGGCGAGCAGTTCGCCGGGCGAGGCCTGCTGCGAGGCGACCAGCGCATGCCGCACGACCCGCGCGACCGGGCCGCGGTAGGCGCTGGCCACGGAGACGGCCTCCTCGATCCCGCCGCGCCGCAGGGCGTCGGCCAGGTCGTCCAGCAGGCCCTCCCGGTCGACCGAAAAGCGGACCAGATACAACGTCCGGTCGATGATCACCGCCAACGCGACGATCGACATGATGATCATGACGATCACCGACCAGCCACCCTGCCGCACCAACTCGAACATGCGCCTCTCCACCGTACCCTTGGACATCGAACGGTGTTCGAGGTTCCCGGCTTCAGCCGACCTCGGCCAGCCGACCCCGCTGCGCGAACCGCCGCTGGACAAACGTCCGCAGCGCCGCATGCTCCGGCCGCGCTAGCTCCGGGTCCTCGGCGACCAGCGCCCGCGCGACCAGCCGCGCCTCGTCCAGAACGTCGCGGTCGCGCGCCAGATGCGCCACGTGCAGGTCCATCGACCCGCTTTGCCGCGTGCCCCCCAGCTCGCCCGGCCCGCGCAGCTCCAGGTCCGCCTCGGCCAGCCGGAAGCCGTCGGTGTGCTCCAGCATGAACCGCAGCCGCAGCCGCCCGTCGCGGTACTGCAGGTCGCTCTCGTCCTCGGCCAGCGCCGGGTTGTACCGCGCGTCCGAGAGCAGGATGCACTCGCTCTGCTCGCTGCCGCGCCCCACGCGCCCGCGCAGCTGGTGCAGCTGGCTCAGGCCGAACCGCTCGGCGTTGATGATGAGCATGACCGTCGCGTTAGGCACGTCGATGCCGACCTCGATCACCGTCGTCGTCGCCAGAATCTGGATCTCGCCGGCGCGGAAGGCGGCCATCACCGCGTCCTTCTCCGCGCTCGGCAGCCGCCCGTGCAACAGGCCAACATGCTGGGCGGGGAACGCCGCGCGCAACTGCTCGGCCAGCTCCGTCGCCGACTCCAGCTCGACCTTCTCGCTCTCGTCGACCAGCGGGCAGACCGCGTACGCCTGCCGCCCCTCGCGCAGCCGCGCCTTGATGTGGCTGTAGACCTGCCGCCGCTCGCTCAACGGGTGCCACTCGGTCGTGATTGGCCGCCGGCCCGCGGGCAGCTCGTCGATCACCGAGGTGTCCAGGTCGCCGTAGACCGTCAGCGCCAGCGTCCGCGGGATCGGCGTCGCGGTCATCACCAGCACGTCCGGCGTCACGCCCTTGCGCGTCAGGCCCTGGCGCTGCAGCACGCCGAAGCGGTGCTGCTCGTCGACGACCACCAGCCCCAGCCGGTGGAACTCGACCGTCTCCTGGATCAGCGCCTGGGTGCCGACGGCGATGTGCGTCGTGCCGTCGGCCAGCCGCTCGGCCAGCTCGCGCCGCTCGCGCACGCCCGCGCGCCCCAGCCACAGGTCCACCTCGAGCCCCAGCGGCGCGCACCAGTGGCTCATGACCCGCGCGTGCTGCTCGGCGAGGACTTCCGTCGGCGCCATGACCGCCGCCTGGTAGCCGTTGGCCACGGCGATCAGCATCGCCCACAGCGCGACCAGCGTCTTGCCCGAGCCCACGTCGC
>DHNJ01000073.1 GCA_002409445.1 Armatimonadetes bacterium UBA5419 | reverse complement strand
GCGGCTGCCCGGCGCCTATGACCTCGTCCTCCGTGGCGACCGCGCCTGCGCGACCCTGCCCTACCCCCAGCTCTGTGCGGAGCTCGAACGCCTCTTGGTCCGCTGTGTTGGGCCGCTGGCCGCCGGGCCGCGGGCGGAGGGCGTGCCATGTGCGTAGGCCCGCCGCCGGCTGAGGTCGCCGCCGCGCTGAGCGCCGAGTCGGTGCCGACTCGGCGCCTGGGGCTGGCCGCGCGCGGCGCGTTGGCGCTGATCGCGGGCTACAAGCGCTGGCTCTCGCCGCTGCTGCCGCCGATGTGTCGGTTCGAGCCGACCTGCAGCCAGTACACGGCGCAAGCGATCGCCCGCTGGGGCCTGCTGCGCGGGCTGTGGCTCGGCGTGCGGCGGATCTTGCGCTGCAACCCGCTGTTTCCTGGAGGCTACGATCCGGTGCCCTAGGGGCCGACTGAGGTAACCTGTGCAAGCTCAACCCAAGCCGTCCAACCGCTTTACGATCATGCTGTTTGCGATGATCGCCCTGTTCTGGATGCAGTTCCAGATGACCAAACGGGCCGCCGAGCAACAGCAGGAGATGCAGCGCGCCCAGACCCAACAGAGCGCACCAGCGGCCGCGGAGGCCGAGCCGGTCGTGCCCGGGGAGCCGACGGCGGCGATGCTCGCGGTCTTCCCGCCCGAGGTCGCCGGCGAGCTGCAACTTGCTGATCCCGCCTGGGCCACGCTCGCGCCGACCGAGCAGCTGACCGCGATGCGGGTGCGCCAGGAGAGCCTGGGCAAGGATCCACAGGCCCAAGGCCGCATGTTGCTGACCGTCGGTTTCCTCTACGAGTCGGCGCTCGATGACAATCTGGCCGCGGCGCGCGAGTACGCCAAGCTCAATCGCTACGCGATGGACCCGAAGAACCGCTACGACTACGCGGGCCAGGGACTGCTGCGCGCCAGCGAGCTGTTCACCGCGATCTACCGCGCGGGCGGCACGAACGCGAAGGCCGCGCGCAAGCAGGCGCTGAGCGCGCTGAACACCCTCGTCACCGCCGACCAAAAGGCGCAGACCACCGAGCAGGGCTTGATGCCGCTGTGGGGCCGGTGGGGCGACCAGGGCCTGGCGGCGACCAGCGCGCCCGCGGGCGGCGAGGCGCCGACCGTCGGCAGCATCGGCCAGCCCGCGGCGCCGGGTTCGGCGTTCATTCGCGCGGGCGACCCCTACCGCCTGGCGCTCTGGCGCATCGACCAGCTGAGCCGCGAACAGTTCGTCTACAAGGTCATCGACGGCCTGGTGCGCGCGATGAAGGCGATCGTGCCCGGCCTGCCCGGCCTCGCCCACGTCCTGGCGCTGCTGCTGCTCGCGCTCGGGCTGAACCTGATCACCTTCCCGCTCAGCCGCATGAGCCAGCGCTCGATGCGCGAGATGCAGCGCGTCGCGCCACTGCTCAAGGAGATCCAGACCCGCTACAAGGACGATCCGCAACGCGCCAGCCAGGAGCAGATGAAGCTCTACCGCGACCACAACATCAACCCGCTCTCGGGCTGTTTGCCGATGCTGGTACAAATGCCGGTGTTCATCTTTGTCTACCAGGGCATCCGCGCCTATACCTACCACTATCTCGGCGCGAAGGTGATGTGGATCGAGTCGTTGGCCAAGCCCGACTTGCCGTTGTTGCTCGCCTATGGCGTCAGCATGTTCTTCACCCAGAAGCTGATGATGTCGATGCAGCCACCGGCGGATCCGCAGCAGGCCGCGATGCAGAAGACCATGGCCTGGATGATGCCGGTCATGTTCACCTTCATGATGTACTCGTGGAACCTGCCCAGCGCGTTCTACTTCTACTGGTTGGCGTTCAACATCCTCACGACCATCGTCGCGGTGATCAACCGCCGCACGATGCCCCCGCTCGAGGCGCTGACGGCGGCCCCGGCGGCCGCGGGCAGCGCTGGCGGCGGTGGTGGCGGGGGGACGGCGAGCGCGGGTCCGAGTCGGCCGCGGGGCGCGGGCAGCCGGCCGGCAGGACGAGCGAAGGCGAAGGGGAAGAAGCGTGGGGGGCGGCGGTAGCGGTTGACGAGGGGCCGGCGGGTGTCTGAGCGCCGGTGGTCGGGAGGAGCGTCGAGGTGAGAGAGGTCAAGGTTCACGCTGACGATGCCGAGCAGGCGCGCACGGACGGTGCCGCCGCGCTGGGGGTCGATCCCCGCTACGCCGAGGTTGAGATCCTCGAGGCCGACGAGCATGGCGTGACCGCTTTGGTCACCGTGCCCGTGGAGCCGCCAGCCGCCGCACCGCCCGTCGCCGCGGAGACGGACGACGAGCCCGCGGACGACGGCAACTGGGCCGACGACGAGGAGGACGAAGAGGACGACGACGAGTCGGTCGACGACCCCAACCGCCGGCGCGACGATGAGGAGGACGAGGACGAGGACGACGACGACTGGTACGACGAGGACGAGGAGGAGGAGCCGGACGACGCGGGCGACTCGCTGGACGCGGTGACCCGCCGGGCCAACCGCATCCTCGGCGGCCTGTTGGCCCGCATGGGCCTCGACGCGCAGGCCGACGTGCAATCGGCGAGCGAGGAAGAGATTGTCCTCAACGTCCAAGGCGAAGACCTCGGCATCATCATTGGGGCTGCGGGTCAAACGCTCAATGCGCTGCAGTTCGTGCTGAATCTGATGGTCAACCGCGGGGGTCGGCGGCGCCGGCTGACGGTGGATGCCGAGGGCTATCGCGAGCGGCGGCGGGTCAAGCTCGAGGAGCTGGCGCGCGACCATGCGCAGCGGGCGAAGTCGGAGCACCGGCCGGTGATCCTCGAGGGCTTGCGTGCGGCCGAGCGGCGGATCATCCACACCGCCCTGCAGCACGACCCGGGCGTGGTCACCTATTCCGAGGGCGAGGAGCCCAACCGGCGCCTGATCATCACTCCGCGCGCCTAACACTGCGGTAACACGGCCGTGGCATCACACTAGGTCTCAGAGGCAAGGAGCGAGCGATGGAGTACTCGATCCGGGGCACCACGATGCCCCTGCTGGAGGTCTCGATGGGCGCGGGCGACGCGCTGTTCACCCAGGCGGGTGGCATGGCCTGGTTCCGCGGGCCGATCGACATGCAAGCGAGCACGCGGGGCGGCGCGTTGAAGGCGCTGGCGCGGATGGTCGGCGGCGAGTCGTTGTTCCTGACGACCTACCGCGCGAGCGGTCCCGCCCAGATCACGTTCGCCCCGCGGACGATCGGCGCGGTCGTGCCGGTCAACCTGGCCGCCGGCCAATCGCTGATCGCGACCAAGGACGCCTTCCTGTGCGCCGAGGACTCGGTGAGCTTGGAGATCGTCTTCCGCGCCAAGGTCATGGCCGGCCTGCTGGGCGGGCCCGGTTTCATCCTGCAGCGGGTCAGCGGCCCGGGCCAGGTCTTCCTCGAGCTCTCGGGCGAGGTCACCGCGCTCGAGCTGGCCGCGGGCGAGACGCTGACCGTCGACGGCGCGCACATCGGCTTCTTCGAGCCGACGGTGACCCACGACGTGAAAATGCTGCGCGGCCTGAAGAACATCCTGGGCAGCGGCGAAGGCCTGGCGTTGGACACGCTGACCGGTCCCGGCAAGGTCTGGCTACGCAGCCTGCCCCTGCGCAACCTGGCCCAGGAGCTGGCCGCCTACATGCCGCGGACGGGGGCGGGCAGCGGATAGGGGCCGCAGATTGTACCGCCGCCGCTTCGGCGGCCGAATCGCAGTGTCAGCGGCACCCCGAAAGCCTCACGCACCACCGCCGCCCAGGACCGCCCTCACTGGGACCGCGGACGTGAACGTCGGCACAGCTCGTGGCGGCCGGGGCACGTCCTGGGCTCACGCAGACAACCGGAACGCCACCACCCGGCACCGTTCTGGGCCGCTGCCACCGGAGCGGCGGCGACACAAGTTGGGGGCCGCCGGGCGGACGTTCACGTCCGCGGTCACAGTTCGTCGGCGGCCCGACGCTCGAGGCCGGCCGTCCGGTGGCGCTACAATCCTGGCCCCACCCCACCCCTGCGCCGCTGCCGCCGCCGAGGCGCTCGCCCCACCCCACCCTGCGCAGATGCCCCGGCGTGTGGTAGCTTAGGGGGCGAGGAGCGGCGCGTGGGTCGGGTCAGCGCGGTGGTCAACCAGAAGGGCGGCGTGGGCAAGACGACGACCGCGGTGTCGTTGGCCGGCTGGCTGGCGCTGGGCGGCCGGCGGGTGCTGCTGATCGACGCTGACGCGCAGGGCAACGCCAGCTCCGCGCTGGGCGTCGACCGCCGCGCGCTGGAAGCCTGTTTGTACGACGCGCTGGTCGACGCGCAGCCGCTGACCGAACTGATCCGCCCGACCGGTGTGGCCGGCCTCGAGATCGTGCCGGCGACGGTCAACCTGGCCGGGGCGGAGGTCGACCTGGCCCAGCGCGCGCCGGACGACGTCCCCGACTGGCGGGAGAGCCGGCTGCGCGCGGCGCTGGCGCCAGTGCGCGACGACTACGACGTCATTTTGATCGACGGGCCGCCCTCGCTGGGGCTGTTGACGGTCAACGCGCTGTTGGCCGCCGACGGGGTGATCATCCCGATGCCCGCGGAGTATCTGGCGCTGGAGGGGCTGAGCCAGCTGCTGCACACCGTGCAGATCGTCCAGCGGCGGCTGAACACGCGGTTGGATCTCGACGGCGTCGTCCTGACCATGTACGATCCGCGCACGCGCCTGGCGCAGCAGGTGGCCGCCGAGGTGCAGACCTTCTTCGGCCGCCGTCTCTGCCGCACGACGATCCCGCGCAACGTCCGGCTGGGCGAGGCGCCCAGTTTCGGCGAGCCGATCCACCAGTTTGCGCCCACCTCGCCGGGCGGCCGGGCCTATCAGGCGCTCTGTGCGGAGCTGTTTGGGGGGCGCAAGGAGGCCAAACGATGAGCCAAACACGTGGGGGCCGGGCCGGCTTGGGCCGCGGCCTGAGTTCGTTGCTGCCCGACGCGCAGGCCGCCGACGGCGAAGGCGCGCAGCAGATCCCGATCGAGGCGATCCGCGCCAACCCGTTCCAGCCGCGGCGCGAGTTTGACGAGGACGCGCTGGCCGAGCTGGCCGCGTCGATCGAGGTCCACGGCGTGCTGCAGCCGATCAGCGTGCGCCGGGCGCCGCGCGGCGAGGGCTTCGAACTGATCGCCGGCGAGCGGCGCTTGCGCGCCGCACGGCAGGCCGGCCTGGCGACGATTCCGGCGCTGGTCCGGCCGGCGACCGAACGCGAGTTGGTCGAGTTGGCGCTGGTCGAGAACCTGCAGCGCGAGGACCTGAACGCGATCGAGTCGGCGGTCGCCTACCGGCGGTACCTGGACGAGTTTGGCTACACCCAGGAGCAGCTGGCCGAACGGGTGGGCAAGTCGCGCACCGCGGTGGCCAACACGCTGCGCCTGCTCAAGCTGCCGCCCGCGACGCAAGCGGCGCTGCGCGCGGGCCAGCTGAGCGAGGGGCACGGGCGCGCGCTGCTGGGCCTGCCCGACGGGCCGACGATCGAAGCGGCGACCGAGAAGATCATCGCCCAGGGGCTCAGTGTGCGGGCCACGGAGTCGCTGGTCCGCGGCGAAGGGCGGCCGGCGATCGTCAAGGAGGGCCAGCGGCGCAAGCGCGCGGCGGAGCGGGCCGCGGCCGCGGCGGGCGAACCGTCGCCAGCGGCCGAGGTACCGACCGACCTGCTGGACGCCGATGTGGCCGACGCCGCGGCGCGGCTGGAGCGGCGCCTGGGGGCACGCGTCGAGCTGCGCGAACGGCACGACGGCGCGGGCCAGATCACCATCTACTACCACGGCGGCACCGACCGCAACCGGCTGCTCGAACAGCTGCTGGACCTCTAGGCATGGCGCACGAAGAGATTGCCCGCCCGGTGCCCGCGGGCGTCCGCCTGCGGGTGCGGGTCCTGCCCCGCAGCCAGCCCGCCGGCCCCGCCGGTGTGCGCGCCGGCCGGTTGCTGGTCCGGCTGCCCCAAGCCCCCGTCGACGGCGCGGCCAACCGCGCACTGACGCAGTTGCTGGCCCGCGCTTGCGGGCTGGCGCGCGGGCGGGTGACGATCGTCGCGGGCGAGACGAGCCGGGAGAAGGAGCTGCTGCTCGAAGGGGCGGAGTTGGCGGCGGTGCAGACGGCGTTAGGGCTGGGCGGCGGCGCCGACTGATTGTTTCACGTGCAACACGCTAGGGCGCCGCACCCAGCCGCAGGTCGCGGAACAACAGCGTCGTGCCGGCCGGCGCGGCTTGGCGGGTGAAGACCAGGGTGAGCTCGCGTGGTAGCCAGCTGGTGGTGACCGGTTGGGTGCACTGCCAGTCCCAGGCGAGGAGCTGCGCGTCGGCCGCCGGCGGCGTCGAGCTGTGTGCGCCGAGCCGCTGCCAGAGGTCGACCCACTCGACCTCGTCGCGGCCGGGCCACTGCGGCTGGCCGCCGAGGGTCGCGCGCAGCTGCCGCGGGGTGCCGTCGCGCTGGAGATCGAGGATCAGTTCCGTGCCCGGCGCGTGCTGGCGGACCAGTTCGCCCAGGGTGTAGGCGTCCGGGGTTGGTTGGCCGGCGGCCTTGAGGATGCGGTCGCCGACCTGCAGGCCGGCCGCGGCCGCCGGGCTGTCGGGATTGATCGCCGAGAGCAGCACGCCGGCCGGCGTGTCCGCGCTCGGTGGCGCGTCGTCGCCCCGCGCACCCAGCCAGCCGCCCCAGTCCGGCCGCCAGGGCAGCCGCAGCAGCCGCCAGGCGGTCAGCGGCGTACCGCTCGGGCCGGCCGCTTCCAGCCCGGTGAGCGCCCACTCCGTGGCCGTCGGCGGGGCGCCGAGGGTGTGCAGGCGGACGCTGAGCCAGGGCCCGGTCGCGGGTGCGTCGGCCGGCTCCTGGCCGAAGCTGAACGGTGGCCAGTCGGCGGGGTTGGTCTCCAGGGCGACGTCATCGACGCGGGCCAGGGTTGCCTCCCAGACCAAGTCCAGCTCGGGCAGCGCCCGCGGCTCGCCCAGGGGCTCCAGCGGCACGGTCCGCCGCTGCTCCTCGCGTGGGGTGGGCTGGCCGAGGTCGAGGGCCAGGACGCTGAGCCGCGCGGGTGGGTGCGGCAGGTAGAGCGCGACCCAGGTCGCCCCGCTCGTTTCCTCGGCCCACAGCCGCCAGCCGCTGATCTCCACCGCGCTGCCGTCGGCGGCCAGGGCCAGCGGGGGGGTGACCAGTTGCAGACCGGCGAGCGGCTGGCCGGCCGGGGCCTGACCGCGCAGCAGCAGGCGCACGGGGGCCGGCGCGCCGGGCGTGGGCGGGGCGAA
>DHNJ01000235.1:1334-15589 GCA_002409445.1 Armatimonadetes bacterium UBA5419 | reverse complement strand
CAGGTCAGCGGCGCGGGCGCGGCGGGGTGGCGGAGGCTGACCGTGTAGTCGACGCTGCCCCGCCCCGCCGGCTGCCGCACGATGTGCCACGGCGGCGGCGGCGCGGGCGCCGTCGTGGCGCGCGGCTGGTCCCCGAGCTGCACGGGCCCGGCCAGTACGGCGAGCAGCAGGACAACAGCGGTCATCAGCGGTGCTCCCGCCGGCAGTGTAGCAGGTGCGGTGCGCTAATCCGCCGCGGCGGCTTTGTCGCGGGTGATGGGGCAGAGCTTGGCGCGGACGCGGTCGCGTTCGTGGTCGATGGCTTCGGGGCTGGCGCCGAGGCGGACGAGGAGGTGCTCGATCATGGCCAGGGCGACCTCGACCTCGCTGACGACGACCTGGTCGGCGCCGGCTTCGCGCCAGGTGTCGACGTCGGCGGTGTAGCGGGCGCGGGCGAGGACGTGGAGGTTGGGGTTCAGCTCGTGGGCGAAGGCGATTGCCTCGGCGTTGGGGGCGATGTCGGCGGTGAAGAACAGCGCGCCGGCGTGCTGCGCGCCCGCGTGCTCCAAGATGCCCGGTTGGGCGACGTCGCCATAGACGGCGGGCTGGCCGGCGCTGTTCAGTTGCTCGACGGTGGTCGGGTTGAGGTCGATGACGACGGAACCGAGGCCGGCCTGGCGCAGCATGGTCGTGACGACCTCGCCGACGGGCCCGTGACCGACGACGACCGCGGCGACCTCGTCGGGCCGCACCGGCGCCATGTCGCCGTTGTCGGGGGCGGCGGCGGCCGCGGCGCGGGCGGCGCCGAGCTTGCGCATGAAGAGGAACAGCGGCTTGTTCAGCGCGACCGAGAGGATAGCACCCGAGACGATCGCGCCCTGCACGGCGGCGGCTTGGGCCGCGTCGCCGAAGAGGCCGTTGGCGACCGCGACGCTGGCCATGATGAAGGCGAACTCAGCGGTCTGGCTGACGGAGCCGGCCAAGCCGTAAACCATGTTCGGGCTCTGGCGCAGCAGCTTGGCGGCAACAAAGACGACGATCGGTTTGATCACCGAGAGGATGACCAGCACGGCGAGGGCGAGCTGCCAGTTTTCGGCCAGGACGGTGGGCGAGAGCAGCATGCCGACCGAGATGAAGAACAGGGCGGCGAAGGCGTCGCGCATGGGCAGGGCGTCGGCGGCGGCGCGCGCGACGTAGGTGCTCTGCCCGACGACCATGCCGGCCAGCAGCGCGCCGAGCTCCATCGACGCGCCAAAGACGGCGGCCGAACCCAGCGCGATGATCAGGGCAATGGACAGCACCATCAGCGTGAACAGCTCGCGCGAGTGGGTGCGGACGACGGTGCTCAGCAGCCAGACGATGATGTGCTGGATGACGAAGCGGGCGAGGACGAAGAGCAGGACCAGCTTGAGCATGGCCCAGAGAATGCCGACGACCAGCTGACCGGCGCCGCCCTCGAGGCCGCCGCCGAGGCCGGGGAGGATGGCCAGGAAGATGATCGCCAGCAGGTCCTCCATGACGACCCAGCCGACCGCCGTGCGGCCCAGCTTCGAGGACTGCTCGCCCTCCTCGGTCATCAGCTTGCTCATGACCACGGTCGAGGCGTCGAGCAGGCAGAGGGCGAAGGCGGCGGCGCCGACGCCGGGCAGCCCGAAGGCGCGCCCGATGAGGTAGGCGGCGGTGCCGACGACCGCGGCGGTGATCAGGGCGCCGGGCGCGGCGAGGCGGCCGACGGCGATCAGGTCACCAATATTGAAATGGAGACCGACACCGAAGAGCAAGAGCACGACGCCGACATCGGCGAGCGGCTTGGCGATCTCGGGCGAGGCGGAGATGCCGCCGGTAGCGGGGCCGAGGGCGAGGCCAGCGAGCAGGTAGCCGATGAGCGGAGAGAGGCCAATGCGCACGGCGGCCCAGCCGAAGAACGTGGCCGCGACAATCGCGGCGGCGAAGGTGGTCAGGATGGGTGGGAAGTCCATAGGCCTCTGGTTCGCTCGGGGGTGTCGACAGGACTCTGGAATGATACCACGGGCGTGCGCGGGCAGCCTGAATGGACGTAGGTTAGGCTTGCGTTAGCGGGTTGATTTTGGCTATACTCGACACCAAGGCCCGCGCGCACAGCGTGCGGGTGATTCGAGGTGAGTGAAAGGAGCCCGAAGTATGGGCGAGCATTCTGATCGACGGCACTTCTTGGCGCAGGCCACGCTGCTGGCAGGCGCGATGATGGTTGGGTCGCGGGCGCGAGCCCAGGCGGACCAGAAGCTGCGCTGTGCCGTGGTGGGCGTGGGCGGCATGGGCGGCTACGGCATGGACCGCGCACTCGAGGAGTTGCCGGTGGCGCTCTGCGACGCGGACCAGAACACGCTGGACGGCGCGGTCAAGCGGGTCACGGACGCGGGCCACCCGGTGCCGCGGGCGTACCCCGACTATCGGCAGATGATCGAGGAGATGGAGGGCGAGATTGACGTCGTCCTGATCTCGTCGCCGGACCACCAGCACGCGCCGTGCGCGGTGCGCGCGATGAACGCGGGCATGCACGTCTTCGTGCAGAAGCCGATGGGCCACAACATTCGTGAGTGCTACGAGATGGCGCGCATCGCCGGCGAGACCGGCGTGCTGACGCAGATGGGCAACCAGGGCCACACCGGTGAGTCCCTGCGCCGGGCCATCGAGTACTTGCAGGCGGGGGTGATTGGCGGCGTGTACGAGACGCACACGATCCTCGGCCGCAACTTCGGCGGTCAGGGCGGTGTGCCCGAGGTCAAGGCGCCGCCGGCGAATCTGCACTGGGACACCTGGCTCGGACCGGCGCCCTACCGTGAGTACCATGACGGACTGCATCCGTTCAGCTGGCGCAACTGGCGCGATTTCGGCACAGGCACGATCGGCGACATGGCTTGCCACAACCTCGACTGCCTGTTCTTCGCGCTGAAGGTGGCCCAGGCGCCGACCTACACGATCGAGTGCCTGAACACCACAGGCGGGGCCGACGGCTGGTGGAGCCAGGACAACGTCGTGGTCTACACGATCCCCGCGCGCGACGACATGCCGGAGCTGAAGTCCTACGTCTATGACCACACCGGACTCGTGGGCGGCGCGATGAAGCAGATCGCTGCCGACAGCGAGATGAACCTGGGCGAGGAGACCTACTACCTCGGTGGTAAGGGCTACTACATGACCGGCGGCACGGCCAGCTCCGCGCGGCAGCTGCCGATCGAGGGCCACGCCGAGTTCGCCGAACCCGAGAAGTGGGTCCCGCGCGCGCACGGCGGGCCGATCGAGGACCTGTTCTACTGCATCAAGAACGGCGGCACCCCGGTCAGCAACTTCGTCGACGCCGCGGCGCCGTTGACCGCCTTCGCCCTGACCGGCCACCTGGCCCAGCGCGCGGGCGTCGGCGTGAAGGTCGAGTGGGACGTGCAGAACATGACCTGCACCAACCTGCCCGAGCTGAACCAGTACGTCGGCCGCACCTACCGCGAAGGCTGGGAAGTCTAGCGGCTAGGGCCAAACCCAACTGCGACACCGCCGGCTCCGCGAGGGGCCGGCGGTGTGCGTTTGGGGGTGCCGGACGCCTATCCGTCGCAACCGTGCTCCGTGCTGATGATGTACATGATCGAGTACAGCCGGCCGCTGCGGAAGGTGTACTCAGCGCGGTATTTGGTGTAGACCCGTGGGCCGCCGCGGTAGTTGATCTTGGCATGGTAGGTGTACGTCGTTGTGCCGCGTGCATACCACTCCAGGTGCCCGATCTCGTCGGGCTGGCGGCCGAGCTTGCGGATGACGGTCCGCGGTGACTCGCCGATGTTCACGCCGGTGCCGCTGCGGAGGCGGGGGAGTGGGGCCTGGCGGTCTGGGTCCCAGGTTAGGCCGGAGCGCGGCGGGCTGAGCAGGAGCGTCAGTTGTGCGCCGTCGCAGTCGCCGGAGTGCGTGACCAGGTAGTCGCTGCGGGTGTCAGCGATGGTGCCTTGGCCACCGCCGAGCAGTTCGCCGGCGAGCGTCATGCGCACGACGTACGGTTTGGCCGCCGTGGGTGGGGCGGTGAGGATGAACAACAGCGCGCCGAGGAGCGCGGCAGACACGCTTCGATGGATCATGGAGCTCTCCGTGGAGCAAACTTGCGATCTGCGCGAGCGTTTGTCAAATGGATGCGGCGGGGCCGGCCGTTGCTTCGCCTGGCTGCTGAAGGCCGCGGCCGCCGGCGGTCCTTCTTGGGCCCCGGCCAGGGACGGGCAAGCGACGGTGTGTCGCGACGCTGCCGCCGGAGCGGCGGCGGTACAAACTGGGGGTCCGTTGCACGGGCAGGCGCGCGGGTTGGCGGCGGGCCTCTAAGTCTGCTATACTCCGGCATTCCCAGGGAGTGAGGCGCGTGGAGCAGCCGGTACAGAATCTACCGACGGGCTTGCGGCTGCGTGCGCTGGTCATCGCGATTCCCCTCTGCGTGGCGTTTGCGTATCTTACGGTCTATGGCGACATGGTCGCCAAGACGGTGCAGATTGGCATTTTGCAGCTCCCGCCGCCCGCGATCGGGGCGCTCCTGCTGGTCATCGCCGCGGGCAGCCTGATCAGCCGTGTCACCCGCCGCGAGTTCCTTGGACCGCGCGACCTGCTGCCGATTTACCTGATGCTGACGATCGCTGTGCTGATGTCCAGCCGCGGCACGATCGAGAAGCTGATTCCGCCGCTGATCGAGACCAACTATCGCGCAACGGCGGAAAACCTGGTCATGGAGACCTTCTCCGACACGATCCCCGACTGGCTGGTCGCCTATGACCCGAAGGGCCCGCCGCGCCAGCGTATCGCGAAGGACTACTCCGAGGGCAACGCGTTCGTCGTCTGGCCGCTGTGGCTGGGGCCGCTGCTCTCGTGGTCGGGCCTGCTGGCGCTGGTCTATGTCTGCTTTTTCTGCATCGCGGTCATCCTGCGGCGGCAGTGGCAGGACAACGAAAAACTTGTCTTCCCGCTGACCACACTACCGCTGACGCTGATCGACTCGAAACAGTCACGCCCTTTCTTCCGCGACCGGCTGATGTGGGCGGGGTTCGCGGTGCCGACGGTCTTGTACCTGGTCAATGGGCTGCACGCCAACTTCCCGCCGGTGCCGGGGCTGACGACGCGCATTGTCATCAACGACTACCTGACCACGCGGCCGTGGAACGCGATTCAGTACACGCCGATCAACCTCTCGGTCGAGGCGATCGGTTTCTTCTATTTCCTCTCGGGCGACTTATTGCTCAGCCTCTGGGTGTTCTATGTGTACGGCCGCATCTTTGATATGGTCCTCGTGCAGATGGGCTTCCAGTCGCCGACGATGAACGCGCACAACCCGTCTGTGTTCAGCGGTTACCAGTCGATGGGCGCGCATTTCGTGCTGTTCATCTACCTGGTCTACGTGGCTTGGCCGCACCTCTCGCGGGTCGCGCGGACGCTGTTCAAGCCCGACCGCGACCTGGACGACGGGCCGGAGCAGGAGGTCATCCCATACCGCTGGGCGGTCTGGGGGCTGGTGCTGTCGTTCCTCGGCAGCCTGGCCTGGCTGCGGACGACGGGGCTGGATTGGGGCTTCGCCACGGTGCAGATGGGGATGTACATCTTCCTGATCTGCTTCATCCTCGGCCGCCTGGTCAGCGAGGCGGGCATCCTGCAGACCGAGACGTCGTTCCGACCGACCGACTTCCTGGTTATGTTTCGCCAGCAGCCGACCTTCGGCGCGCGTAACATCACGATGATCGCGCTGCTCGATGTGGTCCTCGCGCGCGACCCGCGCGGCCTGCTGCTGACCAACTTCATGGACACGCAGAAGATGGCCCGCGACCTGCATGTGCGGCCGCGGTCGCTGCTGCTGCCGACGTTCCTGGCGATCGTCATCGCGCTGGTCGCGGGGACCTACTTCTTCCTCACGCTGTCGCACCGTGACGGGCAGGTCAACCTGTTCGCCTACCCGGCGAACAACGTCTGGAGCCGCATCTCCAACGCGCAGGCGGCGATCGAAAACCGCGTGACCAACCCGCCGCTGGCGGGCGGCATGTTCGGGCTCGGCATCGTCGTGACCACGGCGTTGGTCGTGCTGCGCTCGATGTTCGCTGGCTTCCCGCTGCACCCGCTGGCCTACGCGGTGCATGCGGCCTGGTCGATGAACGTCTTCTGGTTCGCGGCCTTCCTCGCCTGGGGCATCAAGGGCTTCATCCTCCGCGCAGGCGGCATGAAGCTGTACCGCCAGCTGATGCCGTTCTTCCTGGGCATGACGCTGGGCAGCTTTACGATGGCCTGTCTGTGGACCGTCTTGGTCATCTGGGGGCGGCAGACCGGCGTCGCGATCAACCCGCCGATCTTTGGGTTTGACTAGGGCCACCGGCCACCGAGGAGTAGCGCGTCGATGCCTGCGTTGTCCGCCTATGGGGTGAGCGAGGACCTGCTGCTCAGCCGGCACCAGAGCTGGCTTGAGCTCAGCAGCAGCCTCCACGACCTGGCGTTCGACGCCGATCGGCCGCTGGCGGGCCGGCTGCGGTTCCTGGCCCTCGCGGCGGAGAATCTCGACGGCTTCTTCATGAAGCGGCTCGACGCGCTGGCCAAGGAGGTCGCCGCGGGTGTCTCGAGCCAACCGCCCTGGCCGCCGGCGACCGCGGCCGAGCTGGCCGAGGTGATGACCTCCGCCGCCGAGCAGACCCAAGCCCAGGAGCGGCTCTGGACCAACGACCTACGCGGCGCGTTGGCGGCGGCGGGGCTGGTCGTCTCGACCTGGGCGGATCTGGGTGCGGCCGACCACGAGTGGCTGGAGGCCTATTTCCTGGACTGGGTGTTCCCCATCCTGACCCCTCTGGCTGTCGACCCGGGCCGGCCGTTCCCCTACCTGAGCCAACTCAGCCTGTCGCTGGCCGTGGTCCTCAGCGACCATGAGGGTGAGCCGCTCTTCGCGCGCGTCAAGGTGCCGACCAACCAGAGCCGTTGGGTGCGGCTGCCGAGTGGCGTCGTGGTCGCGCTCGAAGAGGTGATCGCGGCGCAGATGGGCCACCTGTTCCCGGGCATGACGATCCACGGCACGTACCCCTTCCGGGTCACCCGCAGCGTCGACGTGGCCAGCGACGAGGACCGGGCGGGCGACCTGCGCGACTTCGCCCAGGACCTGCTGCGCGGCCGGCGGTTCGCGCCGATCGTGCGCGTCGAGGTCGACCGCGCGATGCCCGCGCCGACCCGCGCGCTACTCGCCCACGAGCTGAACGTCGCCGCCGACACGTTCATCGACTGCGACGGGCCGCTGGCGCTGGTCGACCTGGCGCGGCTGCCCGGGGCGGAGGTGTTGGGTGACCCGCTGCTGTTGCCCGCCGGCCAGCCGCACCCGGCGCTGCACGCGGAAGGCTCGCCCGAGGCGCTGTTCGCCGCCATCCGCGCCGGCGACGTGCTGGTCCACCACCCGTACCAGGACTACCGCCAGACCGTCGCAGCGTTCGTCCGCGCGGCGGCTAGCGACCCGGCGGTGCGCGCGATCAAGCAGAGCCTGTACCGCACGAGCGCGGAGTCGGACTCGCTGGAGGCGCTGATCGCGGCGGCCGGCGCGGGCAAGGAGGTCGCGGTCCTGCTCGAGCTGCAGGCGCGGCTGGACGAGGCGGCCTCGATCGCCTGGGCCCAGCGGCTGAGCGACGCGGGCATCCACGTCAGCTACGGCTTCGTCGGCTTCAAGACGCACACGCGGCTGACCTTGGTCGTCCGCGAGGAGCCCGACGGCCTGCGCACGTACGTGCATTTCGGCACCGGCGACTACAACCTGACCACCGCCGCGACCTACACCGACGTCAGCCTGTTCAGCGCGCGGCCGGCGCTGGGCGAGGATATCGGCGACCTGTTCAACTGGATGACCGGTGCCTCGTACGCCGGCAACTTCCACGAGCTGGTGCTCGCGCCCCAAGAGATGCGCGAGACGCTGCTGGAGCTGATCGCCGCGGAGACGGCCGAGGCGCGCGCCGGCGGCCAGGGGTGCGTGACGGCGATGGTCAACGCCGTCGCCGACGTGCCGATCCTCGGCGCGCTGGTCGAGGCGAGCCAGGCCGGTGTGCAGGTGGACCTGGTTGTGCGGCGCGAGTGTGGCCTGTTGCCGGGCATCCCGGAGTTCACCGACAACATCCGCATCCGCCGCGTGCTGGGCGACTACCTCGAGCATCAGCGGGTGTTCCGTTTCGGCGCGGGCGACCGCGAGCGGGTCTACATCAGCTCCGCCGACTGGCAATCGCGCAACCTGGACCACCGGATCGAAGCGATGATCCCCGTGGTCGAGGCGCAGGGCCGGGCGCAGCTGAGCGAGGTGCTGGACCTTTACCTGGCCGACACCGCGGCCGCCTGGGCGCTCGAAGCCGATGGCAGCTGGACGCGGGTGGAGCCGGCGGACGGCGAGCCGGCGTTCTCGGCGCAGGCGGCGCTAGCCGCGCGCTACAAGCAAGCCGTCGCCGCCGAATCGCCTGGCGGCGACTAGGAGTTCAACGATGGTTGCCTATGCCATGCTGCTGGCCCTGCTCGTGGGCCAGCCGAACGAGCACATCGCCTCGACCGAGGACATCGGCCTGGCTTGGTCCGGTCACTCGGTCGGCTTCGACATGCTGGTCACCGCCGACCACCAGTACATCACCTGGTATGACCAGGAGCGGCGGATGATGATCGCCGGGCGCACGCTGCCCGACGGCGAGTGGGTCCGCGCGGAGCTGCCCGAGCGCATCGGCTGGGACAGCCACAACTACATCACCATCACCGCCGACGACGAGGGGCTGCTGCACCTCGCGGGCAACATGCACGTCCACCCGCTGAAGTACTACCGCACGACGCGGCCGTGGGACGTGACCAGCTTCGAGGCGGCGGCGCCGATGGTCGGCGACCTGGAGCAGCGGGTGACCTATCCGTCGTTCTTTCGCGGGCCGAACAACCAGCTGATCTTCACCTACCGCGACGGCGCGAGCGGTGATGGCAGCCAGATCTACAACGCCTGGGACCAGGCGACGCACACCTGGTCGCGGCTGATGGACCAACCGCTGACCGATGGCGAGGGCCAGCGCAACGCCTATTTCGTTGGGCCGACGCTCGGGCCGGACGGCTGGTGGCACATGATTTGGGTCTGGCGCGAGACGCCGGACTGCGCGACGAACCACGACCTGTCGTACGCGCGGAGCCGCGACCTGCGCCACTGGGAGCGCAGCGACGGCACGCCGCTGGCCCTGCCGATTACCTTGGCGACGGCCGAGATTGTCGCGCCGGTGCCGGTTGGCGGCGGCCTGCTGAACGGCAACACGCGGCTCGGCTTCGACCAGCTCTGGCGGCCGATCATCAGCTACCACCGCCACGACGACGATGCCGGCAACACGCAGATCTTCTCGCGCCGGCTGGAGGATGGGGTCTGGGTCGAGTACCAGCAGACTGACTGGGACTACCGCTGGGAGTTCTCTGGCGGCGGCACCATCATCGGCGAGATCGGCGTGGGCGGGGTCGTCCTCGACCAGGAGGCGCGCCTGCGCCACAACTGGAGCCATCGCGTGAAGGGTGGCGGGACGTACTACATTGATCCCGAGACCCTGCGGCCGATCGGTGCGGTGGCGCGGCAGCCGCTGGTGACCGACGGGCTGGGCAAGCCGGAGGGCACGTTCGAGGGCCTGCGCACGCGCTGGATCAACCGCGCGGGGGCGGACGGCACGCGCTGGGCGCTGCGCTGGGAAACGCTGGACGCCAACCGCGACCGCCCGCGGCCCGAGCCCTGGCCCGAGCCGAGCATCCTGCGCCTCTACGAGATCCGGCCGGGGCCGGCGCCCCAACCGTAGCGCCGCCGGACGGCCGGCATTGATGTGGCGTGCTCGGGCCACTGTCGCCTAAGTTGTCCCGAGCCGGCGTCGGTACAATGCGCCGGCTCCGGGCGGCCCTAGTACCGATACAGCGCGGCCAGGGGCCCTTCGTCGGGGAGGGCTTCGTCGCTGGCGTAGACGTGGCCGCCGTGGACCAGGGTCTGAGCGGCGGCGAGGTCGAGCAGGTCGGTGCCGGTGTCGTCGAGGGTCAGGGTAGCCTCGCCCGTCTCCGCGTCGAAGTGGCCCAGCACTTCCGCCCGGCGGCTGACAAAGAGAGTCTCGACCCGGCCGGCGCCCGCGGCGGCGACGACCTGGGCGACGTCGTTGCTGGCGCGCTGGTCGCGCTGGCCGCGCAGCTGTTGGTAGCGCTCGCCGGCGGCCTCGCGCGTCGCCTTCAGCTTCGGCTCAAGCAGGGCCCAGGCCGCCGCGTGGAGGTCGCGCGGGTGCGTGGTGTCGGGGTTGCCCAGCACGGCCTGATCGTGGATCCGCGGAAGGTCGCTGACCTCGCGGAAGTCGGCGACAGTCGTATCGACGCCAGCGAGGATGATCGGCAGGTTGGCCGAGGGCAGCACCGAGGTCACGTCACGGCTGACCTGGCGCAGGTAGCGTAGCGAGTCGGCGCGGGCGGTCGCGTCCTCGCTGCCCAGGGTCAGCGGCTTGCGTGTCTCGGGCAGGTCGGGCTCGGGCGCGAGGCTCTCGAGGTCGGTAGTCGTCTGGACCTCTTCCCAGCTATGGCGCGTGCAGTCGAACAGCCGCCAGCTGCTCTGGCTCAGCGCGAGGATCAGGAAGTGGGTGTTGAGGGTCAGTAGCGGCAGCAGCGGCCGGATGATGAAGCGGTCGCCGATGATCACCTGCTCCTCGATGGCCATCGGCAGGCGGTACCAACTCAGTTGACCGGGGGCGAGGTAGACCGCGAGCCCTTGGAGCTGGCCGGTCCAGAAGGCGTTGTCGACCAACAGCCGCTGGGCCGGTGCGAGCAGCGCCTCGATCTCGGGCGCGCGCGTCCCTTGGGCGGCCAGCATCTGCTCGGCACGCTGCAGCAGCGAGCGAAACAGCACAGTGTCGTGCTGGCGCGCCTCGATGCCCGAGCGGTGCGTGGGCAGGAAGATCGACACACACGGCCCGGCCTGGGGCTGGCTGAGCAGTTCGAGTTCCCGGCGGTCAACGATCGTCATCGGCACACTCCTTAACCTAATCCTAGTGTGCCACAGGAACGCGTCGGGCGGCAGGTCCCTGCCGCGCGGGGGCGAACATCGCGCCCGGAGTACCGTTGTGTTGAGCTTGCGCATGTGTGGGGATTCGCGGGTTGAGTTGACCGAGGTGCCGGAGCCGATTCCTGCGGCGGGCGAGGTGGTCATCGCGACGGCGCTGTCGGTGATCTGCGGCAGCGAACTGCACGGCTTCCGCGGCCCAGGCCAGGGGCGGGGCAACAGCGGCCACGAGGGCGCGGGCTGGGTGACCGCAGTGGGCGAGGGCGTCGATCCGAGCTGGATCGGGCGGCGCGTGGGCGCCTGCGCGGTGCTCGGCTGCGGCAACTGCCCCGAGTGCGCGGCGGGTCACCAGACCTGGTGCTTCCAGCGGGGTGGGGCCGGCAACTCGCACGCCGAGTACTTCAAGATCTCGGTCAACGGCCTGCGCGCGCTCGACGACGACATCGGCTGGGAGGCCGGCGTGCTGCTCAGTGGTGACGGCTTCGGCGTGCCCTGGCACACGGCGACCAAGATCGCGCAGCTCGACGCGCCGACCGTGGCGATCTGGGGCGCGGGCCCGATTGGCTTGGGCAGCGTGATCATGCAGGCCTGGCGCGGCCGCCGCGTGCTGGTTGTCGAGCCGTCGGTTTGGCGGCGGGCGGCGGCGCTGGAGCGTGGAGCGGCGGCCGTCTTCGACCCGACCGCCGGCGACCCGGTGGCCTGGCTCAAGGTTGAATGCGACGACCGCGGGCCGGAGGTCTGCATCGAGGCCGCGGGCCGGCCCGAGACGCTGATCGGCTGTCTGGAGGCGGTGCGTTCGGGCGGTTGCGTGGTGCTCAACGGCGAGCAGGGCTCCGTCCCGCTGTCGCCCAGCGACCACTTCATCCGCCGCGACATCACGGTCATCGGCTCCTGGTTCTACCAGGACTGCGAGTGGCCCGACATGCTCGCGGCGTACCGCGCGGGGCTGCCCGTGGAGCGGCTGCTGACCCACCAGCTGCCGCCGCAGCGCGCGCAGGAGGCGTGGGACCTGTTCGCCGGGGGCCAGACAGGCAAGACGGCCCTGGTCTGGCACCAGAGCGCGCCGCCCGGCGTCTAGGCAGGTGGCGGCGTGCCGCCGGGGCAAAGTGTTACCATGGGCGGTATGTTGCTGGTGGTGTGTCCGTACTGCTGGGCTGAGACTGACGTCGCGGAGCCACGGTGTGGCGCCTGCGACGAACGGCTCGACCTGAGTTGCGCCGCCTGCGGCGCGGCGAACCATCTGGGCGACCGGTTCTGCGGCGACTGCGGTCAGCCGCTGGCCGCCGTCGACGAGCCGCCTGCCGCGCCGGCCGCGGGGACCGAGCGCGACGAGCTGCGCACGATCACCGTGATGATGGCCGACCTCGACGGCTTCACGCAGATGGCCGAGATCCTGGGCCGCGAACGCCAGAGCGCGATCATGAACGCGGTCTACGAGCGCCTGGCCGGCGAGCACATCGTCCGCAGCTTCGACGGCTACATCGACAAGTACCTCGACGGCGACATCATGGCGCTGTTTGGCGCGCCGATCGCCCACGAGGATTCGCCCGAACGGGCCGTGCGCGCAGCGGTGCGCATGCACACCGAACTGGCCGCGCTGCATGCCGACGGCACGATCCCGCCCGAGGCGCCGCTGCGGCTGCGGGTCGGACTGAACACCGGACCGGTGCGCGTCGGTGGGGTCGGCGCGGGCGGGCGCATGGAATACACGGCGATGGGCGACACGGTCAACCTGGCCGCGCGCCTGATGACCGCCGCCGATTGGGGCCAGAGCCTGATTTCGACCAGCACCGAACGGCGCACGCGCGGCAGCTTCGAGCTGACCACGCTGCCGGCGATCTTCGTCAAGGGCAAGAGCCAGCCGGTCGAGCTGTGGTCGGTCGATGGCGAACGGCGCCGGGCGGCGCGGATCGAGCTGGCCGTGAGCCACGGGCTGAGCCGCCTGGTCGGCCGGGACGACCTGCTGGCGATCCTGACCGACGGCTGGGCCCAGGCCCAGGAGGGGCAGGGCGGGGCGTATGGCGTGCGTGGCGAGGCGGGGCTGGGTAAGTCGCGCCTGGTCTTCGAACTGGGCCGGACGGTGGACCCGGCGACCAGCAGCTTCTACGAGGGCCGCTGCCTCAGTTACGGGTCGGCGCTCTCCTACCTGCCGGTGCGCGAGGTGCTGGGCCAGTGGCTCGGCATCGAGGACCTGGACGACGCGGCGACCCGCTGGGCGAAGATCGAGCGCGCGGCCGACGTGACCTGCGAGCTGTGCACGATGGGCCGCTCGGCGCTCGGCTTCCTCCTCGGTCTCGAACCGACCGAGGAGGCCTGGGTCGAGGCCGAGCCGCAGGCGCGTCGCGAGGCCCTGCGCGCCACCTTCGCCACCGCGCTCATCAGCCAGGCGCAGGAGCGGCCGACGGTCGTCTTCATCGACGACTGCCAGTGGCTCGACGCCGATTCGGCCGAGTTGATCGATGCCCTGGTGCGTACGGTCGCGGGCACGCGGGTGCTGGTCCTGCTGGCCTATCGCCCCGATTTCGAGCCGCCCTGGGAGGACCCGTTCCTCGGCCTCGACTTGTGGCGGCTGACCATGGAGGAGACGGGCGAGGTGGTCGGCTCGCTGATGGCCGCGCGTGGGCTGGTCGAGGCCGAGACGACGGTCGACCGCAGCATGGCCGAGGCGGTTTGGCACAAGACCCAGGGCAACCCGTTCTTCATCGACCAGCTGGTCACGGCGCTGACCGAGCGCGCGGCGACGACGGGTACGCCAACGATCGACTTCCGCCGCGGGCGGCTGCTGATCACCGAGGAGGAGCTGGGCCGCTTGGCGCCGGACAGCGTCGAGGAAATCCTGCTCGCGCGCATGGATAAGCTGCCGAGCGAGCCGCGCAACCTGCTGCAGGCGGCCAGCGTGGCGATGCTCGGCCGTCGCTTCCGGCGCAGCGCGCTGCAGCAGGTGCTCGACCGCGACGATCTGGCGGCGCCGCTGGCGCAGCTGGTCGAGGGCGAGTTCATCCATCTGGAGGAGCGCGGCGAGGGCGACGAGGAGTACGCCTTCGACCACGCTCTGGCGCGCGACGTGGCCTATGGCGCCCTGCTGCGGACCGAGCGGCGGCGGCTGCACGGGCGGATGGGCGAGTTCATCGAGCAGCGCTATGCGGGGAGCCTTGAGGCCTACCTGGACGACCTGAGCCTGCACTTCTACAACTCGACCTGCGCGGACAAGGCGCTGAAGTACCTGCCACGCAGCGCCGCGCGCGCAGCC
>DHNJ01000235.1:380-1205 GCA_002409445.1 Armatimonadetes bacterium UBA5419 | reverse complement strand
ACGCAGCGCCGCGCGCGCAGCCGCGGTCTACTCGAACCAGCAGGCGATCGTGCAGTACAAGCGCGCGATCGAGAAGGCCGGCGAACTCGGCGCCGACGCGAACAACCAGCGGCTCGAGGTGCTGGTCGGGCTGACCACGGTGCAGACGCTGGTTGGCGACGCGGAGTTGGTCGGCTACCTCGAGCAGCGGCTGATTCTGGCCCAGAGCCTGGACGACGAGGAGGAGCAGATCAACGCGCTGTTCATGCTCGCCCGCCGGCACTCGGAGATGGGCGAGTTTGGTGCGGCGCAGGGCTATTTCGAGCAGGCGCGGCAGGCCTTCGAGCGGCTCGGCGACTGGACCGGCGTGCGCGACACGCTGTTCGGCGTCGGCAACCTGCTGTATCTGCAGGGCCAGACCGAGGGCGCCTTGGAGCAGTTCCAGGCGGCGCTCGACGTGCAGTTGGAGCACCTCGAGTTCGATCCGTTCGGCCAGTGGGTGGCCTACAACAATCTGGCGGCGGCCTACGAGGGGCTCGGCCGGTACGCCGACCTGTTGGCCGCTTGCGAGACCTGCACCGAGCTGCTGGGCCACATGGAGCCGGGCGATCCGCTCCGCGTGCAGCTGGAGACCTACACCTACGGCAACCAGGGCCAGGCGCAGCGCAACCTGGGTGCCCTGGACGAGGCTACTGAGGCCTACCGCACGGCGCTGGCGCGCGCGCAGGCGACCGGCGAGCGGGCGATCGAGGCCGAGGTGCGCTATTGGCTGGGCCAGACGTTGCTCGAGATGGGCGACGTGGCGACCGCCGCGCGCGAGTTGGACGAGGCGCTGGCGCTGGCCCG
>DHNJ01000235.1:0-210 GCA_002409445.1 Armatimonadetes bacterium UBA5419 | reverse complement strand
AGGCGCTGGCGCTGGCCCGCGAGTCGCAGCATGCCCGCTGGGAGGGCGGGGCGCTGGTCGGGCTGGCGGAGTTGGCGCGGGTCAACGGCGACCTGGACCTGGCGGCCAGCCGGCTGGCGGAGGCGCGCGCGTTGGCCGAGCGCACCGGCGAGCTGGCGGCCAGCGAGGAGGCCGACCTGGCCGAGAGCCGGCTAGCGCTGGCGCGCGGTG
>DHNJ01000089.1 GCA_002409445.1 Armatimonadetes bacterium UBA5419 | reverse complement strand
AGCAGCCCGCGCCACATGGGGTGTGCTCGCGCCGTTTGCCCGCCCGCCGCGGACCTGCTAGGATACCGGGCGGGTCATTGCTGCAATGGTTTCCAGGGAAATCCTGTCGCCCGCCAGGCCGCGGGCTGAAGGGTGCGAGATGAGCAAGAGCACGTTGCGGATGTGGGTCCTGGTCGCGGTTGTTGGCCTGCTGGGGCTGGCGGGCGCGGGTCAGGCGGCCGATTGGGGTAGCTGGAGCGACCTGCTCTCGCCGCGCGGGTTGGTGCGGGCGCTGGCGCCGCCGCCGCCCGCGGCGCCGCCGGCCAACGCTTTTGACGACTACCAGCCGGGCCATGCGGAATGCTGGATGCCGCCGCGGCCGGGCGAGGTGATCACCGACGCGCAGCGTGCGGCGATGGCGCGGCTACGCGCGGAGCAGAACCGCATCTTCGCCAGCCAGCCGGCGCCGCAGTACGCCCCGGGCTTTGACGTGCCCTTCTACGCGGTGGTCCTGCTGGTCGACTTCTCGGACAGCCCCGGCACCTACAGCGCGCAGCACTACCGCGACCTGCTGTTCACGCCCGGTCGTCCCGAGCCGGGCAGCATGCACGACTTCTACATGAAGGTCAGCGACGGCCTGGTCAACATCCAGGGCGAGGTCGTGACCAACGGCACGAACGACTGGTATCGCGCGAGCCAGACCAAGCAGTGGTACGAGGACAATGACGGCCAGGGGCTGTTCACCGAACTCATCGACGCGATGGACCCCTTTGTCGACTACTCGAAGTTTGACCGCGACGGCGACGGGCGGATCGACAACCTGATCATGATCTGGGCCGGGTCCGATACCGGCTGGGGCACCTTCTTCTGGCCTCACGCCAGCGGCATCAACCACCAGACCCAGGACGGCATCCGGACAGGCAGCTACAACTTCTGCCAAGACAGCAACGGTATGGGCGTTTTTGCCCACGAGTACGGGCACAACCTGCGCATGCCGGACCTGTACGACTATGGCCGAGATGGCACGGCCTCGGCCGGTGTGGGTGGCTACTGCCTGATGGCGGGGTCGGGCTGGAACGAGCCGACCACGCCCTCGGCCTACTGCCGCCAGGTGGCCGGCTGGATCGACCCGATCAACGTGGTCAAGCCGCTGGACGACGTGGTCCTGACGCCGGTCGACCTGGGCCTGCCGCAACCCGGTGATGTCTACCGCCTGTGGCGCAAGGGTACGGGCGGGCAAGGGTACTTCCTGGTCGAAAACCGCCAGCAGCACCTGCTGCCGTCGCTGGGGCTGATGATCTGGCACGTCGACGAGTCGATGCCGCACAACGACTGGGAGTGGTGGCCGGGTAAGGACCCGAGCCAGCACTACCGCGTCGCTTTGGAACAGGCCGACGGCCGTTGGGACCTCGAGCACAACAACAACGGCGGCGACGCGACCGACGCCTGGCCGATTCCCAACGTCGTCGATTTCGACGAAAACTCGACGCCGAGCAGCAACGACTACAACGACGAGCCGACCGAAGTCCGCGTGCGCAACATCCGCCGCGACAACGAGAACATCATCGTCAATCTGGCCACGAGCCTGCCGGGCGACCCGGTGCGGCTCGAGTTCGTCGAGCAGCCGACCGACACCGTGGCGACCGAGATCATGGCGCCGGCGGTCACCGTGCAGCTGCTCGATGACCAGGACCGGCTGGTCGACTGGGCCGACGACCCGATCACCCTGGCCCTGGGCGCCAACCCGGGCAACTCGACGCTGAGCGGCACGCTGACCGTCGCGGCGGTCGGCGGCGTGGCGACCTTCGCCGATCTGAGCCTGGATAAGGTCGGCGTCGACTACACCTTGATCGCCAGTGCGGGCGCGCTGCCGACGGCCGAGAGCGACCCGTTCGCGATCGTCTCGGGCCCGGCGGTGAGCCTGGCCTGGGACCAGCAGCCGACCGACGGGGTCGCGGGCCGGGCGCTCGCGCCGGCGCCGTCGGTGCTGCTGTATGACGCGGGCGGCAACCTGGCCGTCACCGACGAGCAGACTGCGGCGACCGTGGCCCTGGTCTACGGCACCGGCACGACCGGCGCCGAGCTGAGCGGCACGCTGAGTACGACCGGTCAGGGCGGGCGCGTGAGCTTCCGCGACCTGAGCGTCGACCTGGCCGGCGAGGGCTACACGCTGGCGGCGCGGCTGGGCAGCGGCAGCGCGCTGGAGTCGGCGCCCTTCGCGATCACGGCGGGCGCCGCCGCGCAGCTCGACCTGCTCGAGTGGCCACTGAAGGGGACCGCCGGGGTGGCGCTCGACCTGTCGCTGCTGAAGATCATGGACGCGTTCGGCAACGTGCAGCTCGAGGCGACCGACGAGATCAGCGCCGAGCTGCTCGACGCCGACGGCCAGCCGGCGCCGCTCGAGGGCACGCTGACGGCGAACGCTTGGGCGGGGCGGATCAGCTTCGAGAACCTGGTCCCGCAGCGCGCGGGCGACGGCTTCGTGCTGCGGTTCTCTGGGGCCGAGGTGGGCACGGTGGACTCGCCGCCGTTCGCCGTCGCGCCGGCCGCGGGGGCGACCCTGCGCTGGCTGCAGCAGCCGCAGGCCGCGCCGACCCGCGCGATCCTCAACCCGCCGCCCAGCGTCGAGGTCCTGGACCGCTTCGGCAACCGGGCGACCGGTGAGTCGGGCCAGACGGTGACCGTGGCCCTGGGCAGCAACCCCTCCGAGGCGACGCTGACGGGCAACCTTGGCCAGGCCGTTGTCGACGGCGTGGTCACGTGGTCGGACCTAGCGATCGATCGGCAGGGCACGGGCTACACGCTGGTGGCGACCGCGGCCAACTGGACCGAGGCGACCAGCGAGGGCTTCGCGATCCTCGTGCGCACGCCCGACCCGGCGCGTTCGAGCGTGACCCTGACGCCCAACACGATTGGCGCGGACGGCGAGGAAGCCGTGCTGCGCGTGGTCCTGCGCGATGTCGAGGGCATCCCGGTCCAAGGCAGTCCGCCGGCGCTGCGCGAGCTCGGCTCGTCGCCGGCCGGGGTCGAGCTGGTCGACCGCGGCGCGGTGAGCGATGACCGCGGTATCTTCGAGATGCGCATCGCCTCGCGGCAGGTCGGTGGCTACGATGTGCGGCCGATCATCAGCGGCGCGGACTACCCGTCGCAGGCCTTGGCGGTCAGCCAGGTCTACACGCTGAGCCTGGAGGCGGGTCTGCACCTGTTCGGCGTGCCCGACTTCCTGCCCGACGACCGGCCGTCCGCGGTCTTCGCCGGCCAGGAGGGTTGGCTGCTGAGCCGTTACGACGCGGCGACCAACCGCTTCGTGCACTACAGCCGCAGCCGCGACTCGGACCCGGCCTTCGCCTTCCGCCGCGGCCGCGCGCAGTGGGTCAGCGTCAGCCGGCCGACGACCCTGCGTCTGCTGGGCACGCGGCCCGCGCCGGGCGCCTACCGCATCCCGCTCGAGGCGGGCTGGAACTGCATCGCCAACCCGTTCGAGGCCGACGTGCCGTGGACCCTGCGCAACCTGTCGATCGAGCTCGACGGCGTGCAGACGCCGCTGAGCCGGACGGCGACCTGGAGCAAGGTCACGCCGTACGCCTGGTGGTGGGACGGCACGCGGAACCGCTTCCTGTTCGACCGCTCGTGGGCCGGGTTTGGCGGCAACGAGGGCGTCTGGCGGCGTTCAGCGGGCATCTGGCTGTGGGCGGCGGAGCCGGGCCTGGAGCTGCGGGTGCAGCCGCCGGCGGCGCTGACCGCGGCCGCCGCGAGCCGCGAGGTACGCGCGCCGAGCCCGCGCGACTGGCAGATCGCGCTGACCGCGACGGGCGCTTCGGGCGAGCCGGCGACGGTCACCGCGGGCGTCTC
>DHNJ01000303.1:756-6572 GCA_002409445.1 Armatimonadetes bacterium UBA5419 | reverse complement strand
TCGGCGGCGGCCAGCTCGACGCGCGCGGTCTCGGCGCGCGCGGCCTCGGCCAGGCGCGCGCGGAGGTTGTCGCGCTGCTCGGTGGCCAGCGCGTTGGCCGACTCGTGGCGTTCGAGCGCGAGGCGGGCCTCGGCCGAATCGCCACGGGCGGAGGTGAGGCGCTCTTCGAGGCCGGTCAGTTCGAGCCGCGCGGCCTGCTCGGCGGCCTCGAACTCAGCCTGCTCGGTCTCGAGGGCGACGAGGTCGCCGCGCAGGCCGGCGATCTCGTCGCGCAGGCGTTCGGCGCGGCGGGCGGCCAGCTGGTGGTCCTTGACCAGGAGGCTGAGCCGCAGCGAGTCGGCGCGGGTACGCAGGGCCAGAAACTCGGTTGCCGTGCGCGCCTGCTCGGCCAGCGGCTCGACCTGCAGGCGCAGCTCGGCGGTGAGGTCGTCGACGCGGGTCAGGCTGGTGGCGACGTCGGCCAGCCGGCGGAGGGTTTCGTCGCGCTGGGTGCGATAGCGCTCGACGCCGGCGACCTCGTCGATCATCCGCCGGCGGTCGAGCGGGTCGAGCGAGAGGATGGCGTCGGCTTCGCGCTGGCTGATGACGGAGAAGGCGGGCCGGCCGAGCCCGGTGTCGAGGAAGAGGTCGACGACGTCCTTGCGGCGACAGACCTTGCCGTTGAGCCGGTATTCGTTGTCGCCGCTGCGGTAGACCCGGCGGCCGACGGCGACCTCAGCCATCTCGAGCGGCAGGCTGCCGTCGGCGTTGTCGATGGTCAGGATGACCTCAGCGTAGCCCAGCGGGCGGCGGCCCTCGCTGCCGGCGAAGATCAGGTCGCTGGCTTCAGCGGCGCGGATGGCCGAGAGGCGGCGTTCGGCCAGGACCCATTGGAGCGCGTCGGCACAGTTGGACTTGCCGCTGCCGTTAGGGCCGATGATCGCGGTGATGCCTTCGTCGAAGCGGAATTCGGTGGCATCGGCGAAGGTTTTGAAGCCAAACAGCTCGAGGCGCTGCAGACGCATGGCGGCGGACGGAGCGGGCTGGTGGGCCTAGTAGTCGGCGTCGGCCGGGTCGACGGCGTCGGGATCAACGACATCGTCGTCGTCCTCGTCGTCGTCGTCGTCGTTAGCGGACCACTCGGCCATCTCCTCATCGTCTTCACCGGGCAGCAAGCCGTCGTCGTCGTCGTCCTCGTCGTCGTCGTCGTCCTCATCGAGCAGCGGCGGGCTGGTCTCGGTCTCGGTCTCGTCCAGCTCGTCCTCGGGCGCGGCGGCCTTGGTGCGTCGCCGGCTGCGGGTCTTGGCGGGTGGCGCGGGCTCCTCGGCGGTCTGGACGCGGCCGGAGGCGACGCGCGCGGCCTCGCGGACCTCGCTGTCGGGGTCCTTCTCGGCGATCTCGAGCGCGTGGCGCGAGCGGGGGTCGCCGAGCTTGCCCAGGGCCTCGATGACTTTGGCCTTAACGGTCGCCTTTTCGTCGGCGGCGGCGAGGATCAGCGGGATGACCGCGGACGGGTCGCCGAGCTTGCCCAGCGCCTCGGCGCAGAAGGCGCGCACGCTCCATTCGACGTCGCGCAGGCCGTGGACCAGCGGCTCGATGGCGGCGGGGTCCTCGAGCTCGAGCAGCGCCTGGGCGGCCTGCAGGCGGACCATGGCGTTGGGGTCGTCGAGCATCGCGGAGAGCGCGGCGACGGCGACGGGTCCGCCGAGGGCGCGCAGGGCGTTGATCGCGACCGAGCGGATGTCGCGGTGCTTCTCCTTGAGCAGCGGGAGCAGCGACTTGACCGCGCGCTGGACGTCGTGCTCACCGACCTTGCCCATGGCTTCGGCGGCGTAGTGGCGGACGCGCGGGTCGTCGTCCTCGAGGGCGATCGTCAGCGCATCGAAGGCGCGCGGGTCGCCCAGCCGGCCGAGCGCGTCGGCGGCGTGCAGGCGGCCGTGCGGGTTGTCGTGGCGGAGCTGGGTGATCAGGCCGTCGACGGCGGGTGGCCCGATCTTGACCAGGGCACGGACCGCGGTGTCGCGTAGGTCGCCCGAGGAGCTGGTTAGCGAGATGACGAGCTTGGGGATGGCCTCCTCGCTGCCAATCTCGCCCAGGGCCTCGGCGGCGAAGCGGCAGAGCTCGACATTGTCGTCATCGAGCATGTCGATCAGCCGGGCGGAGGAGCTGGGGTCCTTGATCTTGCCTAGCGCGCGGGCGGCCTGCTTGCGGACCTCGGCATCGTCGTCACCGAGGGCGGCGATCAGCGCGTCGACCGCGGAGAGATCGGCGATCAGGCCGAGCGTCTCAGCGGCGCGGCGGCGCATTTTAGCGTCCTTGTCGACCAGCTTCTCGACCAGGGTAGGGATGGCCTTGACGCCCATCGCCGCGAGCGCTTCGACGCCGGTGCGCTGGACGTTGACGCTGGGGTCGGCGAGGGTGTCGACGAGCGGGCCGAGCGTATCCTCGTCGCCGATCTCGCCCAGGGCGCGGGCGGCGCCCATGCGGATCTGGTAGTTGCCGTCCTTCAGCGCGACAATGAGTGTCTCGACCGCGGCCTGGCCGTAGACCATGATGGCCTGGTGGGCGCGGTCCAGTTCGGTTTCGTCGCGGCTGCGCAGTTGCTCGAGCAGCTCGGGTAGTTTGCTAAGGTCAGCGTTATTCTTGGCCATGGCGTCCTTCGTCCCTCGGGCTTAACAAGCCCACCGTTTCCTGCAGCTTGGCACAGGCAGATTCGATCTCGAGCCGACCCGCGGGCCGCTCGAGCGCCAGCACGGCGCGCGCCTCGGCGAGAGCGGCGCGAGCGTTGGTCAGGCGCGGATCGTCGGCGCTGGTCGGAGCGCCGGTGCGCCGCGCGCCGCCGCGGAGCGCTAGCTCGACGGTCTGCAGCGAGCGCTCGAGGTCATCGAGTCGAGCCTGCGCCTCACCCAGCTGGAGCACCCGCGCCGCCTCGTAGACTCGGTCGGCCTGGACCGTCGCGGCGGCCGTGGCGTCGCGTTCGATGTCGGTTAGCGC
The DNA here is from genome assembly GCA_002409445.1 of Armatimonadetes bacterium UBA5419. Taxonomy (GTDB): domain Bacteria; phylum Armatimonadota; class UBA10988; order UBA10988; family UBA10988; genus UBA10988. The sequence continues at coordinate 3,599 of DHNJ01000303.1, read as the reverse complement.
GCCGCGCATCAAGCCGACCTGCCCCTCGGCCGAGCGTGCGGACGAGCCGTCGCCGCGCGTCGCGGCGAAGACAATGACCAGCACGACGACCAGCAGCACGGCGACCACGGTCAGCAGCAGGCCGACGCTCAGGCTCTCGCGGGCGCGGACCTCTTCGGCCAGCTCGGCGGCGGGGGCGGCGGGCGCGGTCGGCGTGGGCCCGCCGGGCGCCGTGGCGGCGAGGAGGCTGTCGAGTTCAGCGAGGTAGCCGCGGATCAGCCGACAGGTGTGCGGGCCGATGCCGTGGAGCGCGGTGATCTGCTCGTCGGTCATCCCGCGGAACTCGTCGAGCAGGATTTCGTCGCGGCCGAAACGCTTGGCGGTGAGATCAGCGATGCGCTGTTCGGCCTCGGCAAGAGGGCTCGTCTGGTCGCTCATCGGTCACTCCCAACCCTACACGCCGGATGGGCGGCGCTCAGTGTACCACGCGGCTCGGTTGCGCAGGCCGGGACGGGCGAAACCACTAGGCGCTAGCGCCTAGCAAAAGGGGGGCGGTAGCCAACAGGCAGTGGAGGCGCAGGGGGGGACACCTCCGGGGGGGCCGTTGACCACCGCCGATGCCTATTGTAGCGAAGGGTGTAAAAAAAGGCAAGGGGCTGGTGAAGATTCGGATCGCAACATGTTACGGTCGGTTGAGGCGCGGCCCAAAGGCCGCAGCCGGGCCTTGCGACCCGGCTGCGGTATGGACTGTGGTTGTTGTCGAGTGTTACGCGCTAGACCGGCCGACGCCCGAAGAGCATCGAGACGATCGCCAAGACCAGGAACACGAGGAACAGGATCTTCGCGATGCCCGCCGCCGTGCCGGCAATGCCCCCGAAGCCGAGGACCGCGGCCACGATCGCGATCACCAGGAACGTCACTGCGTAGTGCAGCATGGTTGTTTCTCCTCTCGTTTCGTTGCGGCTGCCTCGCCGCTGACAAGGACGTTATGCCCTCGCCCGAGAGAGGTGTACACAGCCATTCTGGGCTAGTTGTTGCGACCACGTTGCGCTAGCCAGTCGAACCAGCGCCGGCCCAGGCTGATGTTCTCGTGGCGCACGGGGTCCTCGGCGAGGCCCAGGTCTTCCAGCCGCAGCGCGATCTCGTTCTCCAGTTGCGCCTGTAGCCCGGCCGCCAGCTCCCACTCGCTTAGGTACAGGTTGGTCGTCTCGCCCGGGTCGGCGACGAGGTCGTACAGCCCGTGCGCCGGTTGGTTGTGTAGCGAGGGCCCCTGGGCGGCGATCAGCTTATGCGTGTCGGTGCGCAGGCACCAGGCGGCCTGCCAGGTGCACTCGGCGCTCAGCGTGTGGGTCCGCCAGTCATCGACCGCTTCGCCGCGGAGCAGCGGTAGCGCGTCGCGGCCCTCCATCTCCGCGGGCACATCGAGCCCGGCGGCGGCCAGGCTAGTCACCGCGAGGTCGTGGTGGCCGATGATCTGGCGTACGCGGCGGCCGCCCGCGATGCCGCCATTGGGCCAGCGGCAGAGCAGCGGCGGGCGGATGTTGCCTTCGTACAGGCCGTGGTGGTCGAAGTAGATGTCGTGGCTACCCATCATCTCGCCATGGTCGCCGAAGAGCATGACCAGCGTGTCATCGGCCACGCCGAGGTCCTCGAGCTGGGCGAAGAGGTTGGCCAGGGCCTGGTCGAGCGGCAGGATGCAGGCGTCGTAGAGGGCCTCGATGTAGCCTGCGTCGGTGATCGGCTCGCGGCCCAGGTCCTGGTGCAGCTGGGCCAGCCATTCGCGCGAGCGCTCGTAGAAGTACTGGCGGCGGAAGGGCCGCATCGTGTCGATGTTGGGGTCGCAGGGGTCGCCGGGATAGAAGGTGTGGCGGATGTCCAGCGGCGGCAGGTAGGGCGTGTGCGTGTCCCAGGTGTGGAGGAAGAGGAAGAACGGTTCGCGGCCCGCGTGCTCGCGCAGCCAGGGCAGGGCACGCTGGTTGATCACCGACATCGGCACGGACCAAACGTGGCGAAAGCGGCGGCTGGGGTCGATATAGTCCTCGAAGCCGATCGTGTACCAGGGCAGCAGGCGCTTGATGTTGTCAACCGCGCCGGTCATGTAGCCGGCCTCGGAGAAGATGCCGGGGATCCAGGGCGTGCCGGGCCGCAGATCCATGCCGCCGCGGTGGCTGACCAGGCCGTGCGTCAGCGGGATCTGGCCGGTGAACAGCGAGGTATGGACGGGTGTGGTCGGCACGCCGGGGCAGATGAAGTTATCGGCGACGACGGCGTCGGCGGCCCACGAGTCGAGGTTCGGGCTGGTCGGGCGGTGGTAGCCGTAGATGCCCAGGTGGTCGGCGCGCAGTGAGTCCATGGAGACGAGGACGATGTTCAAAGCATCTCTACCGCGGCGGCTGGGGCCGCCCCGCCGCCCAGTCTACCCCTGCGCGCGGCGGCGGCCAAGAAACCGCTAGAGGATGTAGCGGCTCTGGTCCTCGTCGCTGACGATCGAGCCGAGCCGCCGCTCGACGTAGTCCGGGGTGATGATGACCCGCGTCTCGCCGATCTCTGGCGCCGCGAAGCTGAGTTCCTCGAGCAGCGTCTCGAGCACGGTATGCAGCCGGCGGGCGCCGATGTTCTCGGTGCGCTGGTTGACCTGCGTGGCGATCGCGGCGATGGCGTCCAGGGCGTCATCGGTGAACTCGAGGCTGACGCCCTCGGCGGCGAGCAGCAGTTGGTACTGGCGGGTCAGCGAGTGCTCGGGCTCGCAGAGGATGCGCTTGAGGTCGTCGGCGCCCAGGGAAGTGAGCTCGACGCGAATGGGGAAGCGGCCCTGCAGCTCGGGGATCAGATCGGACGGCTTGCTGACGTAGGTCATGCCCGAG
>DHNJ01000303.1:417-653 GCA_002409445.1 Armatimonadetes bacterium UBA5419 | reverse complement strand
CAGATCGGACGGCTTGCTGACGTGGAAGGCGCCGGCGGCGATGAACAGGACGTGACGCGTGCTCACGGGGCCGTACTTGGTGACTACCGTGGTGCCCTCGACGACGGGCAGGATGTCGCGCTGGACGCCTTCGCGGCTGACGTCGGGGCCGTGGCGGTGGCCGCCGCCGGCGATCTTGTCCATCTCGTCGAGGAAGACGATCCCGTCGTTCTCGGCGCGGGCGATGGCCTCGCGCA
>DHNJ01000303.1:0-157 GCA_002409445.1 Armatimonadetes bacterium UBA5419 | reverse complement strand
CCCTGGCCGCCGAAGATGCTGAGCATCGGCGAGCGGGTCTCCTCGACCTCGACCTCGACCATATCGGCATCGAGCTCACCGGCGAGGATGCGGTCGCGCACGGCATCGAGCCCAGCCGGCGCAGTCGGCGGGGGCGTCGGGGTCGCGTGGGGCGGGG
>DHNJ01000144.1:9208-9576 GCA_002409445.1 Armatimonadetes bacterium UBA5419 | reverse complement strand
CGCCGCGATGAGGCCGTGGCGATGCTCTCCGAGACGCTCGACCTGACCTTCGACTCCTCGGCCATCTACGCCGACCTCGTGCCCGACCGCGCGCGCCCCAGCACCGCCAGCGAAGCCCCCACGCTGCCCGCCGCCGCACCCGTGGACGACAGCCCCGACCCGGAGCCGATGTTCGACGACGAGATCAGCGGCGAGCCGGACCCCGGCGACGACCCGCTGAACGGCGAGTTCAAGCAGCCGCCACCGCCGCGGCTGAAGACCAGCCCGCGCGAGGACAACGAGCCGGAGGCCGCGACCCCGGCCGCGGAACCAGTAGAGCCGACCGAACCCGACGACATCAGCGCCCCGCTGCCCACGCCCGCCCCGGC
>DHNJ01000144.1:8748-9054 GCA_002409445.1 Armatimonadetes bacterium UBA5419 | reverse complement strand
GCCCGCCCCGGCACCGAAGGCCGAGCCGCGGCCGAAGGCCGAGCCGCGCCCGAAGGCGGCGACCAAGATCGAGCCCACCCCGGAGCCCGAGCCTCGCCCCGAGCCCCCGCCGCCGGCCGAAATCCACACCCCCGAAGACGGCCCGCGTTAGCGCCGCCGCCACCGCCAGACATCCGCTCCACGCTGCACTAGCGTAGAAATCAGGCTACGGCCCAAGGAGCGAAAGATGTCCTGTTATCCATTCACTCGGGGATTCGCCCCGACCCTCACCCTCGCCCTGCTCCTCGCCGGTTGCGGCGGCAGCAG
>DHNJ01000144.1:285-8610 GCA_002409445.1 Armatimonadetes bacterium UBA5419 | reverse complement strand
CTCGCCGGTTGCGGCGGCAGCAGTACCAGCACGCCACCCCCCGCAATGACCGCTGGTGAGGGCACGGCGGTCTTCCGGGTCGACGTGGGTACCGGTAAGGTGACGGTGACCCCGCTGACCGGCGAAGCGACCAAACGCGCGGTGATGAACGGCCGCGTGATCACGTTCAACAGCTCGCCGCTGACCGTGGAGAACGCCTCCCTCGGCACCCGCGCCCTAAGCGTCCAGCTGACGAACAACCTGAACCAGCCCATCGGCAACGAGTACCTGCGCGTCGTGCTCAGCAGCCTGCGGATCGAGCCCGCGTCGGGCACGGCGCTGCGGTTGGTCAACCCGCTCACCGCATACGGCACCGGCGACGGCACCGAGCCGTACATCGATTACCCCCTGACCGCTGGTCCGCTGGCCAGCAAGACGACCACCGCCGCCCTGCCCTGGGTCTTCCTGGTCCCCGCTGGCACGCAGCGGTTCAGCTTCATCGCCACCGTGGAGGCCGCTACCGCGAGCCCAACCCCGCCTTTGGGCGCGGTCCAGGTGACCCACCCGCGGACCCACATACAAACAGTGATCGTCCGATCGCTGAACGCGCCCACGGCGACCGCCTCGCAACAGGACGGGCCGGCCCGCACCGCCACGCTGAACCAGCGGACCAACGGCATCGATGTCGCCCCAGACGGTGCGGTCTTCCTGAGCTCGCACCGCACGGTTCGACGCTACGACCCGCGCACCGGTCAGATCACCACCATCGCTGGCGATCCGGCGTCGAGCGGAGAGGTTAACGGGTCGGGCGTCCCGGGTACCGCCGCACGGTTCCACGACGTGTCCTCCGTCGCCGTCGCCCGGCCAGACCTGATCTACGTCGCGGACACGTACGCCTGCCGGATCTACCTGCTGCAACTATCCGGCGCCAACCCCGCCGCGGCCAGCAGCTGGACCGTGAGCCACATCCTCGGTACGGGGACTCCTGGCACGCCCAACGGCGCCGCCAACTCACCGATCCGGGCGCCGTTGGGTTTGGCGGTCGCGGGCGAGCGGACACTCTGGTTCGTCGATCTGGTGAACCAGATCAACCTGGCCACCAGTGCCGGCGGCACCCTCAGCAACCGCGCGAACTGGGTGGTTCGCGTCGTCGGTGGCGCGGCTGGCACTGGCAGCACCGATAGCCCATCGCGGTTCAATGCCCCCTGGGACCTGGTGGCGACCAGCAGCACCGAGGCCATCGTGGCCGACCGCGCTAACCATAAGCTCCGCCGCATCACCGCCGCCGGCGTCGTCACCACCGTCGCCGGGTCCGCCACGCCGGGCTTCGAGTCGGGCTATATCGACGGCCCCGCGTCCACCGCACGCTTCGCCTTCCTCGGCGCCATCGCCCGCGACCAGGCGGGTAACCTCTACGCCGCGGACCGCAACGGCCTGCGTCGAATCAGCTCGAGCGGCGAGGTTTCGACCATCGCGCGGCGGCAGAGCCCTCCGCGCGACGGCATCGGCGCGAGCGCCAGCATCGGCGGCATCGACGCCGTCTACCCAGCCCTCGGCCTCAGCGTCGCCCCCGATGGCGATATCTGGCTCGTCGACGAGGCCGGCCTCCGCCGCATCAGCCGCGTGCTCACCAGCCCCACCGGCTAGCCACTGGCCCATAGCCGCATCTGCCGCACGCGCCGCCCGATCCCCTCGGGCGGCGCGCGGTGTTGAGCCGCCGGACATCCGCCCCACGCTGCACTAGCGTAATACCAGGCTACGGCCTAAGGAGCGAAAGATGTCCCGTTGTACATCCATTCGGGGATTCGCCCCGACCTTCCTACTCGCCCTGCTTCTCGCCGGTTGCGGCGGCAGCAGTTCCAGCACCGCGCCGCCCGCAATCGCACCGGGCGAGGGCACCGCTATGTTCCGGGTCGACGTTGCGACTGGCCGCGTGACCGTGACGCCACTGACAGGCGAACTGGCCGCGCGCGCCGTGATGACCGGCCATGTCATCACGTTCAAGTCGTCGAAGCTGACCGTGCACGACGCCGCGACCAACACCCGGGCCCTGCGCGTCCAGCTCACCAACAACCTGAACGAGCCCATCGGCGGCAAATACGTCCGTGTGGTGATCAGCAATCTGCGCACCGAACCGGCCACGGGCACCCCGGTGCAGGTGTTCAATACGTTCACCGGCTACGGCACCGGCGACGGCGTCGAGCCCTACCTTGACTATCCCCTGACCAGTGGTCCCTTGGCCAGCAAGGCGAGCACCGTCGCGATACCATGGGTGTTCAGTGTCCCCGCCGGGACACAGCGGTTCAGCTTCATCGCCACCGCCGAGGCCGCCCTGGCCACCCCGAGGCCGCCTGAGGGCGCCGTCCTGGCCACGCACCCACGGGCGCATGTGCAGACGGTGGTCGTCACCTCGGCCAACGGCCCGAGCCACGTCGCCTCGCAACTGGACGGGCCGGCCGGCTCCGCCACGCTGAACCAGCGCACCGTCGGCATCGATGTCGCTTCGGATGGCGCGGTCTTCCTGAGCTCGTACCGCACCGTACGACGCTACGACCCACGCACAGGGCGGATCTCGACCATCGCCGGTGATCCGGCGAAGAGCGGTATCGTGGTCGGGTCGGGTATCGCGGGCGACGCCGCGCGATTCTCCGAGGTGGCGTGTGTCGCCGCCGCGCGGCCAGACCTGGTCTTCGTCTCGGACTGGTACGGCAACCGGATCTACCTGCTGAAGCAGGTCGGCGCCGACCCCGCCGCAGCCAGCAGCTGGACGGTGAGCCACATCCTTGGCACGGGTACGCCGGGCCTGCCCGACGGTGGCTCGACCTCGCCTATCGGGCGGCCGTACGGCTTGGCCGTGTCGGGTGATCGGACGCTCTGGTTCGTTGATGATTTCGGTCGGATCAACCGCGCCATCAGCGGCGCCGGCGACATCACCAACCGTCTGAACTGGCTCGTCAAGGCCGTCGGCGGCACGGCCGGCGCCGGAGCCTCGGACGTCCCGTCGCGATTCAACAACCCCTGGGACATTGTGGCGATCAACACCACCGACGCCATCGTGGCCGACCGCGGCAGCAACAAGCTCCGCCACATCAGCTGGGACGGTGTCGTCTCGACCTTCGTCGGGCCCGCCACGCCGGGGACCATCTCTGGCTACGTCGACGGCGCGGCCTCCGCCGCCCGCTTCATCGCGCCCGGCGGCATCGCGCGCGACCAGGCGGGCAACATCTACACCGCGGACGCTAACGGCCTGCGGCGGATTAGCCCGAGCGGCGACGTGACCACCATCATGCGTCTGCGCAGGCCAGTGCGTGATGGCTTCGGCAACGCCGGCACCGTCGGGGGCGCCGGTGGGTCGTTCGCCATCCTCGGTCTCAGCGTCGGCCCCGATGGCGACATCTGGTTCGTCGACGAGGCCGGCCTCCGCCGCGTCAGCCGCGTCCTCGCCAGCCCCACGAGCTAGCCCCTGGACCTACCCACCCCGCGCGCCGCCTGGTCCCCACCGGGCGGCGCGCCCTTGACCATGCCTCGGCTGGTTGACCTGCTGACCATCACCAGCGAGCCCCGACTCGAGGCCCACGACCCACGCGGACCCACCGTCGTGTCAGCGCCCGCCCGCGCGCCCGACCAGCCCCATTGGACAAACGCTCCTCGCCGCACCAGCGTAGTAGCAGGCAAATGCCTAAGGAGCGAAACATGTCCTGTTATACAATACCCCGGGGACTCGCCCCGGTCATCGTACTCGCGCTGGCGCTCGCCGGCTGCGGCGGCAGCAGTTCCAGCACCCCCCCGCGATGAAGGCGGGCGGCGCTACGGCTAGCTTCCAAGTCGACGTCGGTACCGGCCGCGTGACGGTCACCCCGATGAACGGCGAGGCGTCCAAGCGCGCGGTGATGAACGGGCGCGTGATCACGTTCAGTTCCTCGAATCTGACCGTCCAGGACGCCGCGCTAGAGACCAACGTCCTGAACGTCCGACTCACCAACCACCTGAACAAGCCCATCGGTGACAAGTACGTGCGCGTGGTGCTCAGCAACCTGCGCTCCGAACCGGCGGCGGGCCCGCCCGTCAAAGTCTACGGCGCGTTCGCCAGCTACGGCACCAGCGGCGGCACCAAGCCGCACTTCGACTACCCGCTCGCCGCTGGTCCACTGGCCAGCAACGCAACTACCGCGGCCGTACCATGGGTGTTCATTGTCCCCGCGGGGACGCTGCGGTTCAGCTTCGTCGCCACCGCCGAGGCCGCCACCACGAGCCCGACGCCACCCTTGGGCGTGGCCAACGGCACACACCCGCAAGCCCACGCCCAGACGGTGATCCTTACCTCGACCAACCCTCCGACCCACTCCGCCTCGCAACTGAACGGGCCGGCCGGGGCGGCCACGTTGAACCAGCGGACCGTCGGCATCGATGTCGCCTCCGACGGCGCGGTCTTCCTCAGTTCGTACCGCACCGTTCGACGCTACGACCCGCGCACCGGGCGGATATCGACCATCGCTGGTGATTCGGCGATACCCGGTGAGGTGGCCGGATCGGACGTTGCGGGCCCCGACGCGCGCTTCAAGCAGATATCCTCGGTGGCGGTCGTCCGGCCAGACCTCGTCTACGTCTCGGATTGGGCCGCCGCGAAGGTCTACCTGCTGAGGCAGATCGGCGCCGACCCCGCCGCGGCAAGTAGTTGGACGGTCAGCCACATTCTGGGTCACGGCGCGTACGGCGATCCCGACGGAACCTCCACATCGCCGCTCAGATCGACCTACGGCTTGGCCGCCGCAGGCGAGCGGACCCTCTGGTTCTGCGACGAGATAGGCCACGTCTGCCGAGCCTTCAGCGCCGGCGGCAACATCACCCACAGCGCGAACTGGGTCGTCTCCATCGTGGCAGGCGGGGGAGGGGACGGTAGCACCGACGCCCCGTCGAAGTTCCGAAGCCCCTGGGACATTGTCGCGACCAGCAGCACCGACGCGATCGTCGCCGACCGCGGCAACCACAAGATCCGACGCGTCAACGCGGCCGGGGTCGTCTCGACTCTGGCCGGTCCCCCCGCACCGACGACGGCGGCTGGCTATGTCGACGGCGCGGCGGCGGTGGCCCGCTTCGAAATGCCCGGTGGCATCGCGCGCGACGAGGCGGGCAACCTCTACACCGCGGACCGCAACGGACTGCGACGGATCAGCCCGGCCGGCGAGGTGACGACCATCACGCAACTACGAGACCCAGTGAGCGACGGCGTCGGGATGGACGCCAGCGTCGGGGGCTTCGGCGCCGCGCGGACCATCCTCGGCCTCAGCGTTGCTCCGGATGGCGACATCTGGCTCGTCGACGACGTCGGCCTGCGACGCATCAGCCGCATGCTCATCAGCACTACCGGCTAGCCGCCAGCCCCTAGCCTTACCTGCCCCGCACGCCGCCTGGTCCCCACCGGGCGGCGCGCGGCGTTGGGGGCGGCGGACAAGCGCCCCGCGCTGCACTAGCGTAAAGCCAGGCAACTGCCTAAGGAGCTAGTCATGTCCGCTATCCGATACTACCGGCGGCTAGCGCCGGGACCGATACTCCTCCTCGCTCTGCTGCTCTCTGCCTGCGGTAGCAGTTCCTCCAACGGGCCACCTGCCGCCGACGGGCCCGCCGTGCCGGAGGCGCCGGCCGCCCGCGAGACCGGCACCGCCCGTTTCGATGTTGATGTCGACTCGGGTCAGGTCCAGGTCACCCCCCTGGGCCGCGCCGAGGCCAGCGGCGAGGCCGGCAACCGCGCTGTGTTCAACGGCTCCGCGGTCTCGTTCACCGTCTCCCAGCTGGTCGACCAGCCCGGCTCCAGCGGAATCCGCATCCTCAACGTCAGCCTGACCAACCGCTTCGGTGCGGCCATCGGCCGCGAATACCTGCGGGTCGTGATCAGCCATCTGACCACCGGCAACCAATCCACCTCCGACCTGCGCAAACAGGTCCAAGTCAGCGGCACCTCCATCGGCCTGTCCGGCCTCCGCGGCCTGACCTTCGCCCCGGACGGCAGCTACCTGGTCGCACGGGTCGCCGACAACCGCATCCACCGCGTGCAGAACAACCAGGCCACCGTCTTCACCGGCCGCGCCACCGCCGGCTACAGCGACGGCGCCCCCGAGGCCGCCCAGTTCAAGCAGCCCAACGACGTGGTCTTCCACGCCGCCCACAACGCCTACTACGTCGCCGACACCGGCAACCACCGCCTCCGCCGTGTCGACCTCAACGGCCGCGTGACCACCGTCGCCGGCACCGGCACCGCCGGCGCGACCAACGGCCCGGGCAACACCGCCACACTGAACGCGCCGCAGATGCTCGACGTCGACCGCAACGGCGCCATCGTCGTGACCACCGCCGACGGCCGCGTCCGCCGCATCACCCTGGGCAGCGGCAGCCCGTCGCTGCCCGCCAGCTACACCGTGGCCACCCTGGCCAGCGGCCTGACGGCCCCGGCCGGCATCGCGGCGGCGCCCGACGGCAGTCTCTACGTCGCCGAACGCACCGCCCACCGCATCCGTCTGATCGGCGCCAGCGGCTCACGCGTCGTCATCGCTGGAACCGGTACGGCGGGCCAGCAGGACGGCGCGGGCGACATCGCGACCTTCCGCAGCCCGGTCGGCCTGGCCTGGGTCCGCGGCGCACTCGTCGTTGCCGACTCCAGCGGCCACAAGATCCGCCTGCTCACCCTCGCCCCTGGCACACAGTCGTCGACCGCCTCGAACTGGCGCGTGGTCAACATCGCTGGCGCCGCGGACGGCACGTCGGGCAACGCCATCGGCCAGGGCAACGTCGCCCGCTTCAACGCGCCCTGGGGCTTGCGTGGCCGCGACGACGGCACGGTGGTCTTCACCGATGTGCAGAACAACGCGGTGCGTCGGCTCGGCGTGCCCGACGGCGCGCTGAGCACCGGCGTGGGCAACAGCGCGACGGGCGAACCGGTCCAAATCGTGAACGCCGGTGGCTACTACGGCACGCCGACCGGCAGCCTGCCGTACTTCACCTACGATATCCGCCCAGACATGCCCTTGCGGACCCGCCAGCTGGGTGGCGTCCAGCTGGACTTGCCCGCCGGCGCGACGACCGACCCGCAGGAGTGGTGGTTCAACGTCCCCGACCGCGTGCGCACCTTCAGCTTCATCGCGACGGTGGAGGCCTCGACCACCAGCCAAGCCGCCCCGGAAGGCAGCCACGGAGCGACGAACCCCCGTGTGCGCGTGCAGACGGTCATCGGCGCCTCGGGCCACCTGCCGTTCACCACACTCGCGGAGCGTGATGGGCCGGCCGACCAGGCCACCGTGGACCGCTACACACGGGGCCTGGCCGTCGACCCAGACGGCGTCGTCTACCTCGCCTCGCAGTACACCATCCGCCGGTTCGACCCGCGGACCAACGAGATCACCACGATCGCCGGACACGCGCAAGACAGCGGTAATGTCGCCGGCCCGGGCGACGTCGCGCGTTTCGATAAGCTCTACGCGCTCACCGCCCCGCGGCGCGGCGTCGTATATGTTGGTGAGGAGTCAACCGTCGCCATACACCTGGTGCGGCATAACGGTGGCTCGCCCACGGCCGCTGATAACTGGACGGTGTCGCGCATCCTGGGCACCGGCGTGGAAGGGCTGCCCACCGTCGCCTCGCCGACGCCGATCATCACGGTCCAAGGCCTAGCCTCCACCAGTGAGCGCGACATCTGGTTCACCGACGACGGCAACCACGTCTGGCTGGCGACCTGTGGGTCGACTGACCTGGCCAACCCCGCCAACTGGCGCGCCACGATCCTCGCCGGCGATGCCGTCGCCATCACCGGCGCCAGCGGCGACAGCGAGGTCCCGTCGCGGTTCAGCTACCCCTCGGGCATCGCCGTCGGCCGTGACCGAGCGGCGTACGTGGCAGACACCTACAACCGCAAGATCCGGCGAGTCACCGATCGCGGCGTGGTCAGTACCTTCGTCGGCCCCCCGCCTGGCACCATCCAGACCGCCTATGTTGACGGGCCCGCGGCGACCGCGCGCTTCCTGCAGCCGATAGGTCTGGCCAGCGACAGCGCCGGCTACCTCTACTGCTTCGATGCTTCGGGGCTGCGGCGCATCAGCCCGACCGGCCATGTCTCCACCGTCGTGCGCGCTGCCGCGCCGTCCAAGGATGGCTTCGGCCCCGAGGCCAGCGTCACGCCGCCGCCCGGCGACCGCGTCTCGGCCATCGGCGTGGCCCCCGACGGCGACGTCTGGTTCATCGACCATGCCGGCCTGCGCCGCGTCAGCCGGGTGATAGAGAGCGGCTCGCCCTAGCCACAACGCCCGACCCTACCTGCCCCGCGCGGCCCCCCGCGCCCCCCCCCCCGGGGCCGGGGGG
>DHNJ01000144.1:0-156 GCA_002409445.1 Armatimonadetes bacterium UBA5419 | reverse complement strand
CCCCCCCCCCCCCCGCCGCCACCCCCCCCCCCCCCCCCCCCCCGCCCCCCGCCCGGCCCCCCCCCGCCGGCCCGCGGCGGGTGGGGGCAGCGGACAACGGCGCGGCCCTGCACTAGCGTAAAACCAGGCTACGGCCTAAGGAGCTAGTCATGTCCG
>DHNJ01000249.1:8898-9108 GCA_002409445.1 Armatimonadetes bacterium UBA5419 | reverse complement strand
GGCGCTTCCACCGCGGGCTATGTGCGGCTGCCGCCGCTGGTCGCGGCGGACGCGGGCTGGGCGCGGGTGGAGGGGCTGCTCGCGGCGGCCGCCGAGTTGCGGGCCGGTGCGGCGCGGGTTGATCCATTGTTGCTGCCGGCGGTGCCCGCGGAACCGACGCTCGTGCGCGCGGCCGACGCGCCGGCGGACGATGACATCGTCTCGGCGGGC
>DHNJ01000249.1:8325-8730 GCA_002409445.1 Armatimonadetes bacterium UBA5419 | reverse complement strand
ACGATGACATCGTCTCGGCGGGCCGCGAAATGGAGCTAGAGTTCCTCAAGGAGGCCTACCTGGCCCAGGTGGAGGCGGAGCATCGGCGGGCGCAGGAGATGCGGTTGCCGCAGTGGCAGCGCGAGTGGCTGGCCGACCGCCGGCAGCAGCGGCTGCAGTTCCTAACCCAGAGCGCGGCGATGGCCGCGGCCCAGGGCCCCGAGCGGGCGAACCTGAGTGTGGAGGCGGCCCTGAGCACCGGGCCGATCGCGCAGTCGTGGGCGGTTGATGCCAATGCGCTGGGCGCGGCTGAAGCGGCGCTGGACCAGCTCTGGGAGCGGGCGGCGGAGCGACGCGCGGTAGAAGCACTGCGCACGCGGCTGGCCGACCAGGCGGCGGAGTTGGCGGTCGCCGAGGCCGACGCGC
>DHNJ01000249.1:0-8114 GCA_002409445.1 Armatimonadetes bacterium UBA5419 | reverse complement strand
GGCGGTCGCCGAGGCCGACGCGCTGGTCGCCGCGCAGGCCGAGTTGGCGCTGCAGTCGGAAGACCTGGCCGGGCTGGCCGAGCGCATGGCCGAGGCACGGGCGGCGGCGGCGCGCGAGGCGGACGGGGCCGTGTTGGACCTGGCTGCCTGGGAGGCCGAGGTGGCCGCGGCGCAGGCGCGCAGCGATGCCGAGCGGGCAGCGACTGCCGAGCGCTGGCGAGCGGCCGCGGCGGTCTGGGAGGCGGCGGCCGAGGAGTTGCGGGCTGAGCTGCAGGCGGAGTTGCCCAAGCGCTTGGGCGCCCGGCTGCGAGCGCTCGCCAGAGCGCAGCGCGTGCGCCTGGAGCTGGCGCCGGAGCCAGGCTTGCCCGATGTGACCGACCTGGCGGGCCTGTGGCTCGACGGGCTTGAGGAACATCCCGAGTGGCTGGCGCCGGCGCTGCCGGTGGGCCCTCCAACCCTAGACGTACTTGAGGTGAGCGAACCATGACATTGCGAGAAGTGGCGGCGGTGATCGGTGGCGAGCTGCATGGCGACGGTGCCCTGCAGATCGACAACCTGGCCACGCGCGACACCGCCGATGATGGCAGCCTGATCTTCGCCTTCGATGCGGCCGAGGCTGGCCGCGTCGAGCCTGGCTGTGCCGCCGCCGCGGTGATCCGCGAAGGCGCGACCTGCGCCCTGCCGTACATCACTGTTCTGGATGTGCGGGCGGCACAGAACGCCCTGCTGCAGGTCTTTCGACGGCCCGTTCCGCCACCCTCGGGTATCCACCCAACCGCGGTCGTTGACCCCAGCGCAGTCATCGGTGCGGACGCGAGCATCGGACCGCTGGTGGTGATCGGTCCGGACACGCAGCTGGGCGACCGCGTTCGCGTTGGCGCGCAGACGGTCATCGGCGCGCGGTGCGTCATTGGCGATGACACGGCCCTCGCGGCGAACGTCACCCTGTACGATGACGTGCGGCTGGGCGCGCGGTGCATCATCCACGCGGGCGCGGTGCTCGGCGCGGATGGCTACGGCTACCAGTTTGTCGACGGTCGGCACCAGGGTATCCCGCAGATCGGTGGGGTCGTGCTCGAGGACGAAGTCGAGGTTGGCGCCAACACCTGTATCGACCGCGCAACCCTCGGCGTGACCAAAATCGGTGCGGGTACGAAGATCGATAACCTCGTTATGATCGCGCACAATGTGAGCACGGGTCAGCACTGCCTGATCATCTCGCAGGTCGGTATCGCCGGCAGCACGACGCTGGGTAACGCGGTGATTGTCGCCGGCCAGGCCGGTCTGGCGGACCACCTGACCATTGGCGACGGCGTTATGATCGGCGCGCAGGCCGGGGTGGCGAAGAACGCGACACCGGGGCAGCGGCTGCTCGGTACGCCGGCGTTGCCGGGCATCGAGTTCCACCGCATGATGGCGGCGCTGACCCGCCTACCCGACATGATCCGCGAGTACCGCGCCGCCCAGCGGCAGGAAGCAGCGGCGAAGGTGCGGGTTGAGCCCGAATCTGAACCGGACGACGGCGGCGCTGGGGCAGCAACCGCTAGTGACGCATAGGATGCCGATGACCGACCGCCAGCGATGCGAGCTGACCCAGCTGGCGTCGCGAAACAACATCGGCTGCATGCTGGACAAGCCGTTGGCGCCGTTGACCACCTGGTCGATCGGGGGGCCAGCCGACGTGCTGCTTCAGCCCCAGTCGCCGGACGCCATTGCCGCGGTCGTGAAGTGGTGCGGCGCGGAGGGCGTCCCCTGGCGAGTGCTAGGCGGCGGGTCCAACGTGCTGATCCCCGACGAAGGTGTGCCGGGTGTGGTCTTCCACCTGCCGCTGGGCCTGGGCCAGGTCGATTGGGAGGTGGGCCGCAACGAGGTCTGGGTCGCCGCCGGCTACCTGATGCCGCGGTTGGCGCGTCAGGCGGCGGAGCGCGGGCTGCGCGGCGTCGAGTGCGTGGTCGGTGTGCCGGGCACCATCGGCGGCGGCATCGTGACCAATGCTGGTGTGCCGGACGGCACGCTGGCGGACGTGCTGGTCGAGGTCGAGGCGCTGTATCCCGATGGGCAACGGCGGACCTGGCCGGTGGCCGAACTTGGCTTGGGCCACCGGACGAGCCGCTTCCGTGCCGAGCAGGCGGTGATCCTGGGCGCGCGCTTGCGGCTGGAGCCGGACGACCCCGATGCGGTGCGCGCGCGAATGACCGAGCATCTGGTCTACCGCCGGGCGACCCAACCGCTGAACCAACACACGGCCGGCAGCGTCTTCCGCCGGCCGGCCGAGGGCTTCCCGGGCCAGCTGCTCGAGGCAGCCGGCTGTAAGGGCCTGCGCCACGGCGACGCGGTGGTCAGTGAGCGCCACGCCAACTGGATCGAGAACCACGGCGCGGCGACGGCAGCGGACGTGCTCGCGCTGATCGACGAAATGCGGGCCCGCGTGCTGGCCCACAGCGGTGTCGAGCTAGAGCTCGAAGTGCTGGTCTGGTAGGCCGCCGCGGCTAATCGCCCAGCTCGATCACCGCTCGCTCCACCGACCCACCGTAGGCCGCGGGTGCGTTGTACCGGCCGACCGCGCCGCCGGTGTCGCGCCCGACATCGAGGCCGTCAACCGGCTGCTCTTCCAGTAGGCCGCCGACCTCTGTGCGCGCGACCTCCCGCCCGTCGAGCTCGACGGTGACCCGGCCCGGCCGGACCCAGCGGAGCACGGCGGTGTGGGCGCCGGCGGCGAGCGGCGCGGGGTCGGTGGCCCAGATCTGCTCGCCGGTCATACGGACCGCGCCTTCGAGGTGGCCGCCGCGGACGTAGAGCGCGTAGCCCAGTTGGTTGCCACCATGCGCGACGAGTACGCCGCTACTGCCGCCGGCATGCGTGAACTCGACGGTCGCGACGATCTCGCGCTGGACGATGTCGGGGGCTTCGCCGTCGTTAAGGCTGTCGCCGCCGCGTAGGTCGAAGCGGCGGGCGCTGCTAGCCACCGGCTCACCCCAGGCGGGCCGCCAGGGCCAGGGCAGGGCGTGCGTGCGCTGGGCCCACCGCTCCCAGGTCGCGGCCATCGCGGCGACCCGCTCGGGCTGGTCGAGGGCGAGGTCGTGCTGCTCGCCGCGGTCGGCGGGCAGGTCGTACAGCTCCCAGCGGCGGCCGGGGCCGCGGGCCACGAGTTTCCAGCGGCCGACCCGCAGCGCGCGGTTGCCCTCATGCTCCCAGAACAAGGCCTCGCGGTCGATCTCGCCGCCGGTGAACGTCGGCGCTAGGCTACGCCCCTCCGGCGCGGGGATCGGCAGGCCAGCGCGGTGCGTGGGGATAGGTGCCCCGGCGAGGTCAACGCATGTTGCCCAGATGTCGATCAGGTGCCCCGGCTGGTGTTCGATCTCACCCGCGCGCGCCAAACCACGCGGCCAGTGGGCAATCAACGGGGTACTGATGCCGCCCTCGTGGACCCAGTGTTTGTATTCGCGTAGAGGCGTGTTTGATACGTTGGCCCAGTTGCGACCGTACGAGATGTAGGTGTCGTCCGGGCCGGGCATGATGTCGGGCCCGCCGAGCACCGGCCAGCCGTCGCGCGTGCGGGTGGGGCGGACGTCGAGGCGGATGGCGTCGTCGGCCATCGGTTCGAGGGTCGGCGCGTCGCCGCGGGTGGCCTGCCCGTCGCGGCCGATGGACTCGGCACAGGCGCCGTTGTCCTGGAGGAAGAGGATCAGCGTGTCGTCCAACTGCCCACTGGCCTCCAGCGCCGCCACGAGCCGGCCGACCGCGGCGTCGAGCAGCTCGACCTGGGCCGCGTAGACCTCCATGCAGCGGGCCTCCCAGGCCTTGTGCTGGACCCGGTCCCACTCGCCGACGAGTGGCGCCGGGTCCATTTCGCTGTCGATCAGGCCGAGCTCGCGGACGCGCCGCAGGCGGGCGGCGCGGATGGGCTCGTAGCCGTCGTCGTAGCGGCCGCGGTAGGCGGCGATGGCCTCCTCGGGCGCGTGGAGCGGCCAGTGCGCGGCGGTGAAGGCGGCGTAGAAGAAGAAGGGTTGGTCGGGGTGATGCGCGGCGTGCTGCTCGATGAAGCGCGCGCCGTTGTCGCCCAGGGCGGTCGTGTAGTAGTAGGGCTCGTCGGGCTGGTAGTGCGGATCGGTAAGCGGCGAGATGTGCTCGTGGTCGCGGCAGAGGGTGCCGGGGTCGTAGTAGGTGCCGGCGCCGGTGAGCGTGCCGTAGTACCGTTCAAAGCCGCGTTGCATCGGCCAGGCGCGATCGTCGCCGCCTTGGTGCACTTGGCGCGAGACGTGCCACTTGCCGACCATGTAGGTGCTGTAGCCGGCGCCGCGCAGGGCCTCGGCGATGGTCGTCGTGTTCTCCTTCAGTTGGCCGCGGTAGCCGTAGAGCCCGCGGTTGTCGGTCATGTGGCCGACGCCGGCCTGGTGCGGGTAGAGGCCGGTAAGCAGGCTGGCACGCGTCGGGCAGCAGCGGGCGGTGTTGTAGAACTGGCTGTAGCGCAGGCCGCCGGCGGCCAGGCGGTCGAGGTTCGGCGTGCGGATCTCGCCGCCGTAGCAGCCGAGATCAGAGAAGCCCATGTCGTCGCTCATGATGAGCAGGATGTTGGGCCGTCGAGCGGGCACCGCGGCGGCGCGGGCGGCGCGGTTGGCGGCCGCGAGGCTCGCACTGGTGACGGCTGCGCCGGCGAGGAAGGTGCGCCGATCGAGAGACATCGTTGGCTCCACGACTCCATTTAGCGCCCGGAGCGTGCTATCCTGCCGGCGGGGAGTATCGGAATGCGACCGCCGCGCGCCGCTGGCCTCGATGTTGGCTCCAACTCGTTCCTCCTGCTCGTCCTGCAGCAGGGCGACGATGGCCGCGAGCAGGTCGTGCTCGACCGCGCCGACATCGTCCGCCTGGGCCAGGGCGTCAGCGCCACCGGCCAGCTCGACCCCGAGATCATGCGCCGCGCGCTCGACCTCCTCGCCGACTACACCCAGCGCTGCGCCGACCTCGGCGTCCAACAGATCCGCGCGGTGGGCACCGCCGCCCTGCGCAGCGCGAGCAACAGCGCCGAGTTCCGGCGATTGGCGCGGGCCGAGACCGGCGTCGAGATCGAAGTGGTCAGCGGTCAGCGCGAGGCGGAGTTGACCTTCGCCGCGGTCAGCGCGGAGCGGCCGCTGGCCGGCAAGCTGCTGAACATCGATATCGGCGGCGGCAGCACCGAGCTGAGCCTGGGGCGCGCGGGCCTGCTGAGCAAGCGCCTCAGCTACGACCTGGGCGCGAACCGCCTCACCGAGCAGACCGGACCACATGCCGATCCGCCGAGCGACGAGCAGATCGGGGCCATGCGGGCTATGGCGCAGGCCATGGCGCGCGAGGCGTCCGCCGAGTTCGACAGCCGCGGCGTCGAGGCGGTCGGCGTGGGCGGGACGATCACCACGATGGCGGCGATCACCCTCGCGCTGGGCTCGTACGACGCGCAGGCGGTCGCGCGGCACAACCTGACCCTGGAGCAGATCGATGCGCTGGTCGACCGGTTGGCGGCGCTGCCCCTGGCCGAGCGGGAGCAGGTGGTTGGCCTGTCGCCCAAGCGTGCGCCGGTTATCGTCGCTGGCGCCATACTGTGTGCAGAACTGGTACGGGAGCTGGGCCTTGGCTCCCTGGGAGTGAGTGCTGGTGGTCTACGTTACACCCTCGCGCGCGAAGCTCTGGCTGCTGTGGTCTCTGGCGCTGGTCCTGCCGGCGACGGCGCTCCAGCTACCGAATGACGCCGTTACCGAGCCCATCCATCCGGGCGCCTACCGCTTTGAACTGATCCGGCCCGACGGTCCGTATGCCATCTACGGCATCGTCTGGGACCGCACGCAGCCGGATTTGACCCTGCGCACGACGATCGGACGCGACTACGTGCGCGGCCTCGAGCCCACCAGCTCGCAGGTCAGCCGGCTGAACACCGCCGAGCAGACCGTCGTGGCGGCCGTCAACGGTGACTTCTACGTGATGGCTGGGCACAACGCCGGCTACACCATCGGCCTTTGCGTGCGCAATGGCGAACTCGTCGGACTCTCGCCGGGGCGTCCGGCGTTCATGGTGACCGACGACGGCGACTACCGGATTGCGCCGGTAAGCGCCGTCGTGCGGCTCGCCGGTGACAACTACGAGGCGCAGTTTGACCGCTTGAACGACTCGCGCGCAGGCAACCAGTTGGTGCTGTACACGCCGGCCTGGGCGCCGACGACTGTCACGGACGAGACGGGTGTCGAGGTCGCGGCGCGCTGGGTCGAGCCGGGCGGGCGGCTGGAGACCGACACCGACGCCGAGATCGAGATCACCGCCGCGCCGGTGCGTGGGGCGGGCAACATGCCGATTCCCGCCGACGGCGTGGTCCTCAGCGGCAGCGGGCAGAAGGGCGAGGCGCTGGCCCAGTTGACCGTCGGCCAGAGGCTGCGGATCCAGGTGGCCATGGACCCGGCGCTGAAGGTGCGCGAGGCGATCGGCGGCTCGGACGTGCTGAATGCGGGTGGCGAAGTGGTCTTCGGCTTTCGCGAGGGCGAGCCGCGGCACCCGCGGACGATCATCGGCTGGGACGATGAGCAGGCGGTGGCGCTGATCGTCGACGGCCGGCGCGCGGGCCACAGCATCGGCATGACGATGCACGAATTGGCCTTGCTGCTCGACAGTTTCGGCTGCACGGACGGGGTGAACCTCGACGGTGGAGGCAGCTCGACCGCCTACTTCCGCGGCGAGATCCGCAACCGGCCCAGCGATGGCCGCGAGCGCTCCGTCGCCAACTCCTTGGCCTTAGTCAGCCTGGCGGGCATCGGACCGGCCGCGGCACTGACCGTCGAACCCACGGGCCCGTGGCGGCTGGCGGTGGGCACGCAGCTGCCGCTGCGGGTGACGGCGAAGGATGCGCGGCTCAACCCGCTGCCCAACATCGCCATCGACTCCGTCGAGTTCGCGCAGCCGATCGCCCAGATGGCGGGCGACACGCTGGTCGCCGGCGTGCTGCCGGGCCGGACGCGGGTGACGGTGCGCGCGGGCGGCCTGGAGCGGGTCATCGACCTGGAGGTCGTCGACCGCGTGGCGCAGTTGCGCGCCGAGCCGGAGAGCTTGGTGCTGCGGCCGGGTGCGCCCGCCGAGATCCGGCTGGCCGGGGTCGATGCGCGGGGCGAGGCGGTTGCCGTCGACCCGGCGATGCTGCGCTGGAGCTTCCCCGCTGGTGTGTTGGTCCAGCGTGATGGCCGGTATGTGGGCGACCAGCCGGGCACCCGCGGCGTCGTGACGATCGAGGGTCTGGGGACGAGGGTCGAGGTGCCGGTGCGGGTCGCCGGGCCGCAGATGGTTGAGGACTTCAACGGTGACTTCCGGCCAACCTTCGCCGGCTCGCCGGAGACCGTCGAAGGCAGCGCGACGACGGTCGTGACCGTGGGTGGGGCGGGGCACGGCCGGCTGGACTATCGGCTGGGCGAGGGCGGCACGCGCGCGGCGTACCTGCGGTTGGACCGGCAGATCGATGGGGCGCTGGCGTTGCGGGCGAAGATCCGTGGCCAGGGCCAGCAGGTGTGGGTCCGCGTGCAGTTGATCGATGGTAACGGCACGCCGCAGTACCTGGATTTGTTTCGCGGCGAACTGCCGGCCACGTGGCGTGACGTCGAGCTGGTCCTCGACCCCGGCTTCAAGGCGCCGCTGACTTGGCACAGCGTCTACGTGGTGACGACCAATGGCGGGCTAGCGACGGTCGGGCAAGTCGACTTCGATGATCTGGTCGCGGTGCGCTAGCCAGCCTACGGCGTAGCGGGGCCTAACGGGGCGCGCGAGACACTTGGCGGCGCGCTGAAGCGCACGCCGGACGCAGCGATATAGCCCTGCGCCAAGTGCCCGTCTGCGCCGTCGCCCGCCTGCCCAAAGACGACCACGAACGCGCCGAGCGGCAGCTCAGCCAGCGGCATCTGCACCTCCGCCGCGCCGAGCAGCTCCAGCCCGTCCCGCGCACCGCCGAACCACAGGCGCTGCGGCGCACGCGCACCCACCGTCGTGCCGTCCCGTTCAGTCGTCGCGCGCAGGTCCAGCGCGATGCGGCCAGTGGCCGGCTCGACCGCGGCGAGGGCGCCGTCGTAACGCCGCAGGCCCGCCGGGCGCCGCAGCCCGACCGCGCGCGG
>DHNJ01000070.1:1459-7477 GCA_002409445.1 Armatimonadetes bacterium UBA5419 | reverse complement strand
ACCCACGGGAGATCCCGAGCATTAAGGAAGTACAGCCGCGTGGCGCCGTCGGTCGCGCCCGCGGGCTCCAGCCGGCCGTCGGGCCAGAGGACCTGGGGCTGGCCGGCGGCGACGAAGTAGAGCTGGCCGTCGGCGGCGTAGTGAGGCGCGCTATGGGGCAGGGCGGCGGCCGGGTCGGTGGTCACCGGGCGCGGCTCGCTGCCCGGCGGCTGCCGGCGCCAGAGCCGCTGGTCGGCGGTGTAGACCAGGCTGCCATCGGGCGCCCAACAGACCTCCCAGGCGTCGACCCGGGCCAGCGCGCGGTCCTCGCCGCTGGTCAGGTCGAGCAGGCGCAGCTCGTCGCCGGCGCCGGTCCGCGCGCGATAGGCCAGCCAGGCGCCATCGGGCGAGGGCAGTGGCAGGTCGCAGTGCGTGCCGACCTCGTCGCGCGGGCGGCCGAGGGTGGTCAGGCGGACGGGCATCGGGGCGGATCGTTCGAGCGCCCAGATGTTGCCGGCTTGGCTGAAATAGACGGTCCGACCGTCACGGCTGACGGCGGGGGGATCGGTATCTTCGGGGCTGCGCGCAGGCCAGAGGGTCTGCAGGTCCTCGCGGACCAGGTCAAAGACCATCAGGCTGCCATCGCGCCGGAAGTAGACCCGCTCGGCTCCCGCGTCCAGCGGCCCCATCTGGGGCCTGGCCGACAGGATGAGCGGCACGAGTGCTAGGCACCAACTCACGAATTGTCCTCAACACGCCCACGCGCGCGCCGAAACGCGCCGCGCGGTCCCGAGCCCGGAGCACCGTTGGTCGCGGCCCAGCCACCTGGCTGAGACCGCTCGCAGCCGCGGTTTGCACCACGGTTCCGGCCACCGGCTCGGCGCGAGTCTCCTCAGAGCAACCCCTATTATCGCGCATGGATCCACCGATTCGTGTAAACTGCGCGTGGCGAACATCGTTCGGGAGACGAGTCCGATGCGTTGGCCCAGGCGCCGCACCCGCCCCAACCCCGCTCTCCAGGCCGCTCGGCAGCACATGCTCGCCGGCGGGCAGGCGCTCGAATCACAACGCTGGGCGGTCGCCGTCGAACAGTTCGAAAAGGCGCTCGAAGCGGTGCCGGAGCTGGTCGAGGCGCACGTCAACGCCGGCAGCGCCTGCTACCAGGCGGCGCTGGGCAGCAGCGCGAGCGAGGCCGACCTCTGGCTCAGCCGCGCCCAACGCCACTTCGAGGCCGCGCTGGTCCAGCGCCCCGACAGCGTCCCCGCCGCCCTGAACCTCGCCGCCACCCTCCACGGCCGCGGCGCCGCCGCCGAAGCGCTGGCCGTGCTCGAAGCCCTCGCCCGCGACCACCCCCAGGCCACCGCCGTCCACTACAACCTCGCCCTCGCCTACGCCAACGCCGGCCGCCTAGACGAAGCCCGCGCCGCCCTCGCCACCGAACTCACCCTCGACCCCACCAACGCCGCCGCGCTGGAGCTGGGGCGGCAGTTGGAGGGGGCGGGGGGTTAGCGGCGTCGGTTGCCACCGCCCTGGACCCGCCGCTGCCGCCCTGTGATCGGCCCCCCACCGGCAGGATCGTCGGTCTTGACCGGCTTCTGCAGGTACGGCAGACCGGTCGCGTCTTCGTCCAGTCCGGGGAGGGCGAAGCCAGACGTGGCCCCGCGGCGCGTCGACTCATTCTCGACGAACCACTCGTAGCCTTCGCCCTTCGGATTCGGCTCCTCCGTCCCACGCGGGTAGTGAATCGGGGTGTCGAAGCCGCGGGCCGCGACGAGCAGCGACTTGATGGCAGGGATGTCCGCGAAGTCCATGTCTTCGACTTCTTCCAAGGCGCTCATATAGGCTTGGATGGGCGCGTGGTTGTGGCTGAGAGTCTCGCCCCTGCCGCGCGTCCAGCAGATGCTGCGGCTATCGTGGACGGACGTCGTAGCGTTCAGGCTGCGGTAGCGCTGGCGGCACACGGTGCCCTGATGCAAGTCCAGCCCGCAAGCGATGAGCCGCACACTGCCGAAGCCTAGCGGCTTGCCTCCACCCAGGCGGTGGTAGTGGCTAGGGCGCCATGACAGCAGCCAGAGCAGGGCACCAAGCTCGACACTGCTAAGGTTGGTCACATGAAGGCGGCACGAGAACCATGTACGCGGCTGGACCCACGCCCGCAGCGAGCGATTCTGGTCATTGCGCCGGGCAAGGCCTTCGTTTCGCTGTGGGTTTGACTTTCCAGGATGGAGATACTCGCGGTAGCGCTGCCCAACGGACTGCGGACCCTCCCTGTCCGTTGGCTTCCAGTAGCTTTCCTCGTGGCCTATCTCTGGTTTGTGATGCGGGTAGATCTTGCGGCCGCGCAGGCCTTGACTCTCGTCCTGGAAGCCGACTCTGGCGCGAGGTGCGCAGTCGTCCAGCGCCCTGCCGTTCTGGTCAGCGGCGACATAGAATCGCGCCTGCTGGGGCTTTGGTTGGCCAAGGATGGCGAGGGGTAACGCGTTTGCGAAGGACCGGATGGCCTGATCGGCGGGCGTTCCGCACACCGTCGCACCGACGCGCAGTTGCCCGCGATGCGCGCCATGGCCCATTGGATGCACCCAACCGAAGACACGATCCGCGGGAGACAACTGCGCCCGGTCGGAAGCCGGCAGATGAGCCTCACTGACCAGCTTGCGTGGCCCTAGGTGTTCGAGCCGCCGGGAGATCTGCACTGGGTAGAGGCCGGTGATGTTGCCGTCCTCATCGACGGCGGCGTAGCCCATAGTGCCCGGCACCAGATGGCGTTCATCGTCGTTCAGCTTCGGCGGCGCAACGGTGATGTGCCTCGAGTAAACAGTCCGGTCATCGAGCGCAGCCGCTGGACGCTGTGCCCCCCTTTCCACATCGCGGCGATTGGCCTCGTGGTAGCTTTCGATGCAGCGGGCCCAGAGGTCTTCCAGATCGGGGTTGAGCGTGACGTCTTCGGGTGAGTCATCGAAGAACACGCGCTCGTCATGCTTGCGTTCGATGTTCCGGCCGCTCACACACACCCAGCCTCGCACCCAGCCAGCCACCGGCTGGCCTGGATACTGGTACCGCCCGCCGATCCTCGGCCTGTCCGGGTCGTAGGGTGGCATGTCTGCCGCCCCCGGTTCAAGGGCCGCGACCCGCAGCAGCCGGAACGGGTACTCGCCTTGCCGTTCCTGCTCCACCACGTAGGCCCAGACGTACTGCTTGTGCTTGGGCACTCTCCCTTGCAGCCTGACGGCGTCGCGGCCGTAGAACGGAAGCCACGCGGCACGCATGGTCTTGCCGCGCTTGTCGCCGGAGTCCAGACCGCGGAGCAGCTGTAGCACGCCTTGCTCGTTGACCCGAAACGGGATCTTCTCTACACCTTCCGAGGCGGGCTCTCGCCGGGCCAAGCGTGTGTCGTGAGCTCCAAACACACCGAGACGCGAGTTCGTCGCCGCTTCGTACGCGGCCCGCAACATTCCCTTTAGGCTGGTCGGCGGCAAGTAGGGGCGGCCGTCCGGACCGAGCCGCATACCGTAGGTCTTGTGTTCGTCGTCCGTTGCCTCGGCCAGATCTGGCAGCAGCAGCGGCGTGTTGACGATGACCTGAAGGTCGATCGTGCCAGTCCACAGGTCCTCGTGCAGCCGATGGTGGCCGACGGGCTCGTGGTCGCCTAGCTCCGGGTGGGTGACGTCGCGCGGCGGCATCGGCACGAAGTAGTAGGGGTGATGGTATGGACGCTGCGCCGGATGCACCCGACGCCTCTGCTCGCCCTGGCCTGCATGGCCACCATAGTTACGCCCCATCTCACACCTCCCCTGGGGCGTCGCGCCCCGGTAGCGCCGCGAGCCCCACCAGTCGCTGTTCGGCGACGGCCACGTTGCCGTGGGCGAACTCTTGCCAGTACTCCACTGCCTGCAGCGCGATGCGTCCACGGGCCGACTCGAAAGGCACCCACAGCGTGCCCAACTGGGCGGTGGTCAGCGCCTGCCAGCCGGGGACGTCGCTGGCGTCCGTCTCGCCCCAGAGCACGTATTGGTGCTCGTGGCGCTCGACGGTGAGCGGCGAGTCGGCGGCGAAGCCCGCCGGCATTCCTTCATGCTCGCTTAGCCAGACCGCCCGCGAGCCCTCGCCCGGGGTCGAGTACCAGCGCAGCTCGCCGGCCGCGCCGAAGACCCGCGCCTCCCAGACTCCGGCCAGCAACCCGCTATCGACGCCGGGCGGCAGGTCGAAGCGATCGTCAGCCCAGCGCGCCAGCCAGCAGCCGGCCGGCGCGTAGAGCAGGGCCGTGACCGGCCCCTCGCCCCACGGCACCGCCGCGACCGCGGCCGTCAGATCGATGTCCACCGCCTGACTCACGTGCAGAGTCGTCTCAGTTGCCATCGGTCACGCCTCCGTCCAGCGCCGCGTTCCACGCCTGCGCGTAGTGTTTGGCGGCTGCGTCGTTCAGCTGCCATTGGCCGCCCGCCACCAACTGCTCGGGCAGGTCGACCGGTGGGTCGCCCACCGCGCCCGACAGCGTGATGTCCGTCACCACCAGGTCGCCCAGGCCGCGGTTGACGCCGAAGCCCAGCGGGATCGCGCCCGTGGCGAAGTCGCGCAGGACGAACAGCAGCAGCGCCAGCGCCGCGTCGCGCTTCGATTCGGGCAGGCGCCCGAGATCCACGGTCAGCTCGATCGGCTCCCATTCGACCCCGAACGGCTCCAGCACGCTGAACAGCAGGTTCTCCGCCGCCCCACCCGTCCAGCGGTCGACGGCGACGTGCATCGCCTTGGCCCACCCGGACAGGCCCGCCGCATCGCGCGCGGTCCGGAAGGCCGCCTCGTTCGGTGCGTTGACGATCGCTTGCCACTGCGCCCGGGTGACCGCCAGCGGCGCCAGGCAGTCGGCGACCGCCAGCGCGCCCAGGCCCTTCTGGCGGCCGTCCACCGCCGCGGACGCGTTCTCCGCCGGCTGGCCGCCGAGCCCAAACAACCAGTGCACCAGGTCGAGCGCCGGCTCCTCCAGCTGGTCTAGAAAGCCCGCTGGCGTGGTCGCCACGTCGGTCCCGTCGACATTCAGCACCGTGCGCAGAATCAGCTCCGCGCGGGTCCGCAGCGCGCCCTTGATGCTGCTGCCCGGCAGGACCAGCGCCACGTTGCCGTCGGCGGTGCCCGTCACCAGCGGCACCTGGTCGACGTCCGAGCCGTCCATGCCCGCGTTGACCATCAGCGGCCCGCGCGGCTGCCAGGCGATCGAGATGCGCAGCTGCTGGCGGGTCACCTTAGTTGCTTCCTGCGCCCCGGGTTGCAGTTGCGCGAGCGTCCGTGCCGTACCCTGCCCGGCAGCCAGCCAAGCCAACAACTCCTCGCGCGCCAGGCCCCGCCAGTCGACCGCGAGCTCCGTCAGCCGGACCTGCCCCAGCCCGCGGGTGCGCGCCGCGCCGAGCGACCAAGGCTCCTCGGCCGCCTGCAGGACCGCCGCCAGCGCCGCCTGTAGCTCGTCGCCCGACCCGCCGGCGGGCACCTCCAGGACCAGCCCGAACCTGAAGGCGGTACCCGCGGGCACGACCGCGCGGTCGAACTTGATCGCGAAGGCCGCCGCGCCGGTGACGCGGTCGATGCCCACGCCGTCGCGGATCTCCTCGCGTACATTCCTTGCCGTCGCCGTCGCATCGGCGATGGTTACCAGGCTCGCCGAGCCCACGTCGGTCGGCTCCGCGTCGGCGGGGCGAGTCGGTGGGCCGAACAGTTCGTTGAGCAGATCGCCGCGGTCGGCCAACACCTCCGTGGCCAGCGCCCGCAGCGCGCCGGCTAGGCTCGTGCCGGGCAGATAGACGCGGCCGAGGCCGTCGCGCGCGAGCGGCAGGTCGGTCAGGGCATCGTCGCCGTCCAGGCCGCCCACGTGCAGCGCGGTGACCGCGACCAGCCGGCCGCTGATGTGCAACCGGCCCTTGAGTCCTCTAGTCATGCGTCGCCTCCCCTCCCTGCACCGCGGGTTGCTCGTTGGACGCCGGCGCGTGCTCGCGGGCCCGCCGCTCAGCCCGCAGCGCCTCGCCGAGGAAGGTGCGCACGGCGTAGGCCCAG
>DHNJ01000070.1:0-1219 GCA_002409445.1 Armatimonadetes bacterium UBA5419 | reverse complement strand
GCGCCTAGCAGCAGTGCTTCAACCTTCTGCAGCGACGGCCACTTGTTGGCGCGCTTGGGGTTGTCTCGTACCCCCTGCAGCCAGGACTGGACTCGCGTCGGGTCAAGCTCGCCGAGCAGCTCGCGCAGGCCACCCAACTGGCTAGCTGGCGGCGCCTTGCGGGTCCAACCGAGGATCTCCTCACGCTGCGAGTCCTTCCACGCCGCATACCGCGCCGCGGTCCGGATCGCCGCGCGCCAGGCCGCCGCGGTCACCGCCTTGGCGTAGGCTTCGTCCTCGGGTTCCAGCGCCCCCGGCGCGCCACCGGCCGCTGCGTCCGGATCGTCATCCGCCGCGGCCGTCGGCGCGCCACAGGCCGCGGCCTTCGCCGTCGGCAGCCCAACCAGGCTCGCGGCCAGCAGCGGGTCGTTGAAGCTCAGCGCGCCGAAGCCCTCGGCCCGCCGCTCGCCCAGGCCCTCCGCCTGCAGCTTTTCCAGCTTGTCCGCACCGACCTCGCCGCTGACCTTGTAGCGCACCACGCTACCGGCCATCAGGCCGACCAGCGAGGGGCGCGGCAGGCCCCAGCCACGGTGCCAGCTCTCGGTCCGCCGCGTGCGCAGCCAGGCCGCCGGCAGGCCAGAGGCCGCCTCGTCCACCGTCAGCGTCACACCGAACGCGGTCTCTAGCTCCTTGGTCAGCGCCTCCAGCGACGCCGCCGGCCGCAGCCGCGCGTCGCGCAGGAGCAGGTCGCTCTGCAGCCAGACCGTCAGCGTGCCGCCGGCCGCCGCCGGCGCGGGCGCGGGCGCCGCGGCAACATCGGACAACGCCAGCCGCACCCGGCCATAGTCGTCTTTCGCCGAGCGGCCGACCCGCGCGCTTACGGGCACGTCGCCCGGGGTGAAGCCTTTCAGCCAGACCTCGGCGCGCAGCACGGTGCCCGTGGCGATCGCCTCGTAGGTGTAGACCCCGCCCACCTCCGCGGTCGGCCGCTGCGGGGCGTCCTCGATGGTGTTGTGCGTGGCCGAGGTCAGGTCCACCTTGCCGTAACACGGCAGCGTGCCGTTGGCCAGCGGGCCCACGTAGCCGTCGCGGACGGGCTTGTACTGCGTCGAGCCGGCGCGCGTGTCGCGCAGACCGTTGAGGGTCTCGCGCTCGGTCGCGAACGGCGTGCTGCCCTTGATCGCCTCACAGCAGAAAGGCGCCGGCCGGCCGCGGTCCGCACCGACCACGCGGTACGCCG
>DHNJ01000287.1:504-5108 GCA_002409445.1 Armatimonadetes bacterium UBA5419 | reverse complement strand
GATCATCGAGCGGAGCGGGGCGGCGGTGGTCTACAGCGCGCACGGGCGGCGGCCGATTTGGCTCGGGCTCGATGGCCTGGCGCCGCAGTTGGCGCTGCGGGTCAGCTGGCCGGCGCCGGGCGAGGCCGCGCCGCGG
Source organism: Armatimonadetes bacterium UBA5419 (assembly GCA_002409445.1). Classification (GTDB taxonomy): domain Bacteria; phylum Armatimonadota; class UBA10988; order UBA10988; family UBA10988; genus UBA10988. Next base: position 4,972 of record DHNJ01000287.1, on the reverse strand, counting down.
GCGGCGTGGATCGCCGAGGGCAGCGAGCGCGTAGCTATGGTGTCGCTGGCCGACGCGGCGGACGGGCTGCGCGAAGTGGGGCGCGGGCGGTTGGGCGACGGGCTGTCGGTGGATCTGCCGCGCGAGCCGGGCGAGCACTGGCTCTGCCTGACGCTGGCCGACGCGCGGCAGGACGAACTGCCGCGCTGGTACCGCTGGGTGGTGCCTGAGGGCTAGCCAGGCGGTCTACCAGTTGCTGGTGTCGGAGCGGACGCGGCCCCAGGGCGGGTGCCACGGCTTCATCTGCGCCGGCGGGGGCGGCGGCTCGGGCTCGCCGACCTTGCGCGGCCACGGGGTGCGGCGCGGGTTGGGCGGCGGCGGGGCGATCTGGTCGACGCTCAGCGCGTCGAGGCGGACGGTACCCGTGGCCTGCTGCAGGCCGCCGACGACCTCCAGCCAAGCGGCCCCCTCCGGCGCCGGCCCTTGCCACAGCAGGTCGGTCCAAGGCTGGCTGCCCCGGCGCAGCAGCGGCAGCTTGCCGGGCCCCAGCAGGATCGCCTCGTCAATCGTCTGGCCCTGACCATCGAGCCAGCGCAGGCGGACCGTCGCGCCGCCGTCGGGGCCGGTCGGGGTGACCTGCTTGGTGCGAACCCAAAGCGCGACGCCGTACGTGCCACCGGCGCGGACGGGCAGCGACCAGGCGCGCCAGCCAACCAGGTCGTCGGTCGGCGTGTCGGTGGTGACCTCCAGGCTGTGGCGGCCGTCGCGCGCGTCGCCATCGTCGGCGACCGCGGTCGTCGCGCCGGGCAGCGGCTCGGCGCCCCAGATGGCGCCGTTGAGCGGGGCGGTGCGCTCGAAGGACGGGTCGGAGAGGTTCGGCAGGACCAGGGTCTCGCCGTCGAGGTTGAACCAGAGCCAGCGGGTCGTCAGGCCGAGCGCGCCGGGGCTGGTCTGGGCGATGACGCCGCGCGGGTCCCAGTCGGTCAGCGTGGCCACCTGGCGGTCGCGCGCGCCTTCCATTTGGGCCAGGACGAGGTCGGCCGTCGGCGCCGAGTCGGCGCGGTCCCAGAGGTTGTCGGCGATCGTGTTGCGGGCGAGCAGCGGCACCTGGCCGGCGGCGCGGCGCTCGGTCGGCTCGGTCGTCGCGCTGACGGCGACGGCGGGGCCACTGACTTGGAAGAGGTTGCTGCTGATCACGTTGGCCGCGGTCGCGCCCTGACTGGTCTCGGTCAGGGCCAAGCCGTTCTGGGCCGGGTCGGTCTCGGCGCCGGCGAGGAAGCGCGTGTCGAGCAGCCAGTTGCCGGCGAGCAGGTTGGTGCGGCTGTCGCGGAGGGTGATGGCGGCGGGGGCGTCGAAGACGGTGTTGAAGGCGAGGGTGTTCTGCGCGCCATCAGCGACCAGCAGACCTTCGCCCAGCAGGCTGTTGCCGACCAGTTGGTTGCCCGTGCTGCCCTCGACGGTCAGCGGTGAGCGGACGAACCAGGAGCCTTGCACGCGGTGGCCGGTACCAGCGTCGAGCCGGGCGCCGCTGTTGGTAAACAGGCAGCTGTCGAGCGTCAGCGGCTCGGCGCCGGGGGCGGTGCGGAGGCCGACCTCGGACTGGCCGGCGAAGGTGCAGCGCAGCAGGGTCGCGCCGGACAGTTCGGCGCCGACCGTCCCGCCGACAAAGCGGCAGTCCTCGAGCCGGACCTCGCCCCCCGCGGCGTTGCGCAGGGCGGGGCCGGCGGCGACCTGGAAGGTCACGCCGCGCAGCACGACGCCGCGGTCGGCGCCCAGATCGAGCGGTTCGGTCTGCACCGTGCCGGGGCCGGGCAGGGCGGTGAGGATGAGCGCGAGCCAGAGCAGAGGGGACACCGAAGCGGCTCCGTTGGCTACAAAGTATAGCGTATGGTCGGCCGGCACGCAGCGACCGGTGGGCGGCTCGGCTGTGCTATACTGCGGCCGGCGGAGTATGCCATGGGACGCGGGCGCTGGCAACCTTGGGTCTGGGTGGTGCTCGGTGGGCTGGGCTTCTTGACCTGGCACGCCGCGGCTCAGCCGCCGGCAACCGCACCGCCCGCCGCGCCGGCCGCGGACGCGGGCCTCGCCACCGACGGTCAGTCCAACCCGTCGCTGTTGGCCGCGGACCAGGCGGTCCTCGACGCCACCGCCGAGGTCGCGGGCACTCAGCGCGCGGCGACGAAGATCGAGGAAGTCGTCGTCGCGCCGACCACCGTCGCGAGCCCGCCCGACCTGGGCGACTCGCAGATCACCATTTACGCCGACGGTCAGGCGCTGGTCCGCCGCGCCGAGATGGTACAGCTGACGGTCGGGCGCAACGAGTTTGAGCTGAACGGCATCGCCCGCGCCCTGGTCGACGGCAGCGCGCTGCTGCGGCCGGTCGACGGGCCGGCGCGGTTCACCGTCTTGGAGCAGCGTAGCACCCTTGCCCCGCCGGCGGCAGACCTGCTGCAGGCCGCCCTGGGCCGCGAGATCGAGGTCCGCGCGGACGACCGCACCGTGCGCGGCACGCTGGTCGCCATCGATGACGACGGGGTCACCCTGAGCAACCGCGACGGCCTGCTGGTCCACCCGCCGGGCACCGTGGTCCTGCCCGCCGACCTGCTGCTCAACGCGGCTCAGGCCAAGCTGACCTGGGCCCTGGACACCCACCAGGCGGGGAGCGCGCAGGTCGAGGCGACCTACCTTAGCGGCGGGTTCGGCTGGGCCGCCGACTACGCGCTGACCATCCTGCCCCAGAGCCAGCTGACGACGCTGGCGGCCTGGGTCACGCTGCGCAACACGTCGGGTCTCGATCTCGATGACGTGGGCGTCCAGCTGTCGACGGCGGAGGCCGCCAAGGCCGGTGCGCCCGGCGCCGTCGTGAGCTACGTGCCGCGGCCGATCGACCTGGCCAACGGCGGCGCGCGGCGCGTGCTGCTGGCGCAGTCGAGCCCGCGCCGAGGCGCGGCGCGGTGGCTGGTGCGGGTCGGCACCGACAACGCCGTGCGCGTTGAGTCCGGCGTACGCCTGGCCAACGTCGCCGCGCAGGGCTTGGGCGTGCCGCTGCCGACGGGTCCCGTGCGCATCTACCGCGCCGACGCGCAGGGCCGGGTCCAGCTGGTCGGGCAGCAGACCCTCGCCGCCAGCGCGCCGGGTGCGGCGCTGACTTGGGCGGTGCCCGCCGACGCGGCGCTGGCGCCGACCGCGACGGTCGCGCCGGAGGTCAACGGGCCGGTGACCCGCCGGGTCCTCACGCTGCACAACCCGAGCGCCGACGAAGCGCTCGTGACCGTGGTCCAAGCCTTGCCGCCGTCCGGCGGGCAGGTGATCGCGGCGAGCCACACGTTCACTGCGCCCGCCGGGCTGCAACTGACAACCGACCTCACCGTGCCGCCCAACGGCCGGGTGGAGGTGCGCTACCAAGTCCGAACACAGCCTGCCGCGGAGGTGCAGACTTCATGACTTTCACTGTGGCTCACAGCCCCGACGCCGACGATGCGTTCATGTTTTACGCCCTGGTCCACGGCAAGGTGGATACTGGCGATCGGCGGTACGACCATCTACTGAACGATATCGAGACCCTGAACCGCTGCGCGCTGGAGGGCCGCTACGAGGTCAGCGCGGTCAGCATCCACGCCTATGCCTACCTGGCCGACAAGTACGCGCTGCTCTCGTCCGGCGCGAGCATGGGCGACGCGACCTATGGGCCACGGCTCGTCGCGCGCCGGCCGATGACCCTCGACGAGGTCAGCCAGGTGACCGTCGCCATCCCCGGCACGCTGACCTCGGCCTACCTCGCGCTCAAGTTGCTCTTCCCCGACATCCAGACCGTGACCGTCCCGTTCGACACGATCCCAGAGGCCGTCGCCACGGGGCGGGTCGAGGCCGGGCTGTTGATCCACGAAGGCCAACTGACCTACAAGGACGACAAGCTGGACCTGGTCCTCGACTTTGGCACCTGGTGGTACGAGCGGCACGGCCTGCCGCTGCCCCTGGGCGGCAACGTCGTGCGCACGGACCTGGGCGCGGACCTGATCAAGCTGATCGGCGCCGACCTCAAGGCCTCCGTGCAGTACGCCTTGGACCACCGCGACGAAGCGCTCGACTACGCGCTGCAGTACTCCGGTGGGCTCGACCGTGACCGCGGCGACGAGTTCGTCGGCATGTATGTCAACGAGCGGACCGTCGACTACGGCGAGGACGGCCGCGAGTCAGTGCGCCGGCTGCTGGCTGAGGGTGTCGAGAAGGGCATCATTCCGCACGCGGTGACACCGCAGTTCGTGGGGTAGATGCTGATGGCTGCCGCCATGCTCAGACCGCCGGTCGGTCGGGGGCTTGGGGCGGTCGTCGTGCTCACCCTGCGCGAGGCCTGGCGCTCGCCAGTCTTCGTCCTACTCTGGGCGGCGCTGCTCCTGCTCACGGGGGCGGCGCCGCGTTTTGACTTCCTCGCCCTGCGCGAGAAGCAGCTGCTCGTCGTCGACAGCCTCGCCGCGCTGGCCCTGACCGG
>DHNJ01000287.1:0-375 GCA_002409445.1 Armatimonadetes bacterium UBA5419 | reverse complement strand
TCGCCGCGCTGGCCCTGACCGGCAGCGCGCTGACCGGCGTCTTGCTCGCGCTAGAGGCCACGGGCGGCGAGGTGCGGCGCGGTGGGGTGGCGCTGTGGCTGGCGCGCGGGGTGCGGCCGGGCACCTGGCTGGCCGGCAAGCTCATCGGCCTCGCCCTGGCGCTCGTACCGCTTGCCGTCACTCTGGCCCTGGGCCTGGCCTTCGCCTCGCGGATCGCCTGGGAGCCCCTGCTGCCCGACCTTGTGGCCTCGCGCGCCTGGTTCTGGGCGTTCGGCGGCGGGCTGGTGGCCGCCGCCGTGGCTGTCTGGCGCGGTGCGCGCTGGGGGCCGGCGTTGGTCCTGGCGTGGCCGGTGGCGCTGGGGCTGGCGGCCGCGG
>DHNJ01000067.1:20227-20519 GCA_002409445.1 Armatimonadetes bacterium UBA5419 | reverse complement strand
GCCGCCATCGAGCAGCAGCACGGGCCCGGCGGCGGCCGCCTCCGCCTTCAGCGCGGCCAGCTGCGCGGCGGCCGCGGGCGCCAGGTGACCGTGCAGGTCGTTGGTCGCCAACAGGGTCAGACGGGTCGCGGCCACGATCAGCGGAAGCCGATCTTCGTGTGGTTCTCGCTCAGCTCAGCCTCGAGCTGCGCCAGCCAGACGGTCTCGGTCTCGATCCCGTCCTGTTCGTACCAGGTGCAAAGGACCTGCGGCAGGCGGCCTTGGGCGCTCAGCAGCCGCTCGACCGCCTCGC
>DHNJ01000067.1:5518-20084 GCA_002409445.1 Armatimonadetes bacterium UBA5419 | reverse complement strand
CAGCAGCCGCTCGACCGCCTCGCGCACGGCGCCGCGGCCGCCGCTGCTCTCGAGGATCAGGCAGGCGCGCTTGCGGACGACCAACGCGGCGTCGGCCGGACAAAGGCTCAGCCCGGCTGCGCCCATCAGCGGCAGGTCGGGCAGGTCGGCGCCGAGATAGGCGGTCGCGGCGGGCTCGGCCCAGCCGTCCCAGGCCTGGGCCGGGTTGGCGATCAGCTCGAGGCCGGGCACCTTGGCCACCAGTTGCGCGACCTCGGGGGTTTGCCGGCGGGCGATCAGGCCGACCCGCCAGCCGGCGGCCCGGGCCAGCTCGATGCCGATCAGATCGCCGCACCAGAGCGAGCCGGCCGGCTCGGCCGCGAGGCTCAGCCGCGACGTGGCCAACCCGCCCTCGAGGCCCACCAACAGCGCCCCCACCGCCTTCATCCGGTCCGCATTCTCGAGGGTTTCGCGCATCTTATGATCTCCCCGGGCGACAGTCTGCCCCGCCCTGTTGTCTGGCGCACAAGGGTACCACAGGGCCGGGCCCGCGGCCCGCGCCCGCACCCATCAGTTACACTGTTCGCCGTTTGGAGGATTTTGTGGCAGAGGCGTTGGTCATCGATGGTGGACAGCGGTTGGCGGGGACGATTCGGCCCGTGGGCAACAAGAACGAGGCGCTGCCGGCGATCGCTGCGTGCCTGCTGACCGACCGGGAAGTCATCCTCGACAACGTGCCGGACATCCTCGACGTGCGCGCCATGCTCGAGCTGGTCGCCGGGCTGGGGGTCGAGGTCAGCCAGCGCGGGCCGCAGACCTGGGCGCTCTGCGCGGCCAACCTGACCGCCGCGCCGCTCGAGGGCGAGGTCGCCCGGCGTATCCGCGGCTCGATCCTGCTCGCCGGCCCGCTGCTCGCGCGGCTGGGCCAGGTCGAGCTGGCGCCCCCCGGCGGCGACCGCATCGGCCGGCGGCGCGTCGATACGCACCTGCTCGTGCTCTGCGGGCTGGGCGCCGAGCTCGAGGAGGGCGAGAGCCTGGTCCTGCGCGCGCCGGGCGGGCTGCACGGCGGCGAGCTGTTCCTCGACGAGGCGTCGGTCACCGGCACCGAGAACGCGATCCTCGCCGCGGTCACTGCCACCGGCCGCACGGTCATCCTCAACGCCGCCAGCGAGCCGCACGTGCGCGGCCTCTGCGAGCTGCTCTGCGCGATGGGCGCGCGCATCCGCGGCCACGGCAGCAACATCATCGAGATCGACGGCGTGGCCCAGCTGGGCGGCGCCACGCACCGGCTCGGGCCCGATTTCCTCGAGGTCGGCAGCTTCATCGGCCTCGCCGCGGCGACCGGCTCGGCGCTGACCATCGCCGACGCCGGCCCGCGCGACCTGGCCATGACCCGCATCGTCCTGCGCCGGCTGAACCTCGAGTTCGAGGTCCACGGCGACGACGTGCTCGTGCCCGGCGGCCAGGAGCTGGTCGTGCAGGAGGACTGGGGCGGCGCGATCCCCAAGATCGACGACGCGCCGTGGCCCGGATTCCCCGCCGACCTGGTTAGCATCGCCCTGGTCGTCGCCACCCAAGCGCGCGGGCTGGTCCTGATCCACGAGAAAATGTACGAGAGCCGCCTGTTCTTCATCGACCGGCTGCTCGATATGGGCGCCAAGATCGTCCTCTGCGACCCGCACCGCGCGGTGGTCTACGGCCCGAGCCGGCTGCGCGGGCAGGTCATGTCCAGCCCGGATATCCGCGCCGGCATGGCCCTGCTGATCGCCGCGCTGGCCGCCGAGGGGCGCTCGGTGATCCACAACGTCGGGCAGATCGACCGCGGCTACGAGCGGATCGACGAGCGGCTGCGCAGCCTCGGCGCGGCGGTCGAGCGGGTTGAGGTCTAGGCCCGTCTTGACCCACCGCGGCGGCGGTGCTTCACTCCCTGCAGCGAGGCACCGATGGCCGATCTGACCCTCAGTCTGAAGCCCGATCTAGAGGCCGCGACCCAGCGCTGGCTGGCATTCTGGGCGCACGAACTGACCGACCGCCCAGTGACCACCATTCGCACCCCGCGCGAGGGTGTCGAGCGGGTCGGCGGGCCGCCGTACATGGCCGGGCTGACCGGCGAGTGGGACGCCCTGCTCGACCAGATCCTGGCCAACCTCCAGGCCACCTACTGGGCCGGTGACGCCATCCCGCACTACGTGCCCAGCTTCGGCCCCGACCAGATGGCCGCCTTCGCCGGCGCGCGGCTGGTGACCCCCGAGGAGAGCGGCAACTACGGTACGAATTGGGTCGAGGCCTGCATCGACGACTGGGCCAAGCAGCTGCCGCTGCGCGTCGACGACGACAACTACTGGTGGTCGCGGATGATCGCCTTCTACGAGGCGCTCGCGGCCAAGCTCGATGGGCACGCGGTGCTCGCCCATCTCGACCTGCACTCGAACTTCGACCTGCTGCTGGCCCTGCGCGGCGGCGAGCGGCTCTGCCTCGACCTGCTCGACACCCCCGACCTGGTCGACGCCGCCCTCGACTCGGCCAACGCGCTGTACGCGCCGGTCTACGATCGGCTGTATGAAGCCGGCCGCATGGACCACACGGGCACCCTCGGCTGGGTCACCGCCTACCACCCCGAGCGCACCAACACCATCCAATGCGACTTCGCCGCGCTCATCGGCCCCCGCCAATTCGACCGCTGGGCCGCCCCGGCCCTCGCCGCCGAAGCCGAGCACCTCGGCCGCTGCGTCTACCACCTCGACGGCCCCGAGTGCCTGGTCCACCTCGAGTCGATCTGCGCCGTCCCCGGCCTCGAATGCATCCAATGGACCACCGGTGCCCGCAACGCCGCCTTCCCCGAATGGATCGACCTCCTCCAACGCATCCAGTCCCTCGGCGTCGCCGTCTGGATCCCCTGCTCCGCCGCCGAAATCCCCTTCTACCACCGGCAGCTCAAGCCCCACCTCGTCTGGTACGACGCCTGGGCCCCGAGCGAGCGCGAGGCGGACGAAATGCTGGAGTGGTTGGTGGCGAACACGTAGGGGGGCGCTCCCGCCGCCTAGGGGACTTGGAGCGTCGTCGGCCACCCTAGCTGGGACCGCGGACATTCTTGTCCGCAGCAAACGTGCCGCGACGGCACACCATGCAATGCCGGCGAGCGCCGGCGGTCCATTGGGTGGTCCGCAGCCGCCCGAACGGAGCGCCGGCTCACTAGCCGGCGGGTTGTGGGCTTGCAGCCCACAACGCTGGGCGCAGCCCAGCCGGAACGTGCGCCGCCGACAACGTCACAACGTGCCGTGGGCGAAGCGCCTACGACCCGCCGGCCAAGGGCCGGCGCTCCTTCTGAGCCGCACCGCCTACGGGACCAGGTGCGCCGTCGGCCACCCTAACTGGGACCGCGGACATTCTTGTCCGCATCCAAAGACTCGGCCGTAGCGCAGCGGAGGCCGAAACGGAGTTGAGCTACTGATTCCGCTTCCGGCCCAGCAAGCTGGGCGCGGTCTCGTCGCGGGCTAGCAGCCCGCGCCACAAAGGGATGGGACCGCCCGCGCCGCATCAGTCCTCGACCGGTCGACCGTCGTACCACGCAGGTTGGGTCGAGTCCGGCCCACTTCTGACCACTTCGCCCGTCTGGTCATTGACGAGCACCGTCCATGTCGCGGGCTTGACCACCACGCTATCGATGCGCGCCACGGCCGGCCCGGCTAGACCGTAGAGCGTCACTAGATAGACGCTGGCCAGTTGGTTATCTGTCGCCCGCGGGTCGCCGCGCCAGACCACGATCGCCCGCTTGACGCCCAGCAGCCTCGGTGGTTCCCTGAACCGAGGCTGCGTGCCCTCACCCTCGCTGGTGGCGGCCAACGCCGCAGCCGACGCTTGTTCCTCGGTGATCACGGGTTCATCGGCCACGGTCTCGGGCGGTAACGAGCCACCACTCAGCACACGCAGCAGCGCGCCGTCGTCGTTCACAACGACGAGGACCGATCCGGCGCCAAGGAGACCCGACGTGAGCACCTGCCTCCAGGCCACCCGCCACGTCCGCCCGCCACCGACCTCGTGCGTCGTGTACCACGCCAACACCCGCCGTTCGGCGTCGAAACCGAGTGCCGCGAGCCAGAGCTTGCTGGCCTCCACGGCATCCGCGGCCGTCACGAGCTCCCGCGGTCCGTCCGGTAACGGCAGGTGCGGGCGACACCACAAGTCGCCGATTTGCGCTGGCCCGTTGCCGTGAGCACCGCGACCAGTCCGCCCCCCCAGCTCATAGGTGAAACCGAACGCCCAGCGCATCAAGACCGGCTCAAAGCCCTCGGAGGCATACCCGTCGACGGTCACCTCCGCTCCCGCTAGGCCGAGACGTGCCAGCGAGTCACGAACCAACTGCTCGCGCACGGGTACATCGAGTTCAAGGTCGGCCACCGCCTGACCAGCAGCCTCCGGGCCTGGTTGCTCGACGGCTGGCGCCACCCCCTGCGCCTGCGCCCACCCGACCCAAGCCGGCAGCGCGACCACGAGCACCCCCAACACCCGCGACCACCGGCGTGTTCGACAGCCCATGACGCACCGCCTCCTCTGTCTAGGGTTGTGGCAGGTCCGCTGGCGTGTGTCAAGGCACGAGCGCCCGCCGCCCGCGCCGCCCGGGACAGCAGACACTGCTGTCCGCAGCCCAAGAGGGACCGCCGGCGCCTCGACGGCATCGGCCAGAGGTGCGCCGCAGCCCAGATCCTCCCAAGTGTCGCGGGCTGCCAGCCCGCGACCATAGACGCGACCGCAGCGCAGCGGGGGCCGAAGCAAGGTTGAGCGAACACGGCCCCCAGTGACCGCCGGCGCTCGCCGGCATCGGCCACCGGTGTGCCGGAGCTCTGCCGCCGAAGCGGCGGCGGTACAATTCCGCGACCGACGCCGTCTCCGGGTAACGTGAGCGAAGGGCGCTAGCGCGCACCCCCTCGAGGCCGGCCGTCCGCCGGCGCTACGGTTCTTGGTGGCTCAGCCAGCCGCATCGACACTGACGCGCAGACTTTCGTAGCGGGCGGAGGTGGCGGTGGAGTCCTGGGGTTCCCAGCGGCTCTCCAGTGGCTCGGCGCCGCCGCGCAGGGGCGGCAGGATGCAGGCGCGGAGGCTGGCGACCAGGGCGGCGATGGCCAGGGCGCCGCTGGCGCCGGCGCATTCGCCGTAGAGGGCCCACGGCGCGGCGGTCAGGGGTGCGCCGTTGTCGTTGGCTTGCCAGTCGGCCGGCTCGTCGTCGCGCTCCAGCCAGGCCCAGACGGTCGCGCCGCGCGCGGTGGCCGCGGCCTCGCGTTCGAGCAGCAGCAGCGCCGCGCCCTCGCCCAGCGCCGTGCCACCCGCCGCGCCCGGGACGTAGGCCTCGGGGTCGTCGCCGGTGGCCAGCGGCGCGTCATAGCCAGCGATCAGCTCGGCCGAGAGCGCGTCGACACCGCCCGCCAGGACCGCGTCGGCCTGGCCCAACGCCAGTGCCAGCACACCCAACTCGAACGCCTGCCGGCCCGACTCCGGACCGCTAGTCAGGGTCGTGTGGTAGCCGGCCAGGTCGTAGTCGATCGACAGCAGGCTGGCCGGGGTGTTGAGGAAACTCTGGCTGAAGACCAGCGGCGTGGCGAACCGCGGGCCGCGCTTGCGCACGCGCTGGCAGTAGTGCGTGGCCGTGGCCATGCACCCGAACTGCGTGCCCACCACCAGCCCGCGCCGCTCGCGCGCGGCCGGCAGCGCCTCCAGGCCAGCGTGGCGCAGGCACAACTGGGCGGCGATCAGCGCCAGCTCGCTGGTGCGGTCGAGATAGCCCTTCTCGGCGACCAGGTAGTCGCGCAGGTCGTACGGCTCGACCTCGCCGACCAGCAGCGGCTCAGCCTCGCTACCGCTCCAGGGCGCCAACCCGCTCACCCCGGCGGCCAGGTTCTCGGCAAACGGCTCGTAGCCCAGACCCAGGGCGCTGACGACGCCGAGCCCGGTGATCGCGACGCGCTCGGCCATCACAGTTCTCCCAGGACCAGAGCCGCGTTGTTGCCGCCCAGGCCGGCGCTGATCGACAGCGCGGCGTCGTGCGGGTGGCGCCGCGCCTCGCCGACGACCACGTCCAGGTCGCAAGCGGGGTCCTGCTCGCGCAGGCCTAGGGTCGGCGGCAGCGTCTGGTCGCGCAGGGCCAGCACGCAGGTGACCGCCTCTAGCGCGCCCGCGGCGCCCATCGCGTGGCCCGTGGCGCCCTTAATCGCGGTCACCGGCACCCGCCCCGCAGGCTCGCCCAGGACCGCGTGCAGCGCGGCCGCCTCGGCCGGGTCGTGGTACTCGGTGCCCGTCGCGTGCGCGTTGACGTGGCCCAGCCGCTCGGGCGCGATGCCGGCCTGGCCCAGCGCGTCGCGGACGACCTGCGCCATGCCCTCCCCGCCCTTGTCCGGCGCGGTCATGTGGTAGGCGTTGTTGTCGACCGCGTGGCCCAGGACGTAGGTCAGCGGCGCTTGCTCGCGGGTCGCCGCGCTGTGCAGCGACTCGAGCAGCAGCGCGCCCGCGCCCTCGGCGAATAGCGTGCCGCCGCGGTTCAGGTCGAAGGGGCGGACGGTGTCGGTGGTGATGGTGTGGAGGATGCTCAGGCCGCTGAGGCAGTAGAGGCCCAGCTCGTCGGCGCCGACGGCCAGCGCCGCATCGGCCCAGCCCGCGCGGATCAGGTCGGCGGCCAGGCCGACCGCGTGCGTGCCGCTCGAGCAGGCGTTGGACAGCGTCAGCACCGGCCCGTGCAGCCCCAGCTCGGCGGCCAGGCGCGCGGCGATCGCACCGGCGTCGGCGGCGTTGAGCTGGCCGGGGCCGGCCGGCTCGTTCCAGAGCGCGTCCTGCGCGCCGAAGTTGGTGCCCAGGACCAGCGCCACGCGCAGGCCCTCGGTGCGCAGGTGCGAGCGGCTCAGCGCCTCGGCCGCGGCGACCCGCGCGTAGCCGAGGACCCGCGGCTCGCCCTCGCGGGCCAGCGGCGCCCACTCGTCCTCGGGCACCTCGCCGGCCAGCTCGTTGCGCAAGCCCTTGCTGTCGAAGCGCGCCAGCGGCCGCAGCCCGCTATGCCCGCTGGCCAAGCGCAACCAGAACGCATCGGCGCCGACGCCCAACGCACTGACCGCACCCACTCCGGTGACCGCCACACTCATCCTAGCCCTGCCCTCACGCGCTCAAGCCGCCATCGACCGTCAACACCGTGCCGGTGATGTACGCCGCGGCATCGGTACACAAAAAGACGACCAGCCCCGCGATTTCGTTCGGCTGGCCGAAGCGGCCCAGCGGGATGCGCTCGAGCATCGCCTCACGGCGCGTCTCGGCCAGCTCGGCGATCAGCTCGGTCTCGACCATGCCCGGCGCAATGGCGTTGGCCGTCACGCCGCGGCGGGCCAGTTCGCGCGCGGTGGTCTTGGTCAGGCCGATCAGCCCGGCCTTGGCCGCCGCGTAGTTGGCGCGCTGCATATCGCCCGCGAGCCCGGCGACGGAGCTGATGTTGACCACGCGGCCGGCCGGTGAACGGAGCAGCGCGCGCGTCGCGTGCTTGGTGACCAGGAAGGTCCCACGCAGGCAGACATCGACCACCTCGGACCACTCGTCGAGGGTCATGTAGTTGAGGTACTTGTCGCGCACCAGGCCGGCGTTGTTGACGACGATATCGAGCCCGCCGAGGAACTCGGTGGTCTCGGCGAGCAGCTGCTTGACCGCCGTCTCGTCGGCCACGTCGGCGCCGACGGCCAGCGCGCGGCGGCCGCCCGCGGTGATCTCGTCGACGACGGTCGCGGCCGCTTCGGCCGAGCGGTGGTAGTTGACGACGACGTCGGCGCCGGCGGCCGCCAGCGCCAGCGCCACGGCCTTACCCAGCCCGCGGCCCGCGCCGGTGACCAGCGCGCGTCGGCCCTCTAGTTGCATGGTTCGCCCTCCAAAATCGCCACGGCCACGGCCATCGACCGCTCGTGGCTGATGCTCAGGTGCCAGCGCTGGCCGCCCAGGGCCGCCGCGCGCGCCGCCGCCGCGCGATGCAGCGTTAGTCGCGGCGCACCCGCGGCATCGTTCAGCACCTCGATCTGCCCCAGCGCCAGCCCCTCGGCCCAGCCCGTGCCCAACGCCTTGAGCACCGCCTCCTTCGCCGCCCAGCGCCCAGCCAGCCGCGCCACCGGGTCGCCACTGGCCTCGATGGCGGCCAGCTCGGCGGGGGTCAGCAGCCGCCCGACGAGGCGCGCGCCGTAGCGGGTCCAGAGCCGGTCGATGCGGTCGAGCGCGACGATATCGAGGCCGACGGCGATGATCACGACCTACAGCTCCAGCGTGTCACCCTCGCAGCCGACGACCACGTGCAGCCGGTGCCCGCGGGGTAGCTCGTCGAGGTAGCGCAGCGCCTCGCGGCAGATCTCCGCGACCTTCGCATCGCCATAGGTCGGCTCGTGGTGGTGGATGACCAGCGTCCCCACCTCCGCCTCGACCGCCATATCGATGCCGATCATCGCGTTCGAGTGGCCCCAGTTCTGCTTGTCGACGAGCGCCTCGCTGAGGGTGTACTGCGCGTCGAAAATGAGCACATCGGCGCCGCGGTAGAATTCGACGTGGCGCTCCCAGGCCGCGCCGACCAACTGGCGGTACTCGGCGTCTGTTGCGACGACCACGCTGTGGCCGTCGGCCTCGATCCGGTAGGCCCAGCAGCGCCCCGGGTGCTCAACTTCGATCGAGCGCAGCCGCATCCGTCCGTCGAACAGCTCCACGGGCTCATCAACGCGGTGGAAGGCCTTGGTCGCGGCCATGTCGTCGAGGGTGACCGGGAAGAACCGGCCCTCCTGCTGCGCCTGCAGCCGCGCCTCAAGCTGGTCGTGCTGGCCGTAGAAGTCGAAGTGGTTGCCCGGCACGAAGAGCGGGCCGAAGAAGGGCAGGCCTTGGATGTGATCCCAGTGGGTGTGGGTGATGGCGATCGCCGCGCGGCCGGTGCCGCGGCCGAACTCGCCGCCCAGCAGCTCGATACCCAGCGCGCGGATGCCGGTGCCCGCGTCGACGATCAGCAGGTCGCCCGCCGCGTTGCGGATCTCGAAGCAGGTCGTGTTGCCGCCCCAGGTGCCGCGCTCATGGCAGGGCAGGCCGGCGACATAGGCGCGGACGGCGGCCTCGTCGCGCAGGTCGACCTCCGTCGCGCCGCGCAGCGCTGCAACGAGCTTGGCCTCGATCTCGTCGGCGCGCAGCGGTGTCGGGATCGAGCCGCGCACACCCCACAGCCGGACCTTCATTGTGCCGCCTCGCCCTCCTCCCCCCGCGCATCGACGCACAACCATACCTCATGCCCGCCCTCGACCGCCACCACCTCCAGTCGGTCCACCAGGTGCCGCATCAGATGCACACCAAGCCCACCCAGCCGCCGCTTTTCCAGCGGCGCATCGAGCGACGGGCGCGGCACCGCATCGGGGTTGAACCCGGGGCCCTGGTCGGCGACAGCCACGCGCAGGGCGCCGCCGGGCAGCAGGTCGCAGCGAATGACCAGCGGCGCGCCGAGTTCGGCCAGGCGGCCGTGGCTGCAGGCGTTGGCGCAGGCCTCGCGCAGGGCCAGCCGCAGCCGCGCGCTGGTCGCCGCGCTGAGCCCGGCCCGCGCCGCGGCGTACCCCGCCGTCTCGCCCGCCAACGGCCACCAGGCCGCCGCGGGCGGGAGTCTCAGCGTGATAGACGCCGGTTCACCGACCTCGCTCACAGGTCGATCGCCTCGCCCGGTTGCAGGATGACCACCTCGGCCGCCCCGCCCACCAGGCCGGCAAACGCCGCCGGGTCCTGCGCAATCAGGTCCCACGTGTTGTAGTGCATCGGCACCACGCGCTTGGGCCGCAGCATGCGCACGGCCTCCGCCGCGTCGTCCGGGCCCATGGTGAAGTTGTCGCCAATCGGCAGCAGCGCCAGGTCAATCTCGTGCCGCCGGCCAACCAGGTCGAACTCGGCGAGCAGCGCGGTGTCGCCGGCGTGGAAGACCGTCTTGTCGCCGACGGTGTAGAGGATGCTCGCCGGCTGACCGGTGTAGGTGATGGTCTGCGCGGCCTCGTCGATCATACCGGTGCCGTGCGCCGCGGGCGTGAACTTGACCCGCCCGAACGGGTAGTCATGCGCGCCGCCGATGTGCTGGCCATGGGTCGTCAGGCCCTGCCAGCCGAGCACCGTGGCCAGCTCAAAGACCGCGACGATCGGTGCATTGTGACGGTTCGCCAGGGCCGCGGCGTCGCCCACATGGTCAGCGTGACCGTGGCTTAGGATGATCGCATCGCAGCGCACCTGGTCGGCGCTGACTGGCGCGGCGGGGTTGCCGGTGAGGAACGGGTCGATCGCGACCGTACCCGCCGAGCTCTCGATCCAGAAGCACGAATGCCCATACCACGTGACTTTCATTGTTCAAACCTCCTCCTCGGCCGCCTCGAGGGCCGCGCGTACCTGCGCGCCAATGGCCTCGGTCAGCGCATGCAATAGCTCGAGCTGCACCGTCGCCCCCGCCGCCTGCGGGTGCCCGCCGCCGCCCATCTGCTCGGCCACGCGGGCGGCGTTGATCTCTTTCGACTGGGTGCGCAGGCTGAAGCGGATCTGCCCGCGGCCCACCCCGCGCAGGTCCAGCAGCGCGACCAGCGTGTCCGGGTCGCCCACCGCGTCACCAACCTCGCTGGTCGAGCCCCAGGCGCAGACCGACTTGATCCGCCGCCCGTCGGGCAGCTCGATCACCGTCGCCGTGCGCTCGGCCAGGGCTAGGCTCAGTTCGCGCTCCTCGGCCGTCCGCCGCGCCGCCTCGGCCATCTCCGGCGTCGGCTGGTAGACCCGCAGCGGGTCCACTTCGAGCAGGTCGAAGACCGTCTGGATCGGCATACCACCGAGGATATCGTCGAACGCGGCGGCCTCGGGCAGCGCGCGGATCCAGAGATCCTGGTCGTGTGCGTAGTCGCGCAGAGTCTGCCAGGGGGCGGGAATCTCGTAGCCCGCGGAGACCAGCCAATCGGCCACGACATCCGCCGCGCAGCGCTGCCCGCTGCGGTCAATCTCGCAGGTCGTCATCCAGGCCTGGTCGTCCGAGGAGGCGTGGTGGTCGAACCAGCGCACCTCATCGGCCTCGGCCGCGCGCAGCGCCTCCAGCTCGGGCGAGCCGTCGCGCATGCTCAGGTCGGCGACCCAGATGACCCCGTAGTCGGCGGCACGCTTGGCCACCAGCTCGGGGAAGTTGTCGTAGGTGCAGAAGTACACGTCGCAGTCGGGCATCGCAACCCGAGTGAGCAAGGCGGCGACCAGCGCGTCCAAATCGTTGTGAGTGAACAGCACGCGCCGGGGCATACGCAGACCTCCTGACAGTCCTGCGGGCATTGTAGAGAGCGCCCAAGCGCGTGTCAAACAGTCGCCGCGCGTCCCGTGGGGTCGAGCCCGCGCAGCTGTTCCAGCGCCTCGGCCACCGCCGCCACCGCCCGATCGACGTGCGCCTCGGTGTTGCTCTGGCCCAGGGTCAGGCGCAGCGAGCCGTGGGCGATGTCGCGGTCGCCGCCGAGGGCGAGCAGGACGTGGCTCGGGTCGGTGCTGCCGCTCGAACAGGCGCTGCCGGTGCTCGCGGCGATGCCCTGCTGGTCCAGGCTGATCAGCAGCCCCTCGCCGTTGACGTGGTCGAAGCTGACGTTGACGTTGTTCGCCAGCCGCCCCTCGCGCGGGCCGTTGAGATGGCTGCCCGGCAGCGCCAGCAGCCCCGCCAGCAGCCGCTCGCGCAGCGTCAGACAGTGCGCGCGGCGGGCCTCAATCTCCGCCTCGAGCAGCTGGATCGCCGCGCCCAGGCCGACGATGCCCGCGACGTTCTCGGTGCCGGCGCGTCGGCCGCGCTCCTGCGGTCCACCGAGGATCTGCGGCCGCGGCCGCAGCCCGGTGCGCACGTAGAGGAACCCGACGCCCTGCGGCCCGTAGAGCTTGTGCGCCGAGCCGGCCAGCAGGCTGATGCCCTCGGCGCGCACGTCGTGTCGCCACTCGACCAGCGACTGCACCGCGTCGACATGCAGCGGCACCCGCGCCGCCGCGCAGACCGCGCCCAGCTCGGCGATCGGCTGCAGCGTGCCGATCTCGTTGTTCGCGGCCTGCACGCTGACCAAGATGGTCTCGGGCCGCAGCCGCGCGGCCAGTTCAGCGGGGTCGACGCGGCCGTCGCCGTCGACGGCGAGGTACTCGACCTCGAAGCCGTCCTCGGCCAAGCGCTCGGCGGCGGTCAGCACCGCGTGGTGCTCGATCGGCGTGGTCAGCAGGTGGCGGCCGCGGCTGGCGCGGGCGGCGGCGGTGCCCAGCAGAGCCAGGCTGTCGGCCTCGCTGCCGCCGCTGGTGAAGACAATCTCAGCCGGCCGCGCGCCGAGCCAGGCGGCGACCCGCTCGCGCACGCCATCGACCGCCGCGCGCGCCGCCCGGCCCCAGGCGTGCAGGCTGCTGGGGTTGCCCCACTGCCCGCCGAGCCACGGCAGCATCGCCTCGCGCACCCGCGGGTCGAGCGGGGTGGTCGCGGCGTGGTCGAGATAGATCGTACCGGTCATACCCTCAGCATGGGGCCGCCGACCTAGAACGGCATCGGCCGCCAGCCGATCTTGAACTGGAAGAACCACTCATTGCCGCCGCCCCCGCCGATGTAGGTGCGGTTGCCGCCGACCAGGTCGTACGAGCCGTGGCGCGTGATCAGGCCGTTCTGACGGACCTGGAAGTACAGCGCGTCGCGCTCGTCCAAGCCACCGCCGACGCCGGAGAGATGGTTGCGCCAGAGGTACCCGCCCTCGACATAGGTCGGGCCGAGGTGGACCACCGGCCAGAGCTTGCCACCGAGGACCTGGTCGGCCACGCGCCACTCGTACCGCGCGTCGACCAGCGCCAGAGCCTGGTCGATCTCGCGGCGACTGTAGTCGGTGCCGTCAAACCAGGTCACCATGCCGCTCAGGTTGAACGTCTGGCGCGGCGTGGGCGCGAAGAAGCGGCCGATGTAGGCCAGGTTCGCCTGCGTGTAGGTCAGGTCGGCGCCCAACTCCTTGCGCGAGAACGCCAGCCGCGCGCGCAGTTCCTGCTGGCCCGTGCCGGGCAGCAGCTGGGTGCGCTCGTAGCCGATGCTCGGCCCGACGACCCAGGCCGCGCGCGGCGCCGGCCGCAGCTCGCCGCCGGCGGTCGACAGGGGGTAGTGGTAGGCCGCCTGGAAGCCGAAGCGCAGCTTGTCCTTGGCGTACGCGTTGCGCGCCATGCTCAGCGGCAGGTTGGCCTGCAGCGTCGCGCCGCTCTCCGAATCGGCGACCAGCACGCCGCGCTCGAAGCGGTACGGCGGCACGCGGCGATAGACGTTCGCCGTCAGCTGCAGCGGACTGCTGTCGTTGCGGTACTGGACCTGCCCGCCAAACCGTTCGGAGTACCAGCCGTAGTCGACCTCGGCCATGAGCTGGTGCTTCTCGAGCGGGTCGGCGCCGTGCGCGCGCAGGCCGTAGCTCGACCCGAGCCCGTCGTCGCGGTTGAACGGCCGCACCGCGTACGGCTTGAAGCGGCCCGCGGCGCGGTAGCCGCGGCTCTCGGTGACCGGCGCGCTCTCCTGCGCCACCGGCAGCGCCGCCGTCGGCGGCAGCTGGTCGGTCACCGGCGCCACCGGCTCCGCCGCCTGCAGCGCCAGCGCGTGGATCGTCGCCTTGCGCACCTTGAACAGGCTGACAAACAGCTCCGTGCCGTCGGCCGACCAGGACGGGTAGAACACGCCGCCGGTCGTCGCCGCGGTCAGCTGGGTCGGCTCGCCGCCCTCGACGGGCAGCAGGTAGACGTTGGTCCCCGAGCCGGACAGGCCCTCGGCCTCGCCGGCCACCGCCGCGCTGCGCCCGCCGCCGGTCGCCGCGGTCTCCTGGCGGTAGCTGACGAAGGCCAGGTGCTGGCCGTCGGGGCTCCAGGCCGGGTACTGGTCGGGCCAGGCGTCGGTCGTCAGGCGGGCGAAGCCGCTGCCGTCGGTGTTGATCACGGCCAGGTCGGTGCCCGCCGGTGAGGTCAGCGAGAAGGCGATGCGCGTCTCGTCGGGGCTCCAGGTCGGCGAGAAGCAGTCGCCGTCGACCGCCGCGGTCAGCCAGCGCGGGTTCTGCCCCTCGCTATCGAGGACCACCAGGCCGACCTGCTCGTCGCGGTAGGCCGTGGCCACGATGTACTGGCCGCTGGGGCTGAACTCGGGCTCACCCAGGCGCCAGCCGGCGGGGCCGATCAGCTCGCGCCGGCCGCGTTCGACGTCGTAGCGGGCCAGCTCGTTGGTCACCGAGCCCTGGCGGTTGCGGTGGCGGGTCATGTAGACCAGCTGGCGGCTGTCGGGCGACCAGGAGACCTTCCAGGAGGCGTACATGTCGAGTGTGTTGTCCAGCTTGCGCCGGCCGCTGCCGTCGCGCGCGTACAGCCACAGGCTGGCGATCGGCTCCTCCCAGTCGGCGATGCCGTAGACCGCGAGGAAGCGGCCGTCGGGCGAGGGGGTGGCGGCCAACGCGGCGACCAGGCCGGGGGTCGCCTGGTGCTCAGCGCTCGTGTCCAACGGCTCCTCGGCGGGCACCGCGGCGGCCTCCTCGCGGAAGCGCGCCAGCGCCTCGCGGGTGAAGGCGGCGGTGGAGGTGCCGGTGAC
>DHNJ01000067.1:1128-5393 GCA_002409445.1 Armatimonadetes bacterium UBA5419 | reverse complement strand
CGGTGACCGTCTGGAAGGCGATGTCCCACTGCGGGAAGGCGCCCGCGCGGCGGACCAGGCGGGCGAAGATGTCCGGCCCGAACCGCTCGGCGAGCAGGTTGCACATGGCGTGGCCCTGGCGGTAGACAGTACCCGTCTCGATCACGTCGAAGCGCATGTCCGCGACGTCCAGCTTGGCCCCGCTCAGCAGCTCGCCCTGGTGCGCGGCGTGGTGGACGTAGGTGACCGGCTCGATCTGCCCGCCGTGCGCCACGTACTCGGCCAAGCCCTCCGTGAACCACTGCGGCTGGTACTCCATCGCCGCCCACTCGGTCAGCACCCCGGCGAACCCGCCAGCGATGCGCAGGCCCCAGCCGTTGACCACGTGCGCGTACTCGTGGGTGATCAGCGCGGTCAGCCAGCTCTCGCGGTCGACGCGGGCCTGGTTGACGATCGGGTTATACAGGTAGATGACGTGCTGCAGGCGGCGGGCGAAGTTGTTGGCCGCGACGTCGTCATAGTCGGCGAGGACGATCGTCGTCTTCGCCCGCGGCTCGGCGCCGATGATCTCGCAGACGCCAGGATGGATCTGCTCGGCGATCTGGCCGGCCAGGGTGGCCGTCTGTTCGAGGCCCTCGTTGAAGACGATGACGAAGTTCTCGGTCTCGAACTCGCGCCAACTCACTTCAGGGTGGTTGAAACCGTCGGGGAACTCCGCGCGGGCCGGCATCGCCGCCAAGACCAGAGCCGCCCAAACGACCAAGCAGTAGCCTGCTACCCGCATCGCCACACTCCACGTCCCCCGCCGGTATACCCGTTGCGGCCCTATGGTACGCGGGACGGGGCGTTAGCGGCAAGTGTGACTCGTTACATGCCGGCGAGGCAGAGCCGGTTGACTCGCCGGCACACCGAGTCCTAACATGGGCTCTGTAAGAGGAGCGGGTCATGCCGCGTGTGCTTGGTTTGGGGTTGCTCATCGCCGCGGCGGTGCTGACCGCGGGCTGCGGGGCGGGCACCTCCGGCAGCGGGCTCGACTGGTTCGACTCCGGCATCCCGGGCGGCCTACCCGACTACGCCACCCTCACCGGCACCGTCTTCCAGCGCCTCGCCGACGGCCGCATCCTCATCCTCGGCGACACCGCCGTCGCCGACAACACCCGCCGCGTCGCCCCCGGCGTCGAGATCAGCATCCCCGCTCTCAAGCTGACCACGCTCTCCGACCGGCTCGGCCGCTACAAGCTCACCGGCATCACCGCCGGCGACCACGAGGTCCTCGTCCACCTCACCCCGGACCTCGGCGGCGGCACCGCCTCCTTCCTCGTCCGTTTCGCCGCGGGCGAGACCGTACAGGGCATCCCCACGTCGCCCGTCGACGAGTAGGCAGCCGCCACCAGTTGCCTCCGGCGAGGTCTATACCGCTATGGATGTCCCCTTATCGTTGCTCCGTGAGTACCTGGACGGCCTGAGCGTCGAGCGCGGCCTAAGCGCCAATACGCTCAGCGCCTACGAGTCTGACCTGCGCCAGTTCTTCGACTTCCTCCAGGACGAGGGCGTCCGCGACCTGGCCCAGGTCAGTCTGGCAACGGTCGACGCTTTCCTCAACAGCCTCTGGCAGCGCGGCCTGAAGACCCGCACCGTGGCCCGCAAAGCGACCGCCGTGCGCCGCTTCTTCCATTACCTGCAGGCCGAGGACGCCGTCCCCGTCGACCTCGCCGAGCGCATCCCCGTGCCCCGCGGCGGCCGGCGGCTGCCCGCCGTGCTGACCGAGCCCGAGGTGCGCGCGCTACTGGCCGCCGCCGACGCCTCCGGCAGCCCCGATGAGCACGCCCGCGCCCGCGGCGTGCGCGACGTCGCCCTGCTCGAGGTCGCCTACGGCGCCGGCCTGCGGGTCAGCGAGCTGATCGGCCTCGAACTCGACGCGGTCCAGCGCGAGGAGCGGTGGTTGCGGGTGCTCGGCAAAGGCGGGCGCGAGCGGCTGGTGCCCCTCGGCCGCCCGGCGATCACCGCACTCGAACACTATCTAGCCGACGTCCGCCCGCGCTGGGCCTCCTCGCGCTCGGGTGGGCTCGTCTTCCTCACCCAGCGCGGCCTCGGCCTCTCGCGCGTCGGCTGCTACAGGATCATCCAGCGCCTGGCGGTCGCCGCCGGCCTGGGCAACCGCCGGCCGCCCGTCACGCCGCACACCCTGCGCCACAGCTTCGCCACCCACCTGCTGAGCCACGGCGCCGACCTGCGCGCGATCCAGGAGATGCTGGGCCACGCCGATATCGGCACGACCCAGCTCTACACGCACCTGAGCGCCGAGCAGCTCGACGCGGTCTACCGCCGCAGCCATCCGCGCGCGGTCAGCGGCGCCTAGCGCACCTCAAACGTCGGGTGCTGCCCACCGTCCAGCGCCCTCCAGAACGCCTCCTGGCTCTGGAGGTACAGGTTGAAGATGCCCTGGCCGCTGGCCCGCGTGTCTAGCGGGATGACCACGTCCGGCTCCGGGCGCTCGCGCGAGCGCGTCAGCCGCGCCGCCCAGTCCGCGATCGCATGCGTCGCCGGGCGCCAGGCGCCGTCTGGGTCGATGACCCCGTAGTCCGAGTTCTCGCCCACGCGGAACCCGCCCGGATACCACCAGGCGCACGAGCCGTTGCTGTAGGTCTCCCACATCAGGCGGTAGAAGTTGTTGTAGTACTCGCCTTGATGCGCGACGCGGGCCGGGTCGGCGGCGTTCTGCGTCGAGCTCCAGACCGACTCGCCAAACTCCGCCCAGAAGATCGGCAGCTCTGGCGCCACCGCCCGGCCATAGGCCATCGTCCAATGCCCGACCTTGATGTTTGGCCAGTCGCCGCCGCGGCCGTAGCCCTCGGGCGAGAGGAAGTCGACCGCGTCGGCCAGGCCGAGGAAGTCGTAGGTCGTCATCGGCGGCGCCCAGAGCGGGTCGCCCGCGCCGCTCATGCGGTAGCTGACCAGGTGGTTCGGGTCGACCCGCTGCACCAGCTCGCGCGCGCGGCCGTAGTACTTGCGGATTAGGTCGTTGAGGAAGTCGCGGTAGGCCACGACCATCGGCGTCCAGGCGCCGTCCTGGCTCAGCTGCGTGTCGTCCGGGCCGACCACGACGCCGTCCTCGCGCCGCGCGCTCGTGCCCCAGGCCGCCTCGGCCTCGGCCACCGACCCGTACTTCGTCGCCAGCCACTCAGCCCACTCGGCGTCCCACCGCGTCAGCTCCGCGCGCATGCCCCAGTTCGGCTCCCAGGCCAGGTCGTAGGCGTAGATCGTGTCGTTCTCGGGCAGGCGCAAGCTGGTGATCATCTCGCGCACCCAGTCCCACTCGAAGTCCAGCGGCGTCCCCGGCCGCAGCGAGAGGTTGACCTTCAGCCCCTTCTGCTCACAGCGGATGAGCAGGTCCAGGAGGTTGCGGTTGCGGTGGTGCGGGTAGTACATGAACACGCTAACCTGGTTTAGACCCATCTTTCTAACGCGTGTTAGGTCGCGTTCGATGATCGCCGGGTCGTAGGCGCGCGCCGAGATCCAGTGCTCAAAGTACTCGCCGTCCTCGGTGGCGATGCCGCTGGAGGGCATGTAGTTGATGCCATGCGCGTACCACTTGCGCCGGCCCTGCCAGAAGTCGCCGTCGGCGGCGGTGATGTAGCTCGGCTCCATCTTCGGCCGCCAGATCTGGACCTGGTGCTGCAGTCGGTCGACCACCTGGTTATCGGCGAGCAGCTCGATGCTGACGTCGTACGGGCCGTCGGCGACCGGCACCGTCCAGTCGTCGCGGACCTCGGCGAAGCTGTCGGCCTCGACCGTCTGGGTCCACTCGCGCCGCCACTCGGGCATACCCTCGCCGCGCACCCGCGCGCGCACGGCGTACTCGCGCGCCCGGCGGCCACGGTTGCTGACCAGCGCGCCGACAGGCATCTCCTCGCCGCCGAAGCTCGCATAGTAGGCCGCGCCGCCCTCGTAGAGGAAGAGGCCATCGAGCAGCCGCAGGCAAGCCGCCTGCAGCCAGCGCTGGGTCCGTGCGTCGGCCCACCAGGCCGCGTCGTCGATGGTCACCGAGAGCACCGCGCCGCCACTCGGCCGGTCCGCGCCGTGCAGGACGATGACCGCCGGCGTGCCGCAGACCAGGCCGTCGCGGTCGACGGTTTCGAGCAGCGGCACGAAGCGCCAGCTCCGCCCGCGGTCAAGGCTGGTGCCCTCCGGCCGCGGATGCGGGCTCTTAATCTCCGCGGGCAGCGGCGGCAGCGGCGTGCCGCGGCTCAGGCTGCCGCCCGTGCCCGCCCGCCAGCGCCGCGCGG
>DHNJ01000067.1:0-957 GCA_002409445.1 Armatimonadetes bacterium UBA5419 | reverse complement strand
CCCCGCCCGCCAGCGCCGCGCGGTGTTGACCGCGAACAGCTTGTAGGCGGGCGAGACCGCCTCGACTGGCAGCGCCGCGCTGCGGCCGGTGGTCAGGGCGACCGCCTCGGGCTGGTCGAGCGGGGCCGGCGCGGTGCCGATCTGGTCGATCCAGAGCGTGTGTGCGCCGTGGCCGACCTGCTGTGTGTGCGTGTCGGCCAGCCCGACGGCGAACAGCCGTGCCTGGCTCGGGTCGAAGGTCACGTTGCGGTCGCGGGTCGGCGGGCCGGACCAGTAGCGGAAGGCGGTCGGCGGCAGCGCGTAAGGCCGCCACTCGCTGCTCAGCTCGACCGTCGCCAGCCAGCGGCTGTCGTCCGCCTCGCGCCATTCGAGGACCAGCTGCGGGGTGTGCGGCCCACCCTTGGCCCAGAAGGTGGTCCAGGTCTCACCCGTGCGGAACGGCGAGGTGTCGAACTCCGTGGCAAAGGTGTCCCAACCGCGCTTGTTCGAGATGTTGATGCGCATCGCGCCGGCGCTGCCCGCCGCCCCGGGCGCCTCGCGGACGGCCTCGCTGGGGAACTGCGGTTGGTTGGTGTCGCGCCGCCAATCACCGACATCCGGCCCGTCGAAGTCGAGCCAGATGCGCTGGGGCAGCGCCTGGGCGACGGCCGACAGGTAGTCGCTCCGACTCAGCCAGCGCCCGCCCATCTCGTAGCGCAGGTCCTCGAAGGCGCCCGCGCCGAGCGAGACCAGCCGACCACCGCCCCTGACGTACTCGGTGACTGTGTCCATCGCCGCCGCGGGCATCGAGCGCGGCTCGGCGAGGATCAGCAGGTCCCAGAGATCGGTGCGCAGCAGCCCATCGCTGGCCAGCTGCGGGCCGTCGAGGACGACCACGCCGACCCCGGCCGCGCGCAGCCCGGCGACCAGCGGCGGCTCGGGTCGCTCGCCGTGGTAGACCGCGACCAGCCCGCCGGG
>DHNJ01000170.1:10725-15349 GCA_002409445.1 Armatimonadetes bacterium UBA5419 | reverse complement strand
GCGGTTGCGGCGGCGATCGCGGGCGGCGGGCTGGCGCAACCGCTGGCGCGGAGCTTGTGGTGGCCGCCAGGCGGCGCGCAGGGTCACGGCGAGCGGCTGGCGCGCCGGCTGGGGCTGACCGCGGCGGGGGCGTGGGGAGTCGGTTTGGCGTTGTTCCTGTATGCTGTAAGCACGCGTGGGTAGGGGGCGAGGGGCCCGCGTGGAGCTCACCGCCGCATGAAATGGGTCTTTGCCGCTCTCCTGCTCGTCATGGGTCTACTGTGCATTCCGGCGCAACGCGGATTGCACGACCCGATACCCCCGGGCAAGACGCGGCTGGTCTGGATCACCGATGACAACCCGGTCCGCAAGCAGCAGATCGAGTTGTTCAATCAGCTGCACCCGCACATTGACCTGAAGATCGACCCGACCAACGCGGGCATGGAAAAGGTCATCGTCCAGAGCCTAGCCGGGGTCGGGCCGGACCTTTTCGACTGCTACAACGGCTTCCAGCTTGAAGCCTACGTGCGCGCGGGCATCGCCGCCGACATCACCCAGGATATGCTCGACCTAGGCATCGACGTGGGCAAGATCATCTGGCCCGCGGTGGCTGTGACCAACATCACTGGCGGCCGCGTCTACGGCTTCCCCGGCAACGCGGCGGCCGACGCGATCTTCTACAACAAGGACATCTTCGACCGCATGGGCATCCCGTACCCGGGCCGGCAGATGACCTGGGACGAGCTGGTGGCGGTGGCCCAGCGGCTGACGGTGCGCGACGAGAACGGCCGCGCGACGCAGTTTGGCTTCCTGACCGACTGGTGGAAGTGGCAGGACTTGGCGATGATGTGGGGCGCGCGGATGTTCAGCGACGACGGCACCCGCTGCATCATCGACAGCCCCGAGGCGATCGCCGCCGTCGAGTGCCTGCACAGCCTGATTTACAAGCACAAGGTCATGCCCTCGCCGGTCGAGGAGGCCTCGGCGAGCCAGGGCGGCTGGGGCTCGGGGACGATCGCCTTCTTCAACGGCGGCAAGGGCGCGATGGCCTTCGGCGGGCGCTGGTGGCTCTGCACGCTGCGCGACAACAAGGACCTGCGGCTGGGGGTGACCCTGGCGCCGTTCGGGCCCGGGCGGGTCTACCGTGGGTACGGGCGGTCGACGCTGGTCAGCGCGAACACGAAGCACCGCAAGGAGGCGCTCGAGTTCATGGCGCACCTGGCGGGGCCGGCCTACAACCAGCTGATCAACGACCAGGCCGACGCGGTCGGGCCGGTCGCCAAGTACTGCGCGGGTGAGCGGTTCCTGCACAACCCCGAGTACCCGGAGGAGACCTACAACGACCTGTGGGCCGAGGCGATGGACCTCGGTGTGCCCGACGAGGTCAGCCCGTACGTCAACGGCAACCTGGCCAACCGTATCCTGGGCAAGCAGCTGGACCTGGTCAAGAACGACCAGAAGAGCCCGGCGGACGCGCTGAAGGCCGCGGCGGCGGAGATCAACGAGCAGATCGACGCGGCGCGTGGGGTCGGCATCGCGCGCGGCGAGGGTAGTGCGCGCGGTGAGCGCACGGCCCGCGCCGATGGCACCGGGGGAGGTGCCTGATGGCTGATGTTGCGCCGCTGGCCCCGGGGGCGACGCCGGTCGAGGCCCCACCGCCGGTACGTGGCGGCCGGCTGGGCCTGCACGGCAGTGAGTTCTGGGCCGCGCTGGCCTTCCTCATCCCGAACTTCAGCGGCTTCCTGCTGTTCACCGCGGGGCCGGTGCTCTTCTCGCTGGTCGTCAGCTTCACCAACTGGAGCCTGATCCGCGAGGAGCCGACGCAGTTTATCGGCTTCGCCAACTTCGCTCAGATGTTCGGCGACACCGAGTTCTGGCTCTACTTCCTGAACACTGGCTACCTGATGCTCGGCATGCCGCTGTCGATTGCCGGGTCGCTGTTCCTCGCCCTACTGCTGAGCCAGAAGCTGCGCGGCTTGGTCGTCTACCGGACGATCTTCTACCTGCCGAGCTTCACCGCCGGTGTGGCGCTGCTGATCCTCTGGAAGGCGCTGTACAACCCCGATTTCGGTCCCATCAACGCGCTGCTCGACCCGCTACTGCGCGGGCTGTTTGGCCCGGACGCGCAGGCGCCGACCTGGTTGCTGTCGACCAAGAACCTGCTCGGCCTGCACGTCGAGGAGGTGCGGCTGACCTGGGAGCAGTTCGGGCTTGGCGCGCGCGACGCGATCATCTTCATGGGCATCTGGACGGCCATCGGCGGGGCCAACATGCTGCTCTACCTGGCGGGCATCAGCAACATCCCCCAGGAGCTGTTCGAGGCCGCGCAGATCGACGGTGCAGGCCCGTGGGCGACCTTCCGCCACGTGACCTGGCCGCAGCTGGCGCCGACGACGTTCTTCATCATCGTCATGAGCTTCATCGGCGGCCTGCAGGGCGGTTTTGAGCAGGCCCGCGTGCTGACCAGCGGCGGGCCGTCGGGGACGACGACGACGCTGGCCTACTGCATCTACACCAAGGCTTTCGAGGAGTTCCAGATCGGCTACGCCTCCGCGGTGTCGTGGGTGCTGTTCGTGATCATCGCGATCGTCACGCTGGTCAACTGGAAGTACGGCTCGCGGGAGACGGTCGATGGTTGAGCTACATCGCGCGACCGCCCGGGCGCATCGGCGCGAGGAGTGGTGGTTCCGCACGGGCCGGTTCATCGCCTCGCACGCGCTGCTGCTGGTGCTGGCCGTGACGATGATGATCCCGTTCTTGTGGATGGTCTTCGCCAGCTTCAAGCCGCTGCCGGAGATCGAAAGCCTGCGCTTCCTGCCGGAGAAGTGGCAGCCGGAGAACTACGGCCAGGTCTTCGAGCAGATCCGCTTCGCCCGCTACTACTTCAACTCGATCTTCATCGCCGCTTGGGTGACCATCCTGCAGACGCTGACCAGCGCGATGGCCGCTTTCGCCTTCGCCCGCCTGCGCTGGCCCGGGCGCGACACGGTCTTCAAGCTGTACCTGGCGACCCTGATGATCCCCGGCGTGGTGACGATGATTCCGAACTACACGCTGATGGTCAAACTGGGCCTGCTCGATAGCTACGCGGGGCTGATCGTGCCTGCGTCGTTCAGCGCGTTCGGCACGTTCCTCCTGCGCCAGTTCATGCTGGGCATCCCGCGCGCGCTCGACGAGGCCGCGGCGATCGACGGGGCGGGGCATTGGCGCACGTTCTGGGAGGTCATCCTCCCGCTGGCGCGGCCCGGGCTGGTGACACTGGCGATCTTCACGTTCATGGGTAACTACGGCAGTTTCTTCTGGCCGCTGGTGCTGATCAAGAGTGATGCGCTGCGCACCCTGCCCATCGGTATGTTGTACTTCGACAGCGTCTACGGCCGCCAGACCAACCTGATCATGGCGGCGAGCGTGATGAACATCACGCCGCTGATCCTGCTGTTCGTCAGTACGCAGAAATACCTGGTCAAAGGTATCCAACTTGGCGCTGTCAAGGGCTAGGACCTGGCTAGCGTCCCCGAAAGAGAACTATGTCCACGACCACTCCTGCCGTGAAGTTTGCCGACCTGAAGTCGTACGCAGTGCCCGACCCGCGCATCAGCATCAGTCAAATCATTACCTCGTTTGTGCCGTACATCGCTTTGTGGGGCGTCTCGCTCTGGCTGGTTCAGCAAGGGCGGTTCTGGCTCTCACTGCCGGTTTCGGTGCTGGCGTCGTTGTTCCTGGTGCGGATCTTCATCCTCCAGCACGACTGTGGCCACGGCTCGTTTTTCGCCGAGAAGAAGCGTTGCACGTTCGTCGGCCGGCTGGCCAGCCTGTTCACCTTCACCCCGTACGCCAAGTGGCGTGACGACCACAACCAGCACCACGCGCGGGTTGGCAAGCTCGAGGGGCGCGGGGTGGGCGACATCATGACCTGGACGGTCGACGAGTACCGCGCGGCGACGCCACGAGCGCGTCTGGGCTACCGCCTCTATCGCAACCCCTGGCTGCTGTTCAGCATCGGCGCGATTGGTTTGTTCCTCATCGGCCACCGCATCCCCGGCAAGACGACGAAGAAGCTGGCCACCAGCGTGCACTGGACGACCGTTAGCCTGGTCGTCTTCTACGGGCTGCTGATCTGGCTGATCGGCTGGAAGAGCTTCCTCATGGTCCAGCTGCCGATCATCTGGCTCGCGGCGACCATGGGCGTCTGGCTGTTCTACGTGCAGCACCAGTTCGCCGACACCTACTGGCGCCCGGCCGAGGACTGGAGCATCTGGGACGCGTCGCTGCTGGGCAGCTCGTACTACGACCTGCCGCCGCTGCTGCAGTGGCTGACGGGCAACATCGGCTTGCATCACATCCACCACCTGAACGCGAAGATCCCCAACTACCGCCTGCAGGAGGTCCAGGACACCGTACCGCAGATGAAGAACGCGGTGCGCCTCGACCTCCTGACCGCCCTGCGCAGCCTGCCGCTAGCGCTGTGGGACCCGGAGGCGGGCAAGCTGGTGCGCATCGCGGAGGTGAAGGTGTAGGGGGCGGCTTGTGGTGGCGGCGCCCTCGCCGGCGGGACGTGGGCGGATGAGACCGTGGGACCGGGAGGCGGGCAAACTGGTGTGCGTCGCCGAGCTCGTAGCGGCGTGCTCGTAGCGCCGGCGCCCTC
>DHNJ01000170.1:9806-10557 GCA_002409445.1 Armatimonadetes bacterium UBA5419 | reverse complement strand
GTAGGCGCCTCGCCTACGACATGGGCGGACGACCCGGGGAGGCAGGACGCTCCCCGTGCGATCGCGGGTCACTGTAGGTCGGCGGCAACACGACTTCGTCTCCGCCCGGGAGGTCCATCTCGCCCAGCCAAGGCCAGTCCTCCGGTGTGGCGCACAACCCCGCCTTGACCGGGTTGGCTCGCACGTAGGCGATCGCGCGCGTCAGGTGATCCGTGTCGCGCGCGTAGCGATCGTAGTACTCGCGCGCCCAGAATGTGCCTGTGCGTCCAAGCAAGCGATTCGCACCGTGAGCGCTGGCGCCCTTCACGCGCTGCATTGCCTTGCTAAGCGTGTGTCCATGCCGCACGCGCAGGATTACGTGCACGTGGTTCGGCATGATCACCCAGGCCCGCAGGTCGTAGATCGACCCGGCGTCATGGCGTAGTGAGTTCTGGACCACTTCGGCGACATCCCGGCGTGCTAGATGGGCTTCACCATGTCCGGTGTCCAAGAAGCTCTGAATGCGGCGCTGCAGCTTCTGTCGGGCCTCCTCACGGCTCAACCTGGCGAGTTCAGCTTCCCATTCGGCGACCGTCGACGAGGGGAGGCTATCGGCGAGGCGGAAGGTGACGAACTGGATCAGTCCAGGCCGATCGTAGTGGGGTAGATAGCCCCGGCTGCGCATGGTGTGGTCGTCCGCCATGGGCCAGGGTTCGGTAAGATGACGCAGGCTCCTTCCGGCCCGCGTCGGTGTCCTGCATGTCGTAGGCGA
>DHNJ01000170.1:2090-9609 GCA_002409445.1 Armatimonadetes bacterium UBA5419 | reverse complement strand
GCGAGGGCGCCGGCGCTACGATTTTGCAGGCGGTGCCGCCGCCTCACCCCCCCGCCCGCAGCATCTCCGTCAGCTCCGCCTCGGCCTCGGCCACGTCCAGCAGGCGCCGCGCTTCCTGGTCGAGGTCGTCGGTGGTTTGGGTGAGGGTGTCGAGGTCGGTGGGTTGGGCGTCTTGAAGGTCAGCGAGGTCGGCTTCGAAGGCGCTGGTGCGTGCGAGGAGGCTGAGTTCGTCGCGGTGGCGCTGGTAGCGGCCGATCAGGCCGTCGAGTTGGCGGCCGCGGTCGTAGAGCTCGTCGATCTGGCGGTCGAGACGCGCGATGTGCGACGTCGGCAGGTCGGAGCGGACGACGTCGCGGCGCAGTTGCTGGGCGCGTTCGATCAGCAGGCCGATGCGGTGGCGTTCGCTGCTCATGGTGCGCAGCTGGGCGTCGAGGTGGTCGAGCAAGTCTTCGGCCGCCGACGGCCGTGAGCCCGCGGCGCGGACCGGGGCGCGGCGTTGGGCGATGCGGGCCCAGCGGCGGCGCGGGCTGTCGTCGTCACGCTTGGCCTGTTTGCGAAACCACCAGCTCAAGCCGACGAACACCACAACCAGCGCGAGTAGGTTGATGAGCCCCATACGGTGCCGGCCTCCAACAGCGCCAATCGTAGCATAGGGGCTAGGCACGGTGGGCCGGCGGGGGCATGATGGGGCGCGAAGGAGGTCGGGCATGCGACGATGGGTGCTAGCCGCGGGGCTGATGGCGCTGCTCGCGGGCTGTGCGGCCGAAACGCCGCCGCAGCCGCCGACCACCTGGCCGCTGGGCCAGACCGCCGGCGGACCGACCGCCCTGCCCAACGCCCTGGCTCCGCTGCAGTACAACGTCTGCGAGCTGGGGTTCACCATGCTGCGCGACCTCGCCGCCAGCCGCAGCGGCGACATCTTCATCTCGCCCGCCGCCGCCGCGGTCGCCTTGGCCCTGCTGCACGAGGCCGCCGCCGCCCACGAGGGGCCGCGGCTGCGCGAGCTCTGCGGCCTCGGTGGCCTCGCCGCGCGCGATGTCACCTCGAACGCCGAGGCCCTGCGTGAGATGCTCCTGCGGCCGGGCGCCGGTGTGACCAGCCAGGCGTCCATGTCCGTCTGGCTGCCCGCCGGCCACACGATCAGCACCGCCTTCGCCAGCGTCTCGCGCGGCCGCTACAAGGCCCGCGTGCGCGCCGGCGACTTCAGCTCGCCCGGCGCGCGCGACGCGATCGACCGCTGGTTCCGCCAGGTCAGCGTGCAGAAGGTGCCCACCGCCCCACTTCCACCGCCGCCCGAGGACATGTTCCTCGGCGCCAACGCCCTGGTCCACGGCTCCTGGACCGACCCACCCGCCCAGGCCGACACCCGCCCGGGCACGTTCACGGCGGCCGACGGGACCACGCGGACGATGGACTTCATGCACCAGACCACCACCGCGCGGTACGCCGACCTCGGCCGCGCCCAGCGCCTCGACCTGCCGCTGGGTGGCGGCAAGGTTTGCCTGACGCTGCTTCGGCCGACCGCCGACGACGGCCTGCAGCCCCTTCTCGAGCGGCTGACGCCCGAACGCTGGGCGGAAGCCACCACCGAGGGCCGCATGGTCACCGCCGAGGTCGCCCTGCCCAAGCTTGAGATGGTCGACGTGACCCGCCTCGATGACGTACTGCGCATCGACGGGCTGGACGTCAGCGCGGCGAGCAACAAGCCGCTGCACCTGGGCCAGCTGTGGCTGGTCACGCCGCTGATCATCGACGAGTGGGGCCTGAACGCCACGCCGCCGATCAGCGCGCCCAGCGAGGACCCTGGCCCCATGCCGGACGACCAGGTCAGCTTCCGCGCCGACCGCCCGTTTGCCTTCATCGTCACCCAGGCCGCGGGCAACCTGCCGCTCTACGCCGGTGTCATCCGCTAGCCACATTTGGCATTGCGGTGTCAACACTCCGCGCAACATATTGGTAGAAGGCTAACGATGCTGGTCGTCGCCCCGGGGCGGCGGCCGGCGGGAAGGTAGAGCGAGCGATGAACGTGCGACACGCAAGTTGGGTGGCCCTGGCGGTCCTGTTGGTCATGGGAGGGGCAGGCATGGCCCAGTCACCGAACGAGCTGTTCACCACAGCCGAAGGGTACTACGACGAGTTGACCTGGGACCGCGCGGCCGAGGGCTTCGAGGCCTTCATCGCCGCCGCGCCCAACGACCCGCGCGTGCCCGAGGCCGGATACAAGCGGCTCGTCGCGCTCCAGCGCCTGGGCCGCACCAGCGACCTCGACAGCCAGATCAAGACCTTCGCCGCGGACAACCGGGGCAACGTCTGGGGCGCCCGCGCCCGCTGGCTGCGTGCCACCCAGCTCGAACAAACCAACCGCTGGGCCAACTACGAGACCATCGCCAACGAGCGCGAGAACGCGATCCGCGACTACCGCAACGCCGTCGGCCGCCGGCCGCTGACCGAGGCTGAACTGACCGAGCTGTCCGAGTGGCGGCTGGTCCTCGCGCAGTTCTACGCCGACTGGTGGGAGGACCGTGCGCCACAACTCGGCCTCGACACCGCGCAGACCGTCCTCGATTCGCCCGCCAGCAGCGAGCACAAGGCGCAAGGCCGGCTGATCCAGGCGAACATCTACGTCAACCGCCTGGACAAGCTCGATCGCGCCGAGGAGTTGCTGCGGACCATCGTCCACCATCAGGCGGACACCACGCCGGCCGACGACGCCTGGCTAGCTTTGGCCAATATTGCCGAGCGCCGCCAGGACTGGCGGCTGGCGCGCACGCGCTACCTCGAGCTGCGCCGCCGCTACCCCAACAGCGAGTTTGAGGCGCAGGCCGAGCAGCAGATCGCCGCGATCGAGCGCGCCTGGGTCAATGTGAATCTCTCGCGCACCCACCTGCCGGGCCACTCCATTCCCTACACACTGACCGCACGCAACGTCAGCAACGTGCAGTTCGCCGCCTACCGCATCGACCCCGCCCGGCTCACGCCGACCAACCGCCGCGACATGGGCAACCTCGAGCCGCTGCTGACCGGCGCCCAGCGCGTGAGCGCCTGGGGCCACGCCGTACCAGACAAGGGCAACTTCGAGTTCCACGAGTTGTCCGGCCTGGTCCCTGTGCGTGAGATCGGTGTCTACGTCGTCGAGGCCAAGGTTGAGGGCAAGCCCGAGCTGCGCCAGCTGACGCTGCTCAACATCTCCAGCCTCGTCCTCGTGCAGAACGTCGCCGCCCGGCGCCTGGTCAACTACGTCGCCGACCGGCTGACCGAGAAGCCCGTCGCTGGCGTTGACCTGGCCGTCTACCAGTACGACAACGACGAGAAGAACACGCTCGTCGCTGAGGGCCGGACCAACGCCGATGGCCTCTTCGACACCGAGTTGAAGAGCCCGACCGATAGCGGCTGGTCCGCCTGGACCGTCGGCTCCAAGGACGGCCAGTACGTCCTGCTCGAGCGCGGGTTCTGGTACTGGTACCAGGAGCCGGGCCAGCAGCTGAAGGCCTATGTCTACACCGACCGGCCGGTCTACCGACCCGAGAACACCGTCAAGTTCAAGGCCATCCTGCGCTACGAGAAGGAAGGCCTGTTCACCAACCTCGACGGCCAGCAGGCCGAGGTGACCATCAACGACCCGCGCGGCGGCGAGGCCTACAAGCAGACGCTGACCGCGGACGAGTACGGCTCGCTCGAAGGTGAGCTGGAGCTCGGTGCCGACCCGACCTTGGGCATGTACAGCATCCAGGTCACCGTCGGCGACCAGGCCGGCTCGGGCCAGTTCCGCGTCGAGGAGTACCGCAAGCCCGAGTTTGAGGTGACCGTCGGCAAGCCGATGGCCGAGGTTCGCCCGGGCCAGGGTGTGGCTGTGCCGGTTACCGCGCGCTACTACTTCGGCGCGCCGGTGACTGATGGCGAGGTCAAGTACGTCGTCACTCGCCGCCCGTTCTACCAGTACTACTGGTGGCGCGACCCGTACGACTGGTTCTACGCCGGTTGGCGCGGCCAGTCCTATGGTGGCTGGTGGCCCGGCGTGGGTAGCGAGACGGTCGTCACTGAAGGCACCATCCGCACCGACAGCCAGGGCGAAGCGGTGATCGAGTTCGTCACCGAGAAGGACTCCGAAAACGACTATACCTACTCGATCAACGTCGAGGTGGCCGACCCCAGCCGTCGCGTGGTCGAGGGCAGCGGCAGCTTCACGGTGACCCGCCGCGCCTTCTTCCTCTATGGCCACACCGGCCAGGCCCACTACAAGCCGACGGACAAGGTGACCCTCACCGTCCGCGCCCAGAACGCCGATGAGCAGCCTGTCGAGACGCCCGTCCGCGTGCGGCTCTGGTCGATGAAGTGGCGCAAGGAGGTCAAGGACCCGAAGACCGGCAACATCACCCTCCAGGCCGGCTGGGTCCGCGACCAGGCGCAGTGGGCACGTGACGTCGTCACCGACCCCGATTCCGGCGAGCGCGATGTTGTCTTCGACGCCCCGGCCGAGGGCCAGTGGGAGCTCGAGATGAAAGCGCCCGACACCTTCAACCCGGGCGAGGAGATCACCGCCACGACGACCTTCTGGGTCGCCGCCGACGCCTACAAGGGCGCCAACTACGACAACGCCAACCTGACCATCCTGCCCGAGCGCGACCTGTACGAGAAGGGCCAGACCGCGCGCATCCTGATCAACAGCCCCGTCCGCGACGGCGCGCTGTGGCTGACGATCGGCGCCGAGCACATCTACGAGACCCGCGTCGTCCGCTACACCGGCAATGCGCTCGTGCTGGAGCTGCCGATCGCCGATAACTACTCGCCCAACGTCTACGTCAAGGGCGTGGTCGTCGGCCGCACGCAGATCCACTTCGCGGATGCCGAGCTGAAGGTCCCGCCGACCGACCGCTTCCTCAACGTCGAGGTCACCTCCGACGCCGCGGAGTACAAGCCGCGGACCACCGGTACCTTCGACATCAAGGTCACCGACTACCAGGGCCGCCCGGTCGCCGCGCAGGTCAGTGTCGGCATCACCGACGATAGCGTCTACGCGATCCAGCCCGAGCTGGCCAGCCCGATCGCCACCTCCTTCCACGCCGGCCGGCGCGGCAACTACATGCGCCACGCCAGCAGCTTCGAAGGCTGGGGCGAGTACGGGCAGGAGCTGGCCTTCGACGGTGGCCGCTTGGGGATGGGCTACGGCGGCGGTGGCATGGGTGGTATGGCCGGGGCCGACGGGATGGTCCGCCGCTCGATGGCGCCGGGTGCCCCGGCGGCTGCGCCGATGCCGATGGAGGCCGCGACGATGGCGGCGGCCGACGGTTTGCCCAAACAGGCCGGCGTCGAGGGGCCCGAGCCGGTCGTCCGCGACTACTTCCCGGACACGATCGTCTGGCTGCCGGCGGTGACTACCGATGAGGACGGCACAGCGACGGTGAAGGTCGACTTCCCCGACAGCCTGACCACCTGGCGGACCACCGCGCGGGCGATCACCAAGACGACCACCGCTGGCCAGCAGGTCGAGCAGGTGACGACCAGCAAGGACCTCATCGCCCGCTTGCAGGCGCCGCGGTTCTTCACCCAGTTGGACCGCTCGACGATCAGCGTCCTGGCCAACAACCAGACCGACCAGCCGCAGGAAGTCGCCGTGCAGCTGCAGGTCACCGGCCTCGATCTGGTCGGCGCGCCGACCGCGACGCTGCAGGTCCCGCCCAACGGCGTGGCCCGGCTCGACCGGGAGGTGCGCGCGGTGAACTCGGGTGAGGCCGAGATCGTCGCCAGCGTGCGCGGCGCGACCGACTCGGACGCCCTGCGCACCAAGTTCGACGTCCTGCCGCACGGCGCCGACAAGTTCGCCGCCGCGGCCGGCCAGGTCACCGACGGCGAGCTGCGCTTCGCCCTCGACCTGCCGACCGCCCGCCGCGCCGACTCGACCGCGCTCAAGGTCCACCTCGAGCCGACCGTGGTCAACGCGCTGGTCGACGCGCTGCCGTACCTCGCCGACTACCCCTATGGCTGCGTCGAGCAGACCGTCAGCCGGTTCCTGCCGGCGGTCATGGTCGCCCGCACGCTGGACCTGCTGGGCACCGTCGATAGCCAGGGCCGGCCGGTCCAGGCGCCCGACTCGTGGACCAACAAGGGCCTCGACAAGCTGCCCGACATGGTCCGCGACGGCGTCCAGAAGCTGCTGGCCATGCAGGCTGACGACGGCGGCTTCGGCTGGTTCAGCGGCATGCGCTCGGACGTGTGGATGACCAGCTACGTGGTCTACGGGTTGGTTCAGGCCCACCGCGCCGACTTCGCCGCCGACCAGGCCGCGCTGCGCCGCGCCGTGGACTTCCTGTACGCCAACCTGCACCTGCTGCAGAGCCAGGACGACTCTAGCGCGTATGTGGCCTGGGTCCTCGGTCAGACGACCGACATCGCCCACCTGCAGCCCAGCGCCGAGCAACAGCAGCGGCTGGACGAGACTGTCGAGCGGGTCTGGGACCGGCGCGACAACCTCAACGACTACACCCGCGCCCTGCTCATCCTGACCCTCGCCGGGCGGGGTGACGACCAGCGCGCGCAGGTCGTCTGGCGCAACCTGCAGGCTCGACGCATCGAGACCGAGCACGGCAACCACTGGGGCCAGAACCGCTGGGGTTGGCGCTGGAGCGAGGACCAGGTCGAGACCACGTCCTTCGCCCTGCTCGCCGCGCTGGCGGTCGAGCCCGACGCCGAGCTGGCGGCGAAGACTGCGCAGTGGCTGCTGCTCAACCGCACCGGCAACCGCTGGTACTCGACCAAGGACACCGCCGCGGCGATCCTCGCGCTCAGTACCTACGCCGACCAGCACGACCAGCTGAGCGGTGAGTACACGGTCAAGGTCAGCGTCAACGGCACCGAGGTCCAGGGCTTCGAGATCACCCCGGCCAACGTGCTTAACGCGGACACCGAGGTCGAGATCGACCCGGCCCTGCTGCGCGACGGGAACAACGAGATCGTCGTCACTGCGACCGACGGCGGCCGCCCGTACGCCAGCGCGATGCTGACGTACTACACGCTGGAAGACCCGATCACCGGGGCGGCCAACCTGATGGCGGCCGAGCGCAAGTACTACCGCGTGATCGACTACACCGACGACAAGAACGAGCGCCAGACCCGGCGCGAGGAGTTGCTGCCGGGCATGAGCATCGCCAGCGGCGAGCAGATCGAGGTCGAGGTGACGATCGAAGCCGAGAACGACTTCAGCTACGTCGCCTTCCGCGACCCCAAGCCGGCCGGCTGCGAGCCGGTCGACCAGCTCAGCGGCGGCACCTGGTCGGGGGCCTACATGTACCGTGAGCTGCACGACGAGGAGGTGACCTTCTTCGCCGACCAGCTCCAGCAAGGCACCACGACCATCACCTACCGCCTGCGCGCCGAGACGCCGGGGGTCTTCCGCGCCCTGCCGCACAACGGCTTCGCGATGTACCGCCCCGACGTCCGCACCCTCAGCGACGAAGCCATCATCACCGTCGCCGAACGGCCCGCGGCGGAGTAGCGAGGAACGAGACCGAATGCTAGCGCCCGC
>DHNJ01000170.1:0-1869 GCA_002409445.1 Armatimonadetes bacterium UBA5419 | reverse complement strand
CGCCCGCACGGCCCCACAATGACCGCAGGAGGGCCGCGATGGGCATGGTCAGCGAGCCGGTGCCGCACGAGCTGGCGGGGCGGACGCATTTGGTGACGTTGTACTTGGTCGACAGCATTCCGTGGCCGGTGCTGGACCAGTGGCAGCGGGAGTTGGTGGGGGCGGATCTGGAGGTCGCGCGGCAGCAGTTGCCGTTGCGCATCGAGCGGTACCTGAACTCGGGCCACGGGGCATGCGAGCTGAGCCGGCCGGAGGTGGCGGAGGTGGTGCGGGCGGCGGTGTTGGCGGGGGCGGGGGAGAGCTATGACCTGCGCTCGTGGGTGATCATGCCGAACCATGTGCACCTGATCCTGCGCTGGCGGCCGGGGCACCTGCTGGCGCCGACCATCGAGCGGCTGAAGGCGGACAGCGCGGCGGCGGCCAACCCGCTGCTGGGCCGGAGCGGGCCGTTCTGGGCGCGCGAGACGTTCGTCGAGGACGTGGCCGAGGGCGAGGCGCTGGCCCAGGCGGTCGAGTATGTGCGCGCCAACCCGGTCGCTGCCGGGCTTTGCGCGACGGCCGAGGACTGGCCGTGGGCGGGGCGCGAGGAGCCGGCCTAGCAGTTGACCTGCGCGCCGCCGGGGCTGATACTGGGGCGGGTTGGCATGACGATGAGTGACGAACAGATCGGCAAGGATCGCACCTGTCGGGCGTGTGGCGCGGGGTTTGTCTATCCGCAGCAGGGGAGCCTGGCGACCAAGCGGCTCTGCCCGAGTTGCGCGGGCCTGCCCGAGGCGGTGCTGCGGGTGCTCGAGGCGCATCAGCTCGAGATCTCGCGGCTCAAGCGGGCCCTGGCGCGCGCACGCGGCGAGGCGGGCTAGGCTCGGCGGGGGCGGGCGCGCGAGGTGGGTGCTATGATGACCGCACCATGCCGCCTCCCGATGACCACTATTTCAGCCCAGACCCCAGCGCACCGAGCCGCCGCCGGCGGTTGGAGGTGGTCCTGCGGGGCGAGCGCTGGTCGTTCTGGACCGACGCGGGAACCTTCTCGCCGACCCACATCGACCCCGGCTCGCGGCTGCTGATCGAGTCGATGGAGGTGGAGCCGGGCGAGCGCGTGCTCGATGTCGGCGCGGGCTACGGGCCGGTCGGGCTGGTCGCGGCGCGGCTGGCGGGGCCGGAGGGCGGGGCGCTGCTGGTCGAGGTGAACCAGCGCGCGGCGGACCTGGCGGTCGAGAACGCGGCGCTGAACGAGATCGCCAACGCCCAGGTCATTTGCGCCGACGGGGTGGACCCGGCGGCGGTCGGCGCGGTCGATGTCGTCGTCTGCAACCCGCCGAGCCACGCGGGCAAGGCGCTGATCTTCGGGCTGTTCGAGGCGGCGGCGGCTTGTCTGCCGGAGGGGGGACGGATGTATCTGGTGGGGCACAAGTACCTCGGGGTGAACTCGCTGCAGCGCTGGCTGGAGGAGCATGTGGGGCCGGTCGACCTGATGGCGCGGGGGGCGGGGTTCCGCGTGTTGCTCTGCGTCAAGCGGACGGGTTAGCGCCGTGGGTGCGCCCGAGGACCCCATCTACGCGCGGCTGCGGCACCTGCTCGGCACGCTGACGACTGAGTACCGCACCGGCTGCCTCAACGTCGCGGCGGTTGGTGGGTTTGACCAGCTGATGCAGCGGTTTGTCCGCGAGCTGCGCGCCGACGCCGCCGACGACCACCCCGCGCAGCCGCACCTGGCACGCATGGCCGAGCTATTCGGCGACTACGCGCAGGTCGATGTCGCGACCCGTGGCCGCCGCCTGCGCGAGACCAAGCGCCGCCTCGACGACCTCCTGCCGCCCGCCCCCGAGCGCACCGCGCCGCCCGAGCCCCCGCTCGACCCGCTGCCCGAAC
>DHNJ01000302.1:7540-7848 GCA_002409445.1 Armatimonadetes bacterium UBA5419 | reverse complement strand
CCCAGTTCGCGCAGGCCGGCGGCCGCGACGTCGCCCGCCTCGACGATGCCGTCGCGGCCGGCCTGGCCGCCTGGCGCGACCAGTTGAGCTAGGGCCAGCGGGCCCGGAGAGACACGATGCCAAAGCAGTTCCGTGCGTGGGCTGGGCTCGGCCTGGCTCTGTTGTTGGCCGGCGCGCTGCAGGCCCAGCCACTCGTCCAGCCGGGCGACCACGTCGTCTTCTACGGCGACAGCATCACCGAGCAGCGGATGTACACCCGCTACGTGCAGCAGTACCTGCTGACGCGCTACCCCGACTACGAACTGACC
>DHNJ01000302.1:1617-7385 GCA_002409445.1 Armatimonadetes bacterium UBA5419 | reverse complement strand
CGGCATGAACGACGGTGGCTACCCCGACTACGAACTGACCTTCCACAACGCCGGCTGGAGCGGTGACACCGCGGGCGGCGCCGTCGGCCGGCTCGAACGCGACGTGCTGACCCTCCAGCCCGACCTCGTGACCCTGTTCTTCGGCATGAACGACGGTGGCTACCGCGCGCTCGACGAGCCGACGGTCACCGGCTACCGCCACAACATGGACCGCCTGGTCGGCGCGCTGGTCGACGCTGGGGTCCGCGTCGTGGTCTTTGCCCCGCCCTGCGTCGACCCGGACCGCCGCGCGCCGCTGGCCGAGGTTGACTACAACGCCATGCTGCGCGCCCTCGGCGTCGCCGGCCGGGAGATCGCGACCAAGTACCGCGTCCCGTTCGTCGACGTCTTCACGCCGATGCTCGGCGCCCAGCGGGCGCTCAAGGCCGCCGACGCCGACTTCACCTTCATCCCTGACGCCGTCCACCCGAACGCCGCCGGCCAGCTGGTCATGGCGACGATCATGCTCCAGGGCCTGGGCGCCGAGCCGCCCGCGCCGCTGGGCAGCTACGACGTCACGACCAATCAGGGCACCGGCCTCCGCCTGACCGACGGGCAGCCGCGGCGCTACGAGTTCGCCCTCACCCAGCCGCTCGCCCTGCCCTTCTGGATCGAGGCCGGCAGCGCCGGCGCGGCCAAGCAGATCGGCGCCGACACGCAGATGGGCCAGCGCCTGACGCTGACCGGTCTCGAGGCCGGCACGTGGCAGATCGAGGTCGACGGGAACCCGGCGACCACCGCCACCGCCGCGGAGCTCGCCGCCGGTGTGTCGATCCTAGGTGGCGACTGGTCGCCCCGCGCCAAGCAGGTCCACGACCTGATCGCCGACAAGGAAAACAACTACTACCACGCCTGGCGCCGCATCCGCCTACCCTTCGAGGCGCAGCCGGCGATGCCCGCCATCTATGACGGCCTGTTCGCCGCCGACCAGGGCTACCATGACCTGCTCTGGGACCTGACGCAGACCACCAGCCAGCCGACGCTCACCGTCATGCGCGCGCCGTCTAGCGAGAACCTCGCCCTCGGCCGACCGTACGAGGTCAGCGACCCGAACGACTACAACTGGGGCATCGGTGGGCTAACCGACGGGAGCTGGAACCCGGGGCCGAACGGCTCGTTCGCCACTGGTGCCAGCGCCGACCTGCCGAAGCACGCGACGATCGAGCTCGCCGAGGCCGCGCCGGTCAGCATGGTCGTCGTCGGTGTGCCAAACTTTGGCTCGACGCGCACCGTCCGCGTCGCCCTGAGCCTCGATGGCCAGACCTTCACCGAGGTCGGCAGCCACGAGTTCGCCCTCGGCCCGACCCAGCGCTACACGTTCACCTTCGCGCCGCAGGAGGCGCGCTACGTGCGGCTCATCTGGCCCGACCGCTACCCAGACGAGCGCGGCTACTCGCCGAACTTCGCCTTCGCCACCGAGTGTACGGTGCACACCGACGCCGACTAGCTAGCGCCGACCGAACAACCGACCCAGCAGCCCGGGCTTGCGCTCCGCGACGATCAGCTCGGGCTCCTCGACCGCCGGCTGGCAGTAGATGAACTGCCGCCGCGCGTGGTAGGTCGGCGTCGTCCCGGGCCAGCTCGGCACGTCGGCGGTCAGCAGCTCCTCCCCCTCGACCCACTCCTTGCTGTCGAGCCGGCAGACCACCTCGACCTCGCCGCCGGCGGTGCGCTGCGCGTTGGCCTCGATCCAGTGGTGCTGCGCGCTCGGCCGCGAGGCGGTGAAGGCCGGGCCGAGCACAACCAGGAACGCCTCGGGGTTGGCCCGCACACCGCCCTCGCCGACGCGCCCGGACTCCATCACCGGGCCCAGCAGGCAGTCGAAATCGCGACGGCCGCCCGGTAGCACGACCTCGAGCGTCTCGCGCCCCGCCAAGCCGGAGGCGTCGCCACAGGCCGCCGCGAGTACCGGCAGCGTGCCCTTGGCCCACTGCTGCACCATCGCCTGCGCCGCCGCGCCGCCATCGGCGCCGAGGCCCTGGCACTGCACGCCAATCGACTGCTGGTAGACGTCCAGACCGGCGAGGATGTCCGCGCTCAGCAGCACGCCCTGGGGCACCGGCTGCGCATGATGGCGGCCGACGCGCACGTGCAGGCCCAGCTTGGCCAGCATCAGCAGGCCGGGTCGGGCGAGGACCGGCTCGTAGGCCGCCGTCGCCTCGGCGACGAGACCAAGCAACTCGTGCGCGGGATCCATGTCGAATCTCCTAGGCAGATTGTCGGTCCGCGGCACCTCGAGCGTCAAGACTAGTAGGGGCCGCCCGCGGGCCCCGAAGGAGTAACCATGCAGCCGCGCGTCCACCAGCCCAGCCCGACCCCCCTCGCCGTGCTCCTGGCGGCCGCCGTCGGCTTGCTCGTCGGCTGCCAGCAGCCCGCCCTGACCCAGGCCGTCGACACGCCGGCGCCCGCCGCCGCGCCGGCCGCCGACTGGTCGGCGGGCGCAACGCTTACCGCCGAGCTGAAGGGCGCCTTCGCGACCCACGGCAACGGTGTCATGATGGGCGCCGTCAGCCCCGACTCGCTCTGGCTCGCGGTCAACATCGAAACGGCGGACGGCGAGCACGGGTCGTTCGAGATCTGGGACCTCACGGCATACCAACGTGTCGCCGACAACCTCACCGGCCTGGTCTACGCCTTCGCGGACAACAGCTACTTTGTCGCTGCCGTCGACGGCCCCGACACCCTGGTCTATCGCGTGCCCTCGGGCGAGCTGGTCGACCGCTATCCCGGGTACCCGGTCGGTGATGGGTTCTCAACGGACAGCAACTTCGCGGTAATCGCCGGCCCCGACGCAGTCACCGTCTACCCGCTGACGACCACCCAGGCGCCGGATACCCCCGACACCGAGTGGGCCGCCGCCGAGGATGGGTCCATCTGGGGCGTGCCGAGCGGACAGCGCCTGGGGCGGGTCAACGCCGCCGACGGCACCGCGCCGTACATGGTCGAGAGCAGTGGGCCCCGCTTGATCGCCTCGCTGCAGAACACCAGCCAAGTCTACACGCTGCCCGCGCTCGAGCCGCAGCGCAGTTGGCCCGGCACGATGGCGCGGTTCCTCGGCCGCGGCGACTACATCCTCACGACCGAAGAGCTCGACGATGTGGTGACGTGGCGAGTCTACCCGGCCGACGACGACCGCCCGCTGCTCACCCTGCACAGCTCCTACAGCGAGGCCGCGCCGATGATGAGCCGCGACAACGACCTGCTTGTCGCCCCGCAGAGCGACACCGAGCGCGCTTGGACCGACGTCTACCGGCTGCCGACCGCCGCACGCCTCGCCCGCTTCGACTGCTACGACGGTGATGTCGACCCGTCGGGCCGCTGGTTCGCCGCGCACATCGGCGGCGACGGCGACCAGACGACCGTCTACGATCTCACCAGCGGCGCGCTCGCCGCCGAGGCCGAGGGCGGCAACGGCCTCTTCCTGCTCGACGGCCGTCGTCTGCTGACCACGCTACCGGGCGAGAGCCTGCTGCTCTGGGAGCCGGCGGCGCCGCAGGAATAACGCCACTGCCGCGGCGGAAGCCGCCGCGCCTAGCTCGCTAACAGCGCTTTGTTCACCCCGCATTAGCCAACTCGCGGACTCGGCCTTACAATGCAGGCATGCATGACGAGGTTGCCCAGCCGCGCGTTGGCGCCGTGCCCGAACAGGCGGTCGCCCCGGTCTGGGTCATGGATGACGGGCAGCGCCCGCTGATCGAGATTGTGATCGCCGACGAGGTCGCCGCGGCCAATGGTGCCGCCGACCAGCTCGCGGCGCGTTGCCGCACGACCGGCGACGGCGCGGCCTTCGGCTTGCTCGTCTCGCCCGTCGCCATCCGCCTGCTCGACGGCCAAGGCACCGCCCTCGCCTACCTGCCGACCCCCGCGATCGTCCTCGCCTACCACCAAGGTTGGGGCGCGCAGCCAGGCAGCCGCTCGCACCTGCTGACACTGGTCGAGGCCTGGCTCTCCGACCTGGCCTGGCGCTGGCGCGGCGCCGAGGTGCCGGGCGAGGCCGAATTGGCCGCCAGCGGCCTGCCGGCGCTCCTCCGGGCCGCCGGCCCGCGCCACGTCGTCGTCAGCTGGCGCGACGAGTAGACGTCGCGCCCGGTGGGACGCCGACTAGACCTCGCCGCCCGGCGCGCAGCCGACATGCTCCGCCCACAGCCGCGCGCAGTGCAGCATCGCCACGCCGAAGGCTAGGGCCACGTTCAGCGACTGCTTGCGCCCCCACGACTCCAGT
Source organism: Armatimonadetes bacterium UBA5419 (assembly GCA_002409445.1). GTDB lineage: Bacteria > Armatimonadota > UBA10988 > UBA10988 > UBA10988 > UBA10988. The sequence continues at coordinate 3,124 of DHNJ01000302.1, read as the reverse complement.
GTCACCACGCCATCACAGGCCGCCACCACCTCGGCGGGCAGGCCGGCGGTCTCGTGGCCGACGAGCAGGGCGAGGGGGAAATCGGCAGCCGTCAGCGCACCCAGTGGCCGGCTGTCGGGGGCGACTTCGAGTGCCAGGATCTGGTAGCCGCGCGCGCGCAGGCCGGCGAGCACCGGCTCGGGGCTGACCGCGTAGGTCCAGGGCACGCTCTCCAGGCTGCCCAGAGCAGTCTTGTCCAGCCGGGCGCGCTCGGTGGCGGGGTGTGGGGTGCCGCCGATCAGGTATAGCTGGGCCAACCGGGCGGCGTCGGCGGCGCGAAACATCGCCCCGACGTTGGCCACACTACGGACATCGACAGCCAGGCCCGCGAGCGGGAACCGCTCGACCCGCGCCCACTCCTCGGGCGACGGCTCAGGCCTGGCCGCGAAACGATCGCTCAGCGCGACGGACTAGCGCCCGCTGCCGCGCGGGCCGGGCGACGACATCGGCGGCGGGCCGCCCATGCCACCGGTCGAACCCATCGACGGTGACATCGGCGAGCCACTCATGCCGCCCATCGGCGGGCCGCTCATCGGCGGGCCCTCCATGCCGGAGCCGCTGCCACCAGGCATCGTGCCGGGGCCGGCGCCGCCGCCCGGCTGCTGGCCGGCCGTGCCCAGCTTGCGCTGCGCGTCGAGGTCTTCGGCCCAGTCGCGCTGCTGCTGCGCCGTGCGGCTGCGGCTCTCGGCCGCGCCCCGCACGTTCTGCGTGCGCTCGCCCTCAACCGCCTCGATGCGCTTGATCAACTCTTCGTCGCCGGGGTGCTTCTCGAGCGCGGCTTTCCAGATCGCCAGCGCCTCGGCCGTCCGACCCTCGTTGTTCAGGTCGATGCCCTTCTCGAGTGCCTCCGGGTCGGCGGACTCACCCGGCGTGGCCGGCGTCGCGGCTGCGGCCGGCGCAGCGCCCGGACCCGCGCCCATGCCCGCCGGCGAACCGCCCGGCGATCCCGGCATGTCCATACCCGGCATCTCCATGCCCGGCCCACCCGGACCTGGCCCGGGCGACACCCCCGGGGCCATGTCCGCGCCCATGCCCGGGGGCGGCCCCGGCGGCATGGCCAGACTGTCCGTCGGCTCCTCGCCGCCACAACCGACCAACCCCAAACCACAGATACCGACCAGCGCCACCAAACTCGTGACGCGCCGCAGACTGATCATGGCCATCTCCCACACAGTACCGTCCGCCAGTCGCATCTAGCATACACCGCCCCTCCGGCCATTTCAACCGCCATGTGCGCGCCGGTCCGCCGATTGTACCGCCGCCGCTTCGGCGGCAGGGCCGCGGCACACCAGCGCTCAGCCTGACCACCGACCGCCTAGGTCCAACCTCATGTGGCGTGGCCTGATAGTTCGCGACCCAAACTCCGCCGCAGCGCAGCGGAGGCCGACCCAAGATTGAGCTACCTTCGGCTCTCGGCCGAGCGACCGTTGCCCCACCCCTCAGGTTCCAGCTGGGCTGGCGCCCAGCG
>DHNJ01000302.1:458-1438 GCA_002409445.1 Armatimonadetes bacterium UBA5419 | reverse complement strand
AAGGGCCGGCGCTCCTTCTTGGGGCGCCGGCGGCCGCGCCCCGCCTTTGACGCACCCTCCCGCCAGTCGTAACCTAGTACCGGTGGCTTCGGCCGCGAGGAGGTGTTGACGATGTCGCTGCGTGATCTACAACCGGTCTCCGACCAGTACCTGGTGCAGAACTACGGCCAGCGACTGCCCCTCGCCTTCGTCCGCGGTGAGGGCTGCTACCTTTGGGATAGCGAGGGGCGCCGCTACCTCGACTTCCTCGCCGGCATCGCCGTCTGCACCCTCGGTCATGCCCACCCGGTGCTGACCCAGGCCATCTGCGAGCAGGCCGGCGCGCTGCTGCATTCGAGCAACTATTTCCACATCGGCCCCCAGGCCCACGCCGCCAAGCTGCTCGTCGAGCTCTCGGGGCTCGACCGCGTGATGTTCGGCAACAGCGGAGCCGAGGCTAACGAGGCCCTGATCAAGGCCGCCCGCCGCTGGGCCGCTGAGCGCTGGGGCGAGGGTCAGCGGGCGACCATCGTCTGTACCGAAGGCTCCTTCCACGGCCGCACCCTGGCGACCCTGACCGCCACCGGCAATCCGCGGGTCAAGGCCGGCTTCGCGCCGCTCATGCCCGGCTTCCGCCACGTACCCTACAACGACCTCGCGGCCGCCGCTGAGGCACTCGACGAGACCACCTGCGGCATCCTCCTCGAGCCGATCCAGGGCGAGTCCGGCATCCACCCGGCCAACCTCGACTACCTCCAAGGCCTGCGCCGCCTCTGCGACGAGCGCGGGCTGCTGCTCCTGCTCGATGAGGTCCAGACGGGCATCGGCCGCACCGGCACCTTCTTCGCCTACGAACACTACGGCCTGGTGCCCGACGGCGTCTCGCTGGCCAAAGGCCTGGCCGGCGGCGTGCCGATCGGCGCGGTCGTCCTCTGCCAAGCGCTGGCCGACGCCCTGCCCGCCGGCACCCACGGCACCACCTTCGGCGGCAATCCGCTGGC
>DHNJ01000302.1:0-242 GCA_002409445.1 Armatimonadetes bacterium UBA5419 | reverse complement strand
CCGCGAGCAGCTGCTCGCCCTGGCCGCCGACGCGCCGCTGGTCGCCGGCGTCCGCGGTCGCGGGCTGATGCTCGCCGTGGCCCTGACCGCCGAGCGCGCGAACGACTTGCGCGACGCCTGCGCCGCCCACGGCCTGATCGTCAACGCCGTGCGAGCCGACGCCCTGCGCCTGCTGCCGCCGCTGATCCTCACCCGCGACCAGGTCGACGAAGGCGTCGCCGCGCTGCGCGCCGCGCTGGCCG
>DHNJ01000136.1:6261-6766 GCA_002409445.1 Armatimonadetes bacterium UBA5419 | reverse complement strand
GCCGCCGCCGCCGGCCGCCAGTCGGCGGTGCGCCGCGCGCGCTGCAGCCCGGCGCAGGCCCAGGGCAGCCAGGCCGCGCTCGACAGCAGCGTCGGCAGCGGCAGCCACAGGACGAGGAAACTGCACAGCTCGAAGGCCATGCCCGCCAGCAGCGCCGCCGGCCGGCTGGCGCCGAGCTCGCGCAGCAGGCGATAGGTGCCCAGGCCGGCCAGCCAGAGGTGGCCGAGGGCGGTCAGGCGGAAGCCCCAGGCCACGCCGAACAGGCCGAAGGCGAGCCAGTTGGGCGGGTAGAAGAGCGCCGACTGGCCGTTGGCGACGAGGCTGTAGCCGTCAAGTTGGTACGGCGTCCAGTAGGGCAGGGCGCCCGCGCGCAGGCCGTCGGTCAGCAACGTGCGCCACGGCCAGTATTGGCCCAGCGCGTCGTACCAGAGCGGGTTCCACGGCGTGGTCGCCTGACCGAGCGACTGCCAGGGGGCGAACAGCGGCAGGTAGTCGGGCAGCGGCG
>DHNJ01000136.1:0-6111 GCA_002409445.1 Armatimonadetes bacterium UBA5419 | reverse complement strand
CGGCGGCGCGCCCCCGCCGAGCCACAGCGGCCAGAGCAGCAGCAGCACCGGCGCGGCCAGCAGCAGCCAGCAGACCGCCTCGCGGCGGCGGGGCGGCAGACTGGCCCAGCGCGCGCGCAGCGGCGTCATGGGGCGACGTGCGGTTCGGCCGGCACCGGCACCAGCGGGAAGCCGAGCACGCCGCGGCCGGCGAGCCATTCGCCCATCGACTGCAGGTTGCGGTTCATGTAGTGCCAACCCTGCTCGAAGCCGACGAAATCAGGCCCCATCATCGCGCTGCCGAGCCGCGCCGAGTTGGCGTAGATCAGCCATTGGTCGACCCACTTGCCTTCGATCTCCTCATCGAACAGGTTGGCGGGGTTGGCCTGGCCGGTGTTCCAGGCCAGGTTCATCAGGTCGGTCGCCGCGCGGACCATCAGGTCGCTCTCGCGGACGGTCTCGTTGAACCGCGCGAAGTGGCCGATCGGCGTCGAGCTGCTGTGGCAGCCGGTGCAGACGCGGCTCATCGCGGCCTGGCGGTCGGCCTGCTCGGCGGCGCTGATCAGCCCCGTCGCGGCGGGGGTGCCGTCGAGGTCGGTGGGCAGCGGCTGGCCCGCGGCGTTGCGCAGCTCCCAGGTGCGGCCGTGGACCGGCTGGGGGTGGCTGTAGGGCAGGCCGAAGATGCGCACCCAGAGCCGCTCGCCGAAGTTGTGCGTGCGCGGCGCGATGACCTCGGGGTCGACCTCGCCGGCGGTCAGCAGGCTGTTGTGGCAGGTCGCGCAGGTCGGCGCCTCGGTGTCCTCGCCCAGCCGCCAGGGCACCTGGTCCCAGTTCCAGTCGTCGCCGCGGGCGCTGTAGAGGTTGCCGTGGCGGCTCTCCTTGTAGACCTCGTAGGCCGGCACGTCGGGCTTGAGGTGGCAGTGGCCGCAGGTCTCGGGCTGGCGGGCGACGGCGATCGAGAAGGTGTGCCGCGTGTGGCAGGCGGTGCAGGCGCCCTGGCTGCCGTCGGGGTTGATCCGGCCGACGCCGCTGTTGGGCCAGTTTTGCAGGTTCGGCACCTCGATCTCGCCCAGCATGCTATCGACCGTGCGCAGGCCATCGACGGTGATGCGCGTGCCGTGGCAGGAGTAGCACGCCTCGTTGCGGGCGTTCTCGGTGCCCGCCTCGCCGGTCAGCGCGCCGGTGACGACCGCGCGGTGGGCGCTGCTGGTCGAGACGAACTGGCTGAACAGCGGGTTGTGGGCCAGTGTGCCGTGGGCGTTGGCCTTCTTCGTGTCCGCGTACTGCTCCACCTCATCGGTGTGGCAGGTGGCGCAGTCGTTGGGGCTGACGACGGTCGAGATGGTGTAGCCGAAGTGGTTGAAGGCGTCGGCGTGGTCGTCGGGGTGCTGGCCGTGGCACTCGAAGCAGCCGACGGCGGTGTCGGCGCCCTGGGCCGGGGCCTCGTCGGCGGAGAAGCGGCGCTGGAGCGCGGGCTGGGCCAGGGCGGCGGTCGGCGTGGTGCGCGCGTGGCGGCTGTCGCGCCAGGCGGCGACGACGCCGGGGGTGACCTGGCCGTGGCAATCGACGCACATCTGGCTCTCGTCGGAGAGCGGCGCCAGCTCGACCTCCTGCGCGCCGAGGCCGGCGAGGGCGACGATGAGGACGAACAGATATCGCAGGTGGGTCACGGCTTAGCTCCAGTCGGCCGGCTTCTCGCTATGCATCGCCGGTCCCGTCTCGTGGTCTTCGCGCAGGTTGATGTGCCCCGCGCGCACGGCCAGCGCCAGCCGCCGGCCCAGCTCGCGGCAGGCGGCGATGTCGCCCTCGACGCGCGGCTGGCGGACGGTCGTCGCGCCGTAGTGCAGGGTGTAGCAGTAGTAGGCGTAATCGGTCACGCCGAGGACCAAGATGCCAAAGTTCATGAGGATCAGCAGCAGGCTGAGGCATGTCATCATCGCCCCGCCCGCATGACCCCCCTCGGACGAGAAGACCGCGCCCAGCCGGCCATCCGCCTGCCCCCAGACGCCGCACTCATCCCACCACTTCTTCATCTGCCAGGAGGGCTGCCCCATATGCGTCGGCGAGCCCACGGCGACCCCATCGGCCCAGAGCAAGTCCTGCCCATCGGCCTCCGAGATATGCCGCAGCCGAACCTCCGCCGACTCGACCAACCGCGCCCCCTCGGCCACATACTCCGCCATCAGCTTCGTATTGCCCGTGCGGCTGTCATACAACACCAACACCTTACCCACAACACCCTCCCTCCCCAGCGCGGGGAGCCCCCTAATGGTAGGGGCAACGATGTTGCCGTAGGGGGTGGGGTGGTGTGTGGAGGAACGGAATCACCGGCCCGTCCGAGCCACCGGGCTGGTCGCGCCACGGACCACCGGAATGTACCGCCGCCGCTTCGGCGGCAGAGGTGCGGCTCCGCCTCGCTCGACGAGACCCGTCACGTCGCTGACTAACTGGGACCGCGGACATCCTGTCCGCACGGCTGCCGCCGCCGCCAGACTCGATCGCGATGCCGTCGAGGCGCCGCCGTCCCTTCGGTCGGGAGTAAGGCGGCTTAGCCCAGCAGCTCCTGCACTAGCTGGCTGGTGAGGACGCCGCTGGAGCTGAATAGGCGCTGCAGTCCGTCGGGTCCCAAGCTTAGGTTGCGGGGGTCGCGCAGCTTCTGTTCGACCATGGCGACGAGTGCGTCGGCCTCCATGAGGACGACCTCGTTGACGTCGGTTTCCATCTTGATCGCGCGGATCGTGTCGTCGCCGCCATCGGCGAAGCTGCTGGAGATGATCACGTAGTAGATGTTGCGGCGGGTGCGCTTGCGCTTCTGCTCGCGGCTGATGGTGGTGATGTACTCGCGGATGGTGCGGTCGTCGGTACCGATGCTGTAGCCACCGGCGCGCACCTTGGCATCCCAAATGAGCGCGTACGAGTTGTCCTCGTCGATGGCCAAGCCGTCGGGCACGCGGCCCAGGCCTTGTCCCAGCAGCCTGGAGTCGTAGCCGAGCATCGTGAACGCGGCCTCGATGTACTTCTCGAAGGCGCGCTCGATGCTGGTGCCAGAGGCTTTGGCCGCGGCAACCAACTGCGGCTCGTGCCGCGCTAGGCGGGGCAACACCGCGACCAGGGGTGGCACATAGCTGTCGGGCAGGCCGGTTGGTGGCGCCGCGGTCGGCGTAGGGCTGACACTTCCCGCGTCGATGATCGTGGCAGGTGCGGTCGCCGTCGTCCGTGCCTCATTGCCAGACCAGAACACATGCTCCACGTCGTACAAGCCGAACTCCCGCCCTGAGGCCTGAGTGAACAGGCTTGCCAGCTCCTCGTGGATATGCTTGAAGCGGATGTAGTCGGCGGCCCAGTCCTCCGACGGTTGCCAGAGGTTGAGGTCGGTCATCGTCTTGACGGAGTTGGTGTAGAAGACCGGCCAGACCGCCGGCTCCTGAATCTGCCAGAAATACGTGAGGAAGAACGGAGCACTCCCGGGCTGGGGTCGTCCGGGCTTGCTCCCGCCGCGCTCCAAGTGGTCCTCGCCCAGGCGCTTGATGTAACTGATGAAGGTGTTGATGCGGCTCTTGGCCATGTCCTCGCTCGTCGGTGCAACGAGGGCAGCCTTCAGTTCGGCGTCCAGCTCTGCTTCGCCCTCTTCGCCAGCTACGTTCGTCATGAGGTTGAAGAGCAGCATGCCCTTGATGCCCTTGAACCCCCAGTGCTCGTGCCTCTTGTTGAAGCCGTCGATGGTTGACTTGAACTCGAGCAGCGGCACCGCGCCGGACAGATACCCCATCAGCAACGGCCGCAGTTCGGTCTCGATGAGCACACGCCGTTCACTGTCCAACTGCGCCCCGGCTTGGACCAGCGTCTGGCCGTCGGCGCCCGGAGCACCGTTGAGGTAGTCGTGCATCGCGCGCAGCGCGCGGTCGCGCTGTTGGTGGTTCAGTTCGTGCATGGTCAATCCCAACGCGCCAGCTTCACCTGCTGCCGCTCGAAGCCTCTTGGGGCATCGGCCGATGGCTTCGTTCCGCCGCCCGGCGGGTACTAGTCACGCCAACACAGTACGTTTGAACGGCAGTCGGCACAACCCTTCACGCTTGGCGGCGCCCCCGCCCCCCGCGTTGCCCGGCCGCACGCGCGGGGCTATGATGGGCGGGCGTGAGGAGGACGCGGCCGTGTATGACGTGATCACGCTGGGGGAGGCGATGGTGCGGTTGGCGGCGCCGGGGTTTGGGCGGCTGGAGCAGGCGACGAGTTTGGAGATGCGGCCGGGTGGGGCGGAGCTGAATGTGGCCGTGGCGTGCGCGCGGTTGGGGATGAAGACGGCTTGGGTTTCGCGCCTGCCGGATCAGCCGTTGGGGCGGTTCATTCGCAACAAGGCGCGCGAGCAGGGGGTCGATACCGAGGCGATTGTCTGGGGCGGGGCGGCCGAGCGGGTCGGGGTTTACTACGTCGAGTTTGGCGCGGCGCCGCGCTCCTCCAGCGTGGTTTACGACCGCGCCGACGCGGCGGTGACGCGGTTGGCGCCGGGTGAGGTGGACTGGGCGGCGCTGTTCGCGGGCAGCCGGCACTTCCACACCTCGGGCATCACCCCCGCGCTCTCGCCCAGCCTGGCCGATGTCACGCGCGAGGCGCTGGAGGCGGCGAAGGAGGCGGGGCTGACGACCAGCTACGACCTCAACTACCGCGGCAAGCTCTGGTCGCCGGAGGAGGCGCGGCGGGTGCAGGAGCCGCTGATGCCGCTGGTCGACGTGCTGATCACGACCGAGGAGGACACGCAGGTCGTCTTCGGCATCAGCGCCGACGGCCCGACCGACGCTAACTACGAGCAGGTCGAGGCCTCCTCGTACGCGCAGGTCGCCGCGCAGCTGGGCGAGCGGTTCGGCCACGACATCGTCGCGATCACGCTGCGTTCGGGCGCCTCGGTCTGGTTCAACGGCTGGAGCTCGCTGGCCTGGCAGGCGGGCAAGTTCTACACCGACACCGTCCGCGACCTGGAGATCGTCGACCGCTTCGGCGGCGGCGACAGCTTCGCCGGCGGCTTCATCTACGGCCTGCAGCACTACGACGTGGGCGAGGCGCTGCGGTTCGCCAACGCGTTCTCGGCGCTCAAGCACAGCGTGCCGAGCGATTTCGCCTGGGTCACGCGGGCGGAGGTCGAGGCGGTCTTGCGGGGTGACGCGTTGCGCGTGAAGCGGTAGGATTACGCGACGAGCGCGAGGACGAACCATGTCACATCGAGTGTTGGAGCAGATCAAGACCGCGGGGCTGATCCCGATCATCCGCATCGACTCCGCCGACCGCGCCAAGCGCATCGCCGACGCCATCCTCCAGGGCGGCATCCCCTGCCTCGAGGTGACGCTGACCACACCCGGCGCGCTCGAGGTGATCAGCTCGCTGCGCGCCGAGTTTGGCACCGACTTCGCGATTGGCGCGGGCACCGTGCTCGACGCCGAGTCGGCGCGCGCGGCGATCTCTGCCGGCGCACTGTTCACCGTCTCGCCCAACACCCGGCGCGAGACGATCGAGCTGTGCCGGCGCTACGGCGTCGTCTCCTGCCCCGGCGCGATGACCCCGACCGAGGTCGTCGTGGCCTGGGAGCAGGGCGCGGACCTGGTCAAGGTCTTCCCCGTCGACAACGTCGGCGGGCCCGCCTACATCAAAGCCCTGCGCGCGCCGCTGCCGCAGATCGACCTGGTGCCGACCGGCGGGGTCGACCTGTCCAACGTCGCCGAGCACATCAAGGCCGGTGCCGCGGCGGTCGGCGTGGGCTCGTCGCTGATGTCCAAGAAGCTCATCGCCGCCGAGGACTGGGCCGGCATCGCCGATCTGGCGTGGCAGTTCACCGCGGCGGTGCAGGCGGCGCGCGGGTGAACAAACTGGGTGCCCGGGGTGTCTAACTAACCTGGGAACCAGCCGACCATGCGCCGACGCCAGATACCTTTCGCACCAAGCCTCGTCCTTTCCTTGGTGCTCAACTTCGCGGTTTTCGCGACCATGCAGCCGGTCAAGGGCGACGGGACACCGCGCCCGCGCCTCCAGCTGCACCGGCTGACCGGGGTCGCGGTGCAGGGCTCGCTGGCGCGCACGCCGGTGGCCCTGCCGACGACCGAGCCGGCGGCGCAGGTCGCGCCGACCCCGCCCGCGCCCCAGCGC
>DHNJ01000149.1 GCA_002409445.1 Armatimonadetes bacterium UBA5419 | reverse complement strand
GCTGATCGACGCGGTGGTCGCGGTGGGCGAGTTCCCGCACAACTTCCGCGCGGCGATCGCGGCGGGCGGCTTCGCCATGGGCGACTCGCGGCTGGCCTGCGACCCGGCGCTGGCGGCGCGCCAGGGCGAGACGCTGGCGCGCGTGCGCGACGAACTGGCGCGGCTGGAGGCGCTGGTCGATGACTAGCTAGTCGAGCAGGCGCAACTGGTCGCGAAGGACGGCCGCCTGCTCGTAGTTCTCGGCGGCGATGGCGTCGACCAGTTCGCGTTCGAGCCGTTGGCGGTCCGACTCGGGCGGCAGGATGACTGGCAGCGGCACGTGGGTCAGGACCGACTGCCGCAGGTCGCGCAGCTCGGAGAGGGTGGGGTCGCCGCTGGCCAATTCGGGCCGCTGCTGCGTGTCGCGGAAGTAGGCTTCGATCGTGTCGATGCCGTTGTCGAGCACCTGCAAGGCGCCGGCGCGATCCTCGCGGGTGAGGTGATCGAGCGCCTCGGCACGGATCAGGTGACCGAGGACGAAGCAGCGGAACTGCTCGGAGTTGTGCCAGTCGGCGCGGTCGGCGGCGCGCGCCTCGAGCAGGTCCATGATCGCCAGGCTGTGCCGCGCGTCGGCCGCGGCGCGGGGATAGTCGCCCAGCCGCAGCCAGCTGATGCGCCGATGGTAGTACTGGTTGGCCTCGCGCTGCAGGTCGCGGCACTCGTCGTGGTCGAGGCTAAAGTGGCCGTCGACCTCGCCCTCGGACTCGGCGCGGATCTGCGACTGCCAGAAGGCGAGCAGGCTGTCGTGATCGAACGGTCGCTGGCCGTCAGGCCGGCCCTCGGTATGCAGCTCGAGCAGGCCCAGCTCGACGCGGACCTGCAGGCGGAGGCGGCCGTCCGGCCCCGGCACCCGCCGCACCATCAGGTCTTCGTCCGGGTTGTAGGGCCAGTCATCGAGCCATGGCTGCAAATCGTCGTTCATGCTCTCTAGTGCGGCCAATGCCGCACCTCCTTACGCCTGATTCTAGGCTGTTTGGCCTACCCGCGTCAACGCGGCCCCGCCGCGTACCAGCGCTGCAGCCAATCGACGGGACGCACGCCCGTCAGTTCCGTGAAGGCGAGCTCCGGCAGCGTGCCCCAGCCCATGTTCATCAGGAACGGGACCACCGCCGTCGGCCCGACCTGGTCCAGCAGGCTGCGGACCATCAGCGCCGACTGGCCCAGCGCATGCTCGGCGGCCTGGACATTGCCTCCCGCGACCGCGGTGTCCAGCTGGGCGAAGGTCATCGGCGGGTCGCGCCGCAGGTTGGAGGCGGCGAACTGCAGCCGGGTCGGGTCGTTCTCGGCGAGCACCGCCAGGCCCTGGGCGAACCAGGTCGGCGCGGGGTAACCGCCTTCGGTCAGCGCGTTGGCGACGACGCGGATGAACGCGTGGCGCAACTGCGGCTCGAGGTCGATCGGCCAATCCGTCAGGTAAATGCGCCGGCCGACGATGACCGTCTCCGCATACGGGCTCGGCGTGACCGGCTCGTTCGGCAACATGGCGCGGAGCATGCCCTGGTCGGGGGCGACCAACACCTCGACCGGCTCCAGCCACAGGCCGTAGGGGGCGATCGCCGAGTAGGCCGCGGCCAGCGTGGCCTCGACGGTCTGCATGAAGCCGGTCTCGAGCAGGGCCGGGTCGCCGTCGTCGTAGCGGAAGACGAAGCCGGCCTGGGCGACGGTCGCGGGCGGCTCGCGCAGCGTCTGGGCGGCTAGCGCGGCGCTGGTCTGGGCCCACTGGTCAGCCCGGGCGAGCAGGCCCGGATCGAGCGCGTAGCTACCCTGCGCGGCGCGAGCGAACCACTCGGCGGCGCCGCCATACAGCTGGAACCGGTCGCGGCCGGGCCGCTGGATCTCGTCGGCCCAGGTGCGCTGGACCAGGCCCAGGCCGTAGGCGGAGACAACGCTGGGCGCCAGCCGGAACGAGTCGGCCCAGAGCCGCTCGGCGCTAGCCAGGTCGCCGCGGCGGTAGGTGTCGAGGGCGAGCAGGTGGTTGGTGCGGGCGAGCAGGTCGGCGGCGACCGTGGGTGGCGCCGGGTCGGCCGTCGCGTCGATCGCGACCAGCGTCTCCTCGATCATCGCGCGCGGCGCCCGCAGCCGCGGGGTCTCGGGCCCGGGCCAGGGCGCTTGGGTGGCGCCGAGGATAGCCGCGGCCTGGCGCCGAGCGGCCGCGGCCTCGGTCATCCGGCCGACCCGTTCGTTGTAGCGCGCCACCGCCAGGTAGACCGCCGGGTCCTGGGGCAGGTCGGTGGCGAGCTTGCGCAGGACGACCAGCGCTTCGTCCAGCTGGCCGACGCCCGACAGAAACTCAGCCCACCAGAGCCGGTAGGCCAGCGCCGCCATGCCGAGCAGCGCCGGCGCCTCCGCCGGCTGGGCCACGGCGCGGGTCAGGCGCTCCTGGGCGAGGACCAGCTGGTCGAGCGGGATAACCACCTCGCTGTCGTCGGGCGTCGAGGTGAGGAACAGGTTGGCCTCGAAGATGCGGCCGTCGGCGCGGTCAAGGTTGATCTCGGCGGGGCGGTGGATGACTCGGCCCTGGCCGTAAGCCAGTTCGGCGGAGACCAACTTGAGGTCGACCGGCGGCTCGCTAGGATCGGCGACGCGGAGCAAGGGCACCAGGCGCGGGTCGGAGAGCAGGAAAACGTCGCCCGGCTCGACACGGTACCAGAGGTCGGTCACGCCCTCGACCAGCGGGGAGGCTTCGGGTGCGCAGGCGCGGCGCGCGTGACCAAACTCCTCGCGGTCGGTGACCGGCACATAGACCAGGCCAAACAGCGACACGGCGTCGGTCTCGGTCCAGAGGGTGCCACCGCCCGCGACCCAGGCGAGGATCGCCTGCGCTTGCTCAGGGCTGATCGCGGCCAGGCTGATCCGCAGCCAGACGACATCCGCGACGCGCACGCCATTGGTTGCCGCCAGGGCGTAGTCCAGCTCCTGGGGCAGCATGACCGTCACTTGCCGGCCGGTCAGCGCCGCCGGCACCGGCCCGGGCCCTGGCGCCGGCTGCTGCGCGGCGGCCGCGCTCACGAGTCCGGCCAAGACGAAGCTCACCCAACTCAGTCGCAGTCTCATCACACCCGCTCCACTGCCTACCTATACCCACTACGATCAGCTTAGTGTGACACAACGGCGACAGTGGCGGGGGTACCAGGCGGCTGCCTAGTCGGGCGCGTCTGCTTCGAAGGCACCCCAGGTACGAAACTCCGTGGCGGCGCGATCAGGGTCCGCGGGAATGACGCGCGGCTGCGGCAGGACGACCGTGGCGCCCGCGGGCACGTCGTCCACGACCACGCAGTTGGCACCGATGCGCGCATTGGCACCAACCGCCACGCCGCCAATGACCTTGGCGCCGGCGCCCAGCAGCACCCCGCGGCCAAGGGTTGGTGCGCCGGGGCGCTTGGTGCCCGCCAGGGTATTCGAGCCGATGGTCGTCTGATGGAAGATGATGCATTCCTCGCCCAGCGTCGCGCCGCTAGAGATGAAGACGCCGTAGAGCCCGTGCGGGAACACTGTACTTTCGGGGATCACGGCGGCCAACGGCACGCTGCAGGTGAAGTGATCGCAGATCCGCCGGTAGCGTAGGAGAGCCAAGACCTTCGCCACGCGCGATCGGCTGCGGGTACAGGCACGACGGGTCTGCCAGAAGTCGCCGAGGTCGTAGCCAAACAACATGCGGCGGATGGGGCTAGGCAGAGCCTTGGCATAGCGGGGACGCTCGGGCTGGACCGGTCCGCTCGGCGCCGGGTGTGCGGCCGTGTGGTCAGATTCGGTCATAGCGCACCTTCCGCACCGCCAAATCGGCGATCGGGTGGGCGGGCTGGACACGTCCGAGACCGTCGCCGGGCGATGCACGGGTCAGTGTAGTAGCACCCGGCCCCAGCGCGCCGGCAGCCAGCTGGCGCCGAAGCTTGGCTGCCAGTAGGTCGCGGCGACTTCGGTGCCGCGGCGGGTCTCGGTGGCCAGGTTCAGGGCGACGGCGGGGCCATCGAAGCCTAGCGCGCGCCAGGGCAGGCGCAGCTCGAGCGACCAGCCGGGGCCGTCGAAGACGCCGGCGGACTCGACGCCGCTGAGGCGGATCTGGCGCGGCTCGGTACTGCCCTCGGGCAGCGCCCAGGCCTCGCTGCGGCCGGCGACCTCGACGCCGACCCAGACGCGTTCGCCCGCCGGCCCCGCCAGCCAGAGC
>DHNJ01000267.1:376-4457 GCA_002409445.1 Armatimonadetes bacterium UBA5419 | reverse complement strand
GGCCGCGCCGGCGTGGCGCCGCCGCCCAGCTCCGCGAGCACGGCGGCGACCGCCGCGCCGACGATCCGCTCGAGCGTGGCCGGGTCGAGGTCGTGGCTCATCGCACCATCCGCGCCGTCACGCCGGCGGTGATGTCCGCGGCGTTGGCCTCGTCGGTGTCCAGGTGCATCTCGAGCAGCGTGCCCTCGGAGACGCGGACGATCACGTTGCGCAGCCGCGCCCCGCGCGGGCCGTCAATATCCACCTCGATCGACTGGCCGTGGCGCACGCCCCAGCGCTGGGCGACGTCGGGCGGGATATGCACGTGCCGCGCGGCGATGATCAGGCCTTGGTCCAGGTGGACCGAACCCTGCGGCCCGACGAAGGTGATCGGCGCCGAGCCATCGAGATCGCCCGACAGGCGCAGCGGCGGGCGAATGCCCAGCGCGAACGCCTCGGAGCGAGTGATCTCCGCCTGGCTGGCGGGCCGCAGGGGGAACAGGATGCGCACGTTGTGCAGCGCGGCGCGGGGCGAGACGAGGGTCACCATCTCGTTGGCCGCGTAGAAGCCGGGCTGGTACAGCTCGCGGTAGACGGTCAGCTCATAGCCCGGCCCGAAGAGCACGTCACAGTGCTCGCGGGACAAGTGGACATGGCGCGCCGAGATCCCGATGGGGATCGGCTCGAAGTCGCCGCGCAGTTCGGCGAGCACCTCGCCGGTCAGCCGCGCGACCAGGTCCGGCGCGGTCAAGCGGGCGAGCATGTCCTGTGGGTCGGGCATGGGACCACCTACGGGCGAGCGGCCCGCGCCACGGGGTGGCGGAGCCTAGGCCCAGGGCCGCCCGTCGCCGCGAGGTGCGCGACGACGGGTGGCATGGAGTCGGCAGCCTTAGCCGCCGGGCAGAATCTTGGCCAACTCGTCGTGCGGGCGCGGGATGACGTGCACGCTGAGCAGCTCGCCCACCTTGCGCGCCGCCGCGGCGCCGGCGTCCGTCGCGGCCTTGACCGCGCCGACATCGCCGCGCACCATGACCGTCACGAAACCGCCGCCGATCTGCTCCTTGCCGACCAGGTCGACATTGGCCGCCTTGACCATCGCGTCAGCCGCCTCGATCGCCCCGACCAAGCCACGGGTCTCGATCAGACCCAGCGCTTCACCAGCCATCGTCTCTTCTCCTACCTTCGCAATATGGTTGTCTTAGCTCGCCGCCGGTCCCGGCTTGGCGCCGGGCACGACATTGGCCAGCTGGGTCGAGGGCCGGGCGATGACGTGGGTCGAGACCAACGTGCCCACGCGCCGCGCTTCCGCCGCACCCGCTTCTACCGCGGCCGAGACCGCGGCCACTTCGCCGCTCACATAGACCGTGACCAACCCGCGTCCGGGCGACTTGGTCAGTGGCAACAGGCTCACGTTGGCCGCCTTGGCCGCCGCATCGCCCGCCGCCAGGGCCGGCACCAAGCCGACCACTTCGATCATGCCTAGAGATTCCTGGGCCACCGCCGCTCTCCTCATCTTGGTACCTTACCACTCGAACCTAGTTGCCGCCCTCGCGCCCCATCTCTTGGATCAGCCGCTCGGCCACGCGCCGGACGACCGCCTCGATCTGCGCCTCGTCGACCTCCGTCTGCCGCCGCACCGGCGAACTGCTGCCCGGCGGGAAGGTCAGGCAGTCGCGGGGGAAGGTCAGGCCCATCCGCTCGCGCATCGACTCCAGATGCCCCAGGTCGGCCGAGGGGATCACGTTCTGGCGGCCCAGCATGCGGGCCAGGAACATGATCATCGACGACTGCTCGAGGGTCTCCATCCGATGGTACGCCTCGTAGACATCGCTGCCCAGGGCCAGCGCGCCGTGGTTGGCCAGCAAGAACACGTCGTGGTCCTTGACGTACGGCAGCACCGTCTCGCCCAGCTCGGGCGTGCTCGGCGCGCCGTACGGCGCCAGCGGCACCTTGCCCAACGCGACCACGAACTCGGGCAGCGTCGGCTGGTCCAGCGCCTCACCGGCGACCGCGAAGGCCGTGCAGTAGGGCGGATGGACGTGGACCACCGCGCCGATATCGCAGCGCTCGCGGTACATCGTCAGGTGCATCAGGATCTCGGAGCTGACCTTCAGATGCCCGTCGATCTGCCGCCCCTCGAGGTCGACCACGCAGAGCATGTCGGGCGACAGAAAGCCCTTCGAGACGCCCGTCGGCGTCGCCAGCACGTGATTCTGGTCGAGCCGGATGGAGATGTTGCCGTCGTTGTAGGCCACATAGCCGCGCTGCCAGACGCGCCGGCCGATCTCGCAGATATCCTTGCGCAGGTCCGTTTGGTTCTTTTGGAACATGGTTTAGAGCTCGATCACCGCGCCCGTGCGGGCACTGTCGTTCATGGCCAGGGACACGCGCAGCGACTTCAGCGCGTCAGCATAGGGCGAGCGAATCAGCTCGGGCGAGCCCGAACCGTCCACCGCATCGATAAAGAACTGGTCCTCGACGACCGTCGGGTTGGTCTGATTCTCGCGCCGTGCCGGCTCGTCGTACGCCCCGCCGCGGATCGTCGCCGAGTTGCCGTCGATCGTCGCGACCGAGCCGCCATAGTGCAGCTCGAGGCCGACCTGCCCCGCCCGCTCGAGCGCGCAGCTGGTCGAGATCTGGGCCACCGCGCCCGAGGCGAAGGTCAGCGTCGCCGTGCCCGCGTCGGACACATCGAGGCCCTCCATCTTCTCGGCCATGCGGTAGTAGGCGTAGCTGGCGTAGACCGACTTGACCTCGCCCAGGAAGTAGCGCGCCAGGTCGATCACGTGGGTCGTCTGCTCGACCATTTGGCCGCCCGACGTCTCCCACTTGCGCCACCACCAGACCCCCGGCGTGCCGCCCAGCCAGTAGCCTAGCGCCAGGCCGATCGGCGCCCCGCCGATCTCCTGCTGCAGCCAGTCGACACAGTCCATGTGCCGCCAGTGGTAGCCGACGCCGGTGATCAGCCCGCGCTCCGCGACCCGCGCCGCGGTGCGCTCGGCACGCGCCAAATCGATGTCGATCGGCTTCTCGATGAAGAACGGCAGCCCCGCATCGATCACCGCGTCCTCGTACTCGCCATGGGCGAACGGCGGCAAGCAGATGTAAACCGCGTCCAACGCCGCGTCGCTGAGCATCGCGCGGTAGTCCGTGTAGGCCTGACCACCGTGCTCGGCCGCCGCGGTCTGGGCCCGCGTCTCGTCCGTGTCGCAGAACGCGACCATCTGGGCGTTGGCGATCTGCGCCAGCGCGCGCCGGTGCGCCCCGGCGATCCCGCCCGTGCCAATGAATCCGACTCGCACTGCCACGGCTCACTCCTCCGTGCGGCCACCCGGCCCACGCGGTCAATATAACACAGTCTGGCGACCCGCGACTACCGCCGTACGGGCCGGCCGGCGCGGGTCCAAATCCCCTTCTTGTCGACCACCCGCGCGCGGTCCCGCCCCAGCTCCAGCCGCACCACCAAGCCGTTCGACCAGCGCGCACTGCCTTCGCGGTCGAAGATCGCGTTGCCCAGGCTGTAGACGATCGGCTTGCCCCGGTAGGTCTCGATCGGCTGGGCAACGTGCGGGTGGTGGCCCAGGACCAGGTCCGCGCCCGCGTCGATCGCCGCGCGGCCGAGCCGCTGCTGCCGTGCGCTGGGCCGCGCCTGGTACTCCTGGCCCCAGTGCAGGCTGACCACCAGGCAGTCGACCCGCGCCTTGGCCGCGGCGATCTCGGCGGCCAGGGTCGCCTCGTTCAGCCGCGCCAGATGGGCGTGCGCCGGGCCCGGCTGCGCGGGCTGCATGACCCACTCGCTGTAGCCGACAAAGCCCACCCGCAGCCCGCGGACCACCCGCACCCGCACCCCGGCCGCCGCCACCTCGCCCTGCCCCGCGCCGGCGGTGGTGATGCCCCAGGCATTCAGCCAGCGCCGCGTCTCGGCCAGCCCGCGCGGCCCCCAGTCCTGCGTGTGGTTGTTGGCCAGACTGACCACGTCGATCCCGCCCGCGCGCAAGACCGCCTTGGCCCGGCTCGGGTCGGCGCGGAAACAGTACTTCTTGTCCACCGGCCGGCCCACGCAGGTCACCGGACACTCGAGGTTGAAAAAACTGATAACTGG
>DHNJ01000267.1:0-245 GCA_002409445.1 Armatimonadetes bacterium UBA5419 | reverse complement strand
AGGTCACCGGACACTCGAGGTTGGCCACGCGCAAGTCGGCATCGGCCAGCAGGTCGTCGATCCCCGCCCACATCCCCACTGCCCCATGCCGCGCGATCGCCCGCGACGTGCCGCGCCCCAGCTGCACATCACCCAGTGCGACCAGCGTGCAGGTCCGCGGCTGGGCACTCAACGTCGCCACCAGCCCCACCAACCCCGCCCACCAGCCCACACTCACAACCCACCGCCTCCTAGGTTAAGTATGC
>DHNJ01000048.1:1175-5861 GCA_002409445.1 Armatimonadetes bacterium UBA5419 | reverse complement strand
CCTGCTGTTTGACCTTGCGAACTGCCGCCGTCATGAGCTGCCCGCCGGTGCCGGCGTCCGCGCGGTACCCCGGCGCGGCACGGAGTCCGGCAGCGTCATGCCGGGCGGCGGCGGCGGCAGGGCGTCGCCATCCAGGTCGCCTCGATTGCCCAGGTCACCCAGCCCACTCAGCGGCGCGCCGTCCTCGACTTGGGCGCGGAGGGTCTCCTCGGCGAGAGGCGGTAGGTGCGGGCGGCGCGGGGTCAGCGCGGTCTGCGCGGCGGCGGCGTTGACCAGCGCCCAGAGCAGGGCCAGAACTAGCGCTCGGCGGGTCAAGCCTAGCGCCACCAGGACGAGCGGGGCCCGATGATGGGTGCGGCGGGCACAGTTGCCGGATCCATGCTGCGCACGGTTGGCATCGCGCGGTAGTGGATCCAGTCGTTGATGACGAAGCCACCGAGCCCGGGCAGGTCGCCAAACTGCGAGATCACGTCGGACATCAGCTGCTCGACGAACAATTGGTCGCGGCCGTGCAGCGAGCGCATGACCACCGCGGCGTCCACGTTGGAGGTGGTGGTCACCGGGCGCACTTCGAGCTGCAAGTAGACCGGCACCTGGGCCGCACCCGCCTCGGCGAGGATCGCGCGGGAGGCACTGCCGATGTCAGCCGTACTGAAGGGCACGTTGTTGCCCACGAGGAAATCAGCAAAACGGAGGAAATGACTGAACGCCGGCTCGTTGCTACCACCCCAGTACAAGCGACCGGTCAACCAGACCGGTAGGGCGGCACCGATCTTCAGCGGCAGGTCAGGGTAGCGCGTCTCATAGTAATTGCGGAAACGCAGCAGCGAGTTCAGGTGACTGATGACCTCCGACCCCGCACCAGCATCGAGCGGGCGTGGCGCACCCTCGGGGAAATCAGTGCCCATGCCCAGGCTGGTGCCCGTCTCAGGCCCGGCAAAATCCTCCTGGGACGAGGTCCGCGGCGCCGTGAAGCCAGGGTCAGGGATGAGCAAGCCATCGAAACTCTCGCCCGGTAGGCCCAATTGACCGAATCCGACCACGTAGTCGAGCGCGGCGACCAGGCTGGAATACCGGGTCTGCGGCGTCGCATGCGGCGCAATGGCGTACACCTGAAGGCCCTGGCGATGCAGCCGGCCGAGGAACTCGCGCCAGCGGAACTGGCTGAGGACCCTCGGCCCGACCGTTCCAGTGAGTTCCGGCAGATCAACGAAGACCGTCGACGCCCGCGTCTGTGCGGCGAACGTCAGCAGCGCGTCGGAGCCGGCCTTGGTCAGCGTGCCGGAGGCCATGAGCGCCCGCTCTTGGCCCCGCGCATGCAATTCGGCCGTGTTATGATTTCGCAGATCGATGACGAGCCGCGGGTCCGGGTCCTGGGCTTGGGCTAGGCTCGCTAGGGTCAGCGCTAAGGCCACCAAGATTAGCTTGCGAAACATGGCTTGCCGGGCCTCCACCGGCGATCAGAATAGCACAAGGAGAGGCACGTGTCCAACCAGCGCAGCGCTGTTCGATGGCTCGTCTGGCCCCTGTTCGCGGCCCTGCTTCTCGCCCTGATCCCCGCCCGCGCCCGCTGGCAGCTCGAGCGCGATCACCGCACCGTCACCCTCGGCGCCGCCTACGACGAGCTGGCCACCGCCGCGGCCTTCGGCGGCATGTCGCTGCGCGCGGCGCTCGCCACCTGGCAGGCTGCCGGCCTCGGCGCGGTCGCCCTCGACGAGCGCGGCCTGCGCGACCTGCTGACCGCGGGCGACGTGGTCGCCGCGCCGCTGAACGGGGGTGTCCGCCTCAACGTTGTCACCCCCGCCGGCCAAGACGCGCTCGAAGAGCTGCGTGTCCGCTACAGCGGCAGCGCCTTCGACGGCCAGCGCTACCTGTTCGACCAGCCGCTCGCCGCGCTGCTCGACGTGGGCGTTGGCTTCGACGCCGCCGCCATCACGGCCGTCCAGCAGGCCGGCCTCGAGCTGGTCCTCCGCCCGCGCAACTCCAGCGGCCTGGGGTCCGCCGATGTCCAAGCTATCGTCACGGAGATGAGTCGCGACGACGCCCGGCTGGTCATCTTTGGCGGCGACCAGGTGCTCGGCTTCCGCGACCTGATCCCGACCACCGCCGCCTCGCTCGCCGCGCGCTCGCTGGTCTGGGGCCGCGTCGAGTTTGGCGCCCAGCGCGGCGAGGAGCAGCTGGCGGCCAAGCTGCTCGCCGGCACGCCGGGCCAGCCGGCGCGGGCCTACCTCCGCGTGCACGGCATCTCCGCGCCCGAGATCGCGCGGCTGACCACCGACGCGCTGCTCGAACGCTACCGCCGCGCGGTGGTCGAACGCGGCATCCGCCTGCTGCTCGTCCGCCTGCCCAGCGGCCCCAGCACCGACCCGGTGGCCGAGGCGGCCACCTTCTTCGGCGACCTTCGCGAGCGGCTGGCCGGCTATGGCTATGGGCTGGGCCACGCCACGCCGCTGCCGGTCACCGGCCCCGCGCCGTGGCTCTCGCTGCTGCTCGGGCTGCTCGGCGTCGTCGGCCCCAGCGCCTGGCTGCTGGCCTGGCTGGGCGGCGCCTGGCGGCCGCGGCTGTGGCTCACCTGGTGGCTCGCGCTGGGCCTGCTGACGGCCGCCCTGTGGCTCGTCGCGCCGGGCGCGCACAACAGCGCCGTGGCCCTGCTCGCCGGCCTGGCCTACCCCACGCTCGCCGGCTGGCTGCTCTACACCGCCTTTGCCGCCAACCGCCCGCGCACGGTCTGGGGCGCGGTCGGCGCGCTCTGGGGCAGCCTCGCGCTGGTCGTCCTGGGCGGGCTGGTCGCCGCGGGGCTGCTCGGTTCGACCGCCTACTACCTCGCCGCGAAGAGCTTCGCCGGGGTCAAGCTGGCCCACCTCGTGCCGCTGCTGGCGATCGTCGCGCTGGTCACCATCGGCTTCGGCGCGCCGGGCGCCGACCGGCCGACGCTGCGCGCGCGCCTGGCCACGCTCTGGAACCAGCCGGTCAGCACCGGCTACCTGCTGCTCGGCGCGGCGGCGTTCCTGGCTCTCGCGCTGATGCTGCTCCGCTCGGGCAACGAAGGCGCCGATGTCTCCGCGCTCGAGCTGCGCTTCCGCGCCCTGCTCGAGCACGTCTTCCGCGCCCGCCCGCGGACCAAGGAGTTCCTCCTCGGCGACCCGGCGCTGCTGCTCGCCGCGCTGGCCATCGTCTGGCGTCAGCGCCAGTGGGCTGGGCCGCTACTGGTGCTCGGCATGGTCGGCCTGGTCGGCACGTTCAACACCTTCTGCCACCTGCACACGCCGCTCAGCCAGTCGCTGCTGCGCACCTTCCACGCCGCCTGGCTCAGCACGCTGCTGGCGCTGCCGGTCGGCTGGTGGCTCTGGGGCCGACAGCCGCGCCGCGTCGCCGCGCCGCCGGAGTCGGAGCTAGCCGACTTGACGGAACCCCCGGGCGGGCCAAACTGAGAGGAAGACGAGTAGTACCCATGTCCGTAACCACGAGCCAACCTTTGGCGGATCTGCAATCCAGCCACGACCCGCGCGATATTGCGATCAATAAAGTCGGCATCCGCCGGCTGCGCTACCCGCTGACCCTGCTCCAGCGCGGCGCCGGCCCGACGGTCACCGCGGCCCTGGTCAACATGTACGTCAGTCTCGACGGCTCGTTCAAGGGTACGCACATGAGCCGCTTCGTCGAGGTCCTCAACGAGTTCCGCGACGCGCTAGACATCAACAACCTGCGCACCGTGCTGGCCCGCATGAAGGAGCACCTCGAGGCCGCGGACGCCTACCTGGAGCTCGAGTTCCCCCTCTTCTTCGCCCGCCCCGCGCCGGTCACCGGCCAGGTCGGCCTGCAGGCCTACGACTGCGCGATCACCGCCAGCCTCGACGCCACCGACCACTTGCGCACCAAGTCCACGGTCGTCGTCCCGGTGACCACCCTCTGTCCCTGCTCCAAGGAGATCAGCGACTACGGCGCGCACAACCAACGCAGCATGGTCACCCTCCAGTGGCGCAGCCGCCGGCCGATCTGGCTCGAAGAGATGATCGAACTCGTCGAGTCGCAGGCCAGCTGCCCGGTTTTCCCGCTGCTCAAGCGACCGGACGAGAAATGGGTCACCGAGCGGGCCTACGAAAACCCGAAGTTTGTCGAGGACATGGTCCGCGACCTAACCGCCAAACTGCGCGAGGACGAGCGGCTGACCTGGTACCGCGTCGAGAGCGAAAACGAGGAAAGCATCCACGCGCACAACTGCTTCGCGCTGGTCGAAGAGACGCCCGAGCGCTAGCCCGCCTGGGCCGCCGCGCCGACCAGTTCATAGACCAGCCGCGCCGCCGCGGCCACGTCCGAGACCTTGCACCACTCCTGGTGCGTGTGCACGTCGCGCTCGCCGCACGAGACGATCAGGCAGCGCAGGCCCGCCGCGCAGAAGATGTTCGCGTCGCTGCCGCCGCCGCCCTCGACCCAACTCGGCTCCAGGCCCGCCGCGCGCACCGCCGCCTCGGCGATCTGGGCCACCGGCTCGTCGCGGGCGATGCGGAACGCCTCGTAGACGTCGGTCCGCCCGAACTCCAGGCCCGCGCCCCACTCCGCCGCCGTCTGCTCGCAGACTGCACGCAGGTGCGCCACCTGGGCCTCGAGCTTGGCCGCGTCGCGGCTGCGCACCTCGGCCTGCAGCCGGCACTCGTCGGGCACGATGTTGGTCGCCCGCCCGCCGCT
>DHNJ01000048.1:679-933 GCA_002409445.1 Armatimonadetes bacterium UBA5419 | reverse complement strand
CGATCGCGTTCAGCCCCTCCTCCGGCGCCACGCCGGCGTGCGACGCGCGGCCGCGAAAGACGATCTCGTGGCTCGTCTGGCTCGGCGCCGAGACGACCAGCTCGCCAACCGGCACCCCGTGGTCCAGCACAAACCCACGCCGCGCCGTCAACCAAGCCGGATCGAGCGCCTTCGCCCCGCACAGGCCGGTTTCTTCCTGCACCGTGAACAGCACCTCGATCGGCGGCCGCGGCAGCCCCGCCTCGAGCGCCGCG
>DHNJ01000048.1:0-501 GCA_002409445.1 Armatimonadetes bacterium UBA5419 | reverse complement strand
GCAGCCCCGCCTCGAGCGCCGCGGCGACGCCGACCAGGATCGCCGCGACCCCGGTCTTGTCGTCTCCGCCGAGGATCGTCGTCCCGTCCGTGCGCACCTCGTCGCCGTCGATGACCAACGTCAGTCCGTCGGTCGGCTCAACCGTGTCAAGGTGGCTGTTGAAAAAGATCGCCGGCGCGTCAACCGTCCCCGGGATCCGCACCAGCAGGTTCCCGCAGTTGCCCCCGATCCGCTCGTGGCAGTCATCGGTCTCGACGCTCAGACCGAGCCCGGCCAGATGCTCCCGCACCCACGCCGCCAGATCCGCCTCCCGCCCGGCGGCGCTGGGAATCTGCAAGATTGTCAACAGCACCTCGCGGGTCGCATCGTAAAGATCGGGCATCGCGGCTCTCCCCCGGTCATCTTAGTACGACCACGAGCGAGGGCAAGCGGGGCGTGGTCAAGGGCCTGATCGCGGCGCGATCGCAACGTGGCGCGGGCTGCCCGGGACCACCTAGTTGT
>DHNJ01000151.1:1113-3998 GCA_002409445.1 Armatimonadetes bacterium UBA5419 | reverse complement strand
CGTCCGGCGCGGCCAGGTCGGGCGGCTGGCGCAGCGCGGCGGCGGGCCAGTCGGCGGTATTCACGGGGCCCATGCCCATGCCCGGCGTGGTCGACCAGGGCGCGAGCGGGCAGTGGAGCGAGGTCTTCAGGCCGTGGCGCGCGGCGAGGTCGGTCACGTAGCCGGCCGGCGTGCCCAGCCACCGGCCCCAGAGCAGCGAGCCGAAGGTCGTGTCCCAGCCGGGGTCGAGATAGAGCGCCTCGGTGTGGTAGGCGACGCCCTGCTGGGCCTGCAGTTCGAGCTTGGCGAGGGTGTAGCGCCGGGGCCGGTCGTTCCAGTCGCCTTCCATGTCGTACAGCTGCTCCCAGTGGACCGGCGGGTCGAAGTCGGCGGGGAAGCGGTAGCCGAGGCTGTCGAGCCAGGCGCGGTAGACGGCCGCGGCGTCGGCCCAGCCCCCGCGCAGCGAGACGTAGCGGGTGACGCCAAGGTCGAGGCTGGCGCCGGCGGGCAGGCTGGCCAGGGCGTCGGGCTGGCCGGAGACCATGCTCAGGCCGCCGAAGCGCAGCCGGTCCGCGCCCTCGGGGGCGACGACGCTCCAGCGCATGACCTCGGCCGCGTGGCTGTAGATGGCGACCAGCTCGGTGCCATGCGCCCAGACCCAGCCCTCGGCGAAGTAGTGCGGCGCGGGGGCGGACTTGGGGCGGCTGAAGGCGGCGTTGTGACGGTATTCCCAGCCGGGTTCGGTCAGGATCTGGGCGGTGCTGTAGTCCTGCGCCTCGAGCCGGTCGGCGCGGCGGCGCAGCGGCATCGCGGCGAAGCGGTCGGCGCCGAGGTCGGCGGCGGCGCGGGTCAGGCCGATGACCAGGTCGCGCAGCTCGACCGGCGCGCCGCCGACGTTGGTCAGGCGCAGATGCTCCTCGACCCAGTCGCCGGCGGCCGGCGCGACGAACGTCTGCTCGACGGCCAGGTCACCGAGCCGGCCGTGGACGGTCAGGCGGCCGGCCGCGCTGTCGACGCGGGCCTGGGTCAGGCCGAGCGCGCGGCCATCGAGCGTCACCGCACGGTAGACGGTCGGGCCGTCGGCGATGGTGCGGCCGGTGCGCAGGTCGCGGAGGACCAGTTGCGGCTGCCCGTCGACCAGCGCGGCGTGCAGCTCGAAGGCATCGTTGGCCACGACTGGCGGTGGCGCGGGCGTGGCAAGGGTGGCGAGGGCGAGCAGAGCTAGTGGCGACATGGGTCGCTCCTGCCTGCGCGTACGCCAAGCGCCGGGCGTCACCTGCTGTGCCGAGGGCCCCAAATGGCCACCGCCTCCCAGTGGGTGCTCGGGAGGCGGTGGGGCGCCGGGTCGGAGGCTTACAGGCCGCCGTGGACGCGGATGGCCTCGGCCTCGCCAGGGTCGAGCGCGAAGTACTTCATGCCCGCGCGCCAGGCGGCCGGCAGGTCGCTGAACGGGTAGACCTCCTCGGCCTTGAGCCACTTGACATGGCCGTCGGCGAACAGGTAGTTGCTGCCGCCGGTGTGCCGGTCAGGCTGCTCCCACGCGTTGTTCTTGGGGCCGTAGCCGTAGGTGACCTCGTAGGTGTAGAGGCGCTGGTTCCAGGGCACGTCGAGCCGTCCCGAGTTACCGCCTTCGCCCGCGAAGATGGTGTTGGCGGGGTTGTCCAGCTTGGCCATCGTCAGCGGGCCGATGCCGCCGAGGCTGGCCGGCCGGCCGTAGTAAGGCGAGCCGCCGGCGGACCAGCGGATCGGATAGCTGTAGGCCACCGCCATCGACATGCCGTAGGAGCAGAGCCACCAGGTGTCGGTACCGCTCTTCCAGCCCTCGACCGACGGGCAGCGCCAGATGCCGCTGTGGTTGCGCAGCGCGGTGAAGTTGGCGACGTCACCGTTCTTCACGTACGGGCCGATCTTTGCCTGCCAGTTGTCCTTCCAGTCCCAGGAGATGTGGAAGTCCTGCCAGGCAGGATAGGTCTCGTCATAGTCCTGGGCGTACTGCATCAGGGCCAAGCCGATCTGTTTTAGGTTCGAGAGGCACGAGGCCTGGCGTGCCTTTTCGCGAGCCTTGGCGAAGACCGGGAACAGAATTGCGGCCAGGATCGCAATGATGGCGATCACGACCAGCAACTCGATCAGAGTGAACGCACGGCGCGACGAGCTTCGCCGGCTGGCGTTGAGCAGGGAGCTAGTTCTGCGCATCTTGTCCTCCTTAGGTGGTGATGCTGCCGTATCTAGGATCGTAGCGTGTGCAAAGAGCACCCGCAACTGTGACCGCCGTTATCACCATGCGAGTACTATGGCGCGCGTCGATTAGGCGTGCATGGCGGCGGCGTCACGAATGTGTTTGGCGGAGGATGTTCGAGCTGGCAAGCAGCACGTGGTAACATGGGCGACACTTCCCGCTCCCAAAACGTCAAGGATGATCTATGCCCGAAGCCCCACACCACGCAGCCGATATCCTCCTGGCTCTATTCACGGTCTATGTTGCCGCGCTTATTGGCGGTGAACTTGCCTCGCGGGTGAAGCTGCCGGCGGTGGTGGGTGAGATCCTCGCGGGCACCATTCTCGGGCCCTCGGTGGTCGGCCTGATCGATCCCAGCGCCGGGTTGAAGATCCTCGCGGAGCTAGGGGCGATTTTCCTCTTGTTCGAGGTCGGGCTCGAAACGCGCCTGTCCGACATTCGAGCCGTGGGCGCGACGGCCGTCCGAGTCGGCATGCTGGGGGTCCTGTTGCCGTTCGGCCTCGCCTTCGGCTGGGCGGCGACGCAGGGCTTTCGGCTGGAGCTGTCGCTGTTTGTGGCCGTCGCGTTTGTCGCGACGTCGGTCGGCATCACGGCGCGGGTGCTGCAGGAGCAGAACGCCCTGGGCCGCATCGAGAGCCGCGTCATCCTGGGCGCGGCGGTCATCGAC
>DHNJ01000151.1:0-971 GCA_002409445.1 Armatimonadetes bacterium UBA5419 | reverse complement strand
TGGGCGCGGCGGTCATCGACGACATCCTGGCGATGCTGCTGCTCGGCGTGGTCGTGGCCTTCCAGGGTGGGACGACGCCGACCTTCGGCAGTGTCGCGCTGGTCACGCTCAAGTCAGTCGCCTTCGTGGGCCTCGTGGCGTACCTGGGTGGCCTCGTGCTGCGCCGCGCGTCGAACGCGCTCGATTGGCCGGTCAACCCGCTCTCACCGCTGACCATCGTCTTGGCGATTTGCCTCGGTCTAGCGGCGGCGGCGCACGCGATCAACCTCGCGGCGATCATCGGCGCGTTCCTCGCCGGGATGATCGCCGCGGAGACACGCCAGCGGCATCAACTGGTGGAGCAAACCAAGCCGATCGCGGCGCTGCTCGCCCCGTTCTTCTTCGTCGTCAGTGGCGCGCTGATAGACCTGCGGCAGCTGGGCGACGCCCGGGCGCTGCTGGCGGTCGCGGCGCTGGTGGTCGTGGCGGTCGTCGGCAAAGGGCTCGGCTGCGGGCTCGGCGCACTCAACTTGGGCCGGCGCTCGGCGGCAATTGTGGGCACGGGCATGGTCCCCCAAGGCGAGGTCGGCATCATCATCGCCAGCCTGGGCGCGAGCTTCGGTCTGTTCGAGCCGCGGTTGTACAGCATCATCGTCACGGTCATCCTGATCACCTCGGTCGCCGCACCGCCGGTGCTTAACAAGTTACTGGCCGGGCATCCCGAACCGACGGCCGAGACGGAGGTGGACGATGCGCTGCACTAAACCTGGCTGGTGGGTCGCCTTGGCGGCACTCGTCGCGCTCGCCGCGACCGCCGCGGGACAGGTCGCGGACGGCGCCCCGTTGGCCCTCGAAGTCCAGCTGTGGCAGACGCGGCTGAGCGCCGAAGCCGGCGGCAAGCTGCCGGCGGATGCGCCCGCGACGCTGGCCGCCCTGCGCAGCCGCGCGGAGGACGCCGCGACCGCCGCTGAGCAAGCCGCCGCCGCGACCCT
>DHNJ01000152.1:1087-3491 GCA_002409445.1 Armatimonadetes bacterium UBA5419 | reverse complement strand
CGATGCAGTAGGCGCAGCTCTGTGAGCAGCCGTCCTGGACCTTGAGCAGCGCGCGCACGCGGCGCTCGGGCGCGGCCAGCGGGCCGTCGAGCGGTGCGAGCAGCCCGGCCGCCTGGCGCCGGCGCAGCTCGAGCAGGACGGCGGCAGGTAGGCTGCCGCGGTCGCTCGTGCCGCGCAGGACATCGACCTCGGGCAGCTTCTCCAGCAGCGCCGGCCCGAGCCCCTCGGCGTAGCAGCCGCAGACGGCGACCAGCGCGTCTGGATTCGGGCTGGCCACGCCGCGGACGAGCTTGCGCGCCTTGCGGTCGGCGACGAGGGTCACCGTGCAGGTGTTGACGACGTAGGCGTCGGCCGGTTGGTCCGGCTCGACCAGGTGGCAGCCGGCCTCGACAAACTCGGCGGCGAGCGCCTCCGAGTCGGCCTGGTTGACCTTGCAGCCGAGGGTGAGCAGCGCGACGCGGAAGGCCATGGCGGCGCGGTCCTAGCTGCTGCCGCCCTCGCCCTCACCCTCGCCCTCGCTCTTGGGCTCGCGGCTGGGCGGGGGCGGGATGGTGATGCCGGCGGCCTCGAGCTGGGTGCGCAGGGCGTCATCGAGCGGGCGGGTGCCGCGGCACTTGGGGTACTTCGAGCAGCCGAGGAACGGGCCGCGCCGGCTCTGGCGCAGGACCATCGGCTCGCCGCACTTCTCGCAGGGGACGTCGGTCTTCTGGGCGGGCACGCGGGGCTTGGGCTTGCCGTCGCGGCCGAGGTTGACGATACCGTCACATTCGGGGTAGCGCGAGCAGCCGAGGAACGGCCCGTAGCGGCCTTGGCGCTCGAGCATCTTGGCGCCGCACTTGGGGCACTCGTGCTCGGTCTCGACCGGCTCGATGCGGACGAACTCCATGCTCTCGTTGGCCTGGGCCAGCGCGGCCTCGAACGGCTCGTAGAACTCGCGCAGCATTCGCACCCAGTCGGCCTTGCCGTCCTCGACCGCGTCGAGCTGGCGTTCGAGGGTGGCCGTGAAGTCGACATCCATGACCTGCGGGAAGTTGGCGACCAGCGCGTCGGTGACCGCCTCGCCCAGCGGCGTGGGCACGAAGCGGCGCGACTCGAGCTTGACGTAGCGCCGCTCGGTGATCGTGGAGAGGATCGGCGCGTAGGTGCTGGGCCGGCCGATGCCGCGCTCCTCGAGGACCTTGACCAGGCTGGCCTCGCTGTAGCGGGGTGGCGGCTGGGTGAAGTGCTGGCTCGACTGCAGCTCGTCGAGGCCGAGGGTCTCGCCGACGGCCAGCGTCGGCAGCTCGGGGCCCATGTCGTCCTCGCCGCCGGCCGAGTCCTCGCCTGGGTCGGCGCCTTCGGCCGGCTTGGCGGCGGCGCGCTCGGGCAGGCCGGTGAGCGCCATGTAGCCGGGGAAGACGACCTTGGTCGCGCTGGCGCGGAAGCCGCAGCGACCGGCGATCAGCTCGGCGCTCATCGTTGACAGCTCGGCGGCGGCCATCTGGCTCGCGACGAAGCGGGTCCAGATGACGCGATACAGCCGGCGCACATCGCTATGCTCGCGGCCCGGCAGGAGGCGGTCGATGAGGTCGGGGTGGCGGGCGACGTCGGTGGGGCGGATGCACTCGTGGGCTTCCTGCGCCCCGCGGACCGTGCGCCCGCGGCTGCCGCGGCCGACGTAGTCCTTGCCCCAGGTCTCGCTGATCAGGCTGCGGGCGGCGGTGCGCGCCTCGTCGGCGACGCGGGTCGAGTCCGTACGCATGTAGGTGATCAGACCGACCGGGTCGCCGCCGCCCAGCGGCAGGCCTTCGTAGAGGTCCTGGGCGACGCGCATGGTGCGGCGGGCGCCGAAACCAAGCTTAGTGCTAGCGTCGCGCTGGAGAGTCGAGGTGATCAGCGGCGGCAGCGGCTGGCGCTTGCTGGCGCGCTCGCCGACATCACCGACGCGCCAGTCGGCCGCGCGCAACTCGGTGGTCAGGGCGTCCGCGGCGGCCTGGTCGGGGATGATGCCGATCTCCCACTTAGCGTCGTCGATGCGGTCCAGGCGGGCCTCGAAGATGGCCTCGGGGCGGTCGGCGGGGTGGACTTGGGCGGTGATGCGCCAGTACTCGACCGGCACGAAGTCGCGGATCTCGCGTTCGCGCTCGACGATTAGCCGCACGGCGACCGACTGCACACGGCCGGCCGAGCGAGCGTTCTTGGCCTTGCGCCAGAGCAGCGGGCTGAGCTTGTAGCCGACGAGCCGGTCGAGCACGCGGCGAGCCTGCTGGGCGTTGACGCGGTCCATGGCCAGCGGGCGCGGGTGCTCGAGAGCGCGTTCGACCGCGGCGCGGGTGATCTCGTTGAACTCGATGCGCAGCGCTTCTTTCAGCCCGAGCGCCTCTTGCAGGTGCCAGGCGATGGCCTCGCCCTCGCGGTCCGGGTC
>DHNJ01000152.1:0-827 GCA_002409445.1 Armatimonadetes bacterium UBA5419 | reverse complement strand
CCGGCAGGTCGCGGACGTGGCCGAGCGAGGCGAGCAGTTGGTATTCCGGGCCCAAGAACCCCGCGATGGTCTTGGTCTTGGCCGCGGACTCGACGATGATGAGCGATTTTGCCATGGAATCCTTACCCCAGCAGCCGCACGGTGAGCGTCCGGCTTAGGTTGTGCGCACGTAGCTGCCGCCTGGCAGGCGGGTCGCCAGGCCAGCGATCTCGAGCGTCACGAGCGCCGATTGTACCTCAGGTGTCGAGAAGGCAACCGTCTCGAGCAGATCGTCGAGACCGAGCGGGCTCAGCCCGAGCGCGCCGAGCACCGCCTGTTCGGCCGGGGCCAGGTCGGCCGGCGGTGTGGCCGGAGCGGTCTCTTGGCGCAGCATCGGTCGCGCGCCGGTCAGGTCGCGAGCGACACCCAACACCTCGAGGATATCATCAACATCGCGCAAAAGGCGGGCGCCGTCACGGATCAGCGCGTGACAGCCGTCGTGGCGGCCGTCGGTGATCTGGCCGGGGACAGCCATGATATCGCGGCCCTGCTCGCCGGCGTAGCGCGCCGTGTTGAGCGCGCCCGAGCGGGCCGGCGCCTGGACCACGACAATGACCTGGGCCAGGCCGGAGATGATCCGGTTGCGCTGGGGGAAGTGGCGGGCCTGAGGCTGGGCGCCGAGGGCGAACTCGCTGAGTAGGCCGCCGTCGATCTGGACTTGGGCGGCCAGTTCGCGGTGGCTGGCGGGGTAGACGCGGTCGACGCCGGTGCCCAGGACGCCGGCGGTGTAGCCGCCGCCGCGCAGCGCGCCGCGGTGGGCCGCGCCGTCGACGCCGGCGGCCAGGCCG
>DHNJ01000112.1 GCA_002409445.1 Armatimonadetes bacterium UBA5419 | reverse complement strand
GCGCGGCGGCCAGGCCCGCGGCGGCGAGCAGCCAGCGCGCACGCAGACGGTGACCGTCGAGAAGGTCGGCCGCAACGAGCCGTGCCCCTGCGGCAGTGGGAAGAAGTACAAGTTCTGCTGCGGGCGCTAGCCACGCCGCAGGGTACGCGCGACCGGTGGCCGGACCCAGGTCCGCGCCACCGGTCGCATTTTGGCACGGCTTGACGCGCGGCCCGTGGCGGCCAACAATCGGCCCCGGAGCCTGCCGATGCGCATCACTGATGTTGAGACCTTGGCCATGTCGACCGCCTGGCGCGACCTGACCTTCGTGAAGGTCCATACCGACGAGGGCCTGACCGGCGTCGCCGAGTGCCGCCTGCCCAACCGCACCGCGGACCTGCTGGCCTACCTGGCCTCGGCCAAGCATCGGCACATCATCGGCCACGACCCCTTTGCCACCGAGGCGCTGGTCGCGCGCATGTTCCGCGACGACTTCGTGCGCGCGGGCGTCGTCGCGAGCTGCGGCATCGGGCTGGTGGAGATGGCCTGTTGGGACATCATCGGCCGCGCCTGTGACCAACCGGTCTACAACCTGCTGGGCGGGCCGATGCGTCAGCGCATCAAGGCCTATGCCAACGGCTGGTACACCGTCGAGCGCAAACCGGAGGACTTCGCCGCGGCCGCGCGCCGCGTCACCGCGCGGGGCTACCGCGCCCTTAAGCTCGACCCGTTCGGCGCGGGCTGGTACGAGCTGGAGCGGGCGGAGAAGCTGCTGGCCCTGGACATCGTCGCCGCCGTGCGCGACGCAGTCGGGCCGGAGGTCGAGATCCTCATCGAGATGCACGGCCGCTTCGCCCCGCACCAGGCGATCGCCATCGCCCGCGAGCTGGAGCCGTTCGAGCCGAGCTGGGTCGAGGAGCCCGTGCCGCCCGACAACACCCGCGCCTTGGCCAAGGCGGCCGCCGGCATCACCATCCCCGTGGCCACCGGCGAGCGGCTGGTCAACAAGTGGGAGTTCCGCGAACTGTTCGAGACGCAGGCCTGTGACATCATCCAGCCCGACATCACCAACTCGTGCGGCTTGCTGGAAGGGAAGAAGCTCGCGGCGATGGCCGAGGTGCGCTACATGATGGTTGCGCCGCACAATGTCGGCGGGCCAGTCAGCACGGCGGCCTGCCTCCATCTCGACGCAACGCTGCCGAACTTCAAGATCCAGGAGTACTTCAACGACTTCACGGACGCCTGGGTCGCCGGCGTTGCGGAGGGGCTCCCCCAAGTCGACCCGGCCGACGGCTGCTTCCCGCTGCCCAGCGGGCCAGGGCTGGGCGTCACGCTGAACGAGGACGCCATCGCCGAGCATCCGTTCCGCGAGCGTAACTTCTGCCTCTGGGACACGGACTGGCACCGTCGGCAGGTGGCGGAGGACGAGTTGTCATAGAATCGTAACGTCCTCGCCGCGCCAGGTGTCAATAACTCGAGAGACGGGTGCTTTCATCGGTTCGCTCACGTGCCCGTCGAAGGAGTCATACGGCTATGGCCACTGAACTGGCCCGCCCATCGCCTTTGGCCGGCGTTGGCGCGGTTAACGATCGGCCGCCTCGCATCTACGGCGGTCTGGCCACACTCACCCTCACCGATGACGGTGGTGGCGTTGTCTACACCGACCTCGGCGACCTGGCGTGCGTCACGCCGCGCATGGTGCGCGAGATGGGGCTGCGCGACGGCGCGCGGCTGCATGTGCGTCTGCTCGTCGGTCCTGGTGGTGCAAACTCACGGCGCGACGCGCAACTGTCGGCGATCCTCGCTTGGCACGGACTCGTCGCGCGGGTTGTTGCCTGCACCGACGAGCGGGTCGAGCTGAGTACCCGCGAGGGGCTGACCCTCAGCCTGCCGGCGCACTACGCCGTGGACCACGACCTGGAACCCGGGCATCGGCTGGAGGTCATCGCGGCGCCGCGCGAAGGGACCGACGCCGAGTGGGAGGTCGTCGCGGTCCGTCGCTGGCACTTCTAGTCCACATCGCAATCATCCTCCGCACCGGGCCCGCCGCAAGGTGGGCCCGGTGTCTTTGGGGGTACAATCGAGGGCGTGGCAGACAACGTCGAGCGCTGGGCGGTGCAGGCACGGGGCTTGGTGCAGGGGGTCGGCTTCCGGCCGTTCGTCTACCGCTTGGCCACCGAACTGGGCCTGGCCGGTTGGGTGCGCAACGACCTGCTGGGCGCCGCGATCGAGGTTGAAGGTCGGGTCGAGGCCCTGGCCACGTTCGCCCAGCGACTGCGCGCTGAGCTGCCCGCGCCCGGCTACATCGACCACTGGCGCCAGGAGAGCTGTGCGCCGAGCGGAACGCGCGGTTTCGAGGTCCTGGCCAGTGCCAGCGCGGGTGAGGCGAGCGCCTGGATCTTGCCGGACCTGGCGACTTGCGACAAGTGCAGGCGCGAGCTGTTCGATCCGGACGATCGTCGCCACGGCTACCCGTTCCTCAACTGCACCCATTGCGGGCCGCGGTTGACGATCATCCGCGAGCTGCCGTACGACCGCGCCGGCACGACGATGGCCAGTTTGATGCTCTGCGCCGCCTGCCAGCGCGAGTACGACGACCCCGGCGACCGCCGCTTCCACGCCCAGCCGACGGCGTGCCCGGTGTGTGGTCCACGACTGTCGGTGGCACTTGAGACCGCGGTGCAGGCCCTTGCAGCCGGCCAGATCGTCGCCTTGAAGGGCCTGGGCGGTTACCACCTGGCTTGCGACGCGCGCTCCGAAGACGCGGTCGCACGGTTGCGAGCACGCAAGCAGCGGGAGGCGCGGCCGTTGGCGGTGATGGTCCGCGACCTTGACGCGGCGCAGGCACTGGCCGAGGTCTCGGCGGCCGAGGCGGAGCTGCTCACGTCACCGGCGGCGCCGATCGTGCTGCTCGTGCGCCGGCCTGCGGCGGACCTGGCGCTCGGTGTGGCGCCGGGGCAGCCGACCGTCGGCCTGATGCTGGCCTACACGCCGCTGCACCATCTCTTGCTGACGGCCTGGGACGGCCCGTTGGTGATGACCTCGGGCAACCTGAGCGACGAGCCGATCGCCTACGAGGACGCGGACGCGGCGGCGCGGCTCGGGCCGGTGGCGGACCTGGTCGTCAGCCACGACCGACCGATCGAGCGTCGTTGCGACGACAGCGTCGTCCGCGTCTGGCGCGACCGGCTACTGCCGCTGCGGCGGTCGCGCGGCTATGCGCCGCTGCCCATCGCGCTCGACGGCCCCGGCGACGCGGTCGTCCTGGCGGTCGGGGCGCAGCAGAAGAACACCTTCTGCCTAACACGGGGCGGCGAGGCGATCCTCTCGGCGCACATTGGCGAACTGGAGAACGAGCCGGCGCTGGCCAGCTTCGAGACGGGCATCGCGGACTTCGAGCGCCTACTGCAGCTGCGGCCGGAGGCGCTGGCGCACGACCTGCACCCCGACTACCTGTCGACCCACTACGCCCTCCACCGCGCCGTTGCGGACGGCCTTCCGCTGGTCGGCGTGCAGCATCACCACGCACACCTGGCCGCCTGCCTCGCCGACGCGCAGCGGACCGAGCCGGCCCTGGGCCTCTGCTTCGACGGTACGGGGTGGGGCCCGGACGGGACGGTCTGGGGTGGGGAAGTGCTACTGGGCGACCTGCGCGGCTACGAGCGCCTGGCGCACCTGCGGCCGTTCCGGCTGGCCGGGGGCGAGGCGGCGGTGCGGCAGGGCTGGCGCGTGGCCGTTGATCTCGGGGCGCAGGCCGGTGTCCAACTCGACGCCGTCGCGCTGGGCGTGGACGAGGAGCGCCTGGACCTGGTTGAGCAGATGCTTGCCGCCGACCTACAGTGTGTGCCGACGACCTCCTGCGGACGGCTGTTCGACGCCGTGGCGGCGCTGATCGGCCTGCGGTCCGACAGCCGCTACGAGGGTGAGGCCGCGGTCGCCCTGGAGGGTGTCGCGGCGGAGGGCTCGGCTGAGGCGCCGTTCGCGTTGGCCCGGGCCGACGGCGTGTGGCAGATCGACTGGCGGCCCGTGGTAACCTGGCTATTGGAGCAACGGGCCGCGGGGGCGGGCGTCGACGTGCTGGCGGGGGCCTTCCATGCCGGGCTCGCCGGCACTGCGGCGGAGCTCGCGGGCCAGTTGCGCGCGGCGACGGGCGTCAACGTGGTCGCGCTGTCGGGCGGCTGTTGGCAGAATGTGCGGCTGCTGTCTGAAACGGTAGACCGGTTGCAGGCTACAGGATTTGAAGTACTTACGCACCAGCGCGTGCCGCCTAATGACGGCGGCTTGAGTTTGGGCCAAGCTGCGGTCGCGCGGGCGCGGTTGGCGGGAGAGTGACGATGTGTCTGGCAGTGCCGATGCGGGTGGTCCTGGTCGAGGGCAACGAGGTCGAGGTCGACCTGGCTGGCGTGCGGCAGCGCGCGCGGGCGGACCTGCTCGATGAGGTGGCCGTCGGCGACCACGTGCTGGTCCATGCCGGCTTCGCCCTGACCCGGCTCGACCCGGAGGAGGCGGAGGCCACTCTGGCGCTGTTCGCTGAGCTAGAGCAGGCCAACGCGGACCAGCACCATGGGTGACGACACCGCGCGGCGGGTCCGCGTCGAGGCGCTGGCCGCCGAGATCGCCCGGCTGGCCGCCCAGGCGCCGCCCACGCGCATCATGCATGTTTGCGGCTCACACGAGCACAGTCTCTGCCGCTGGGGCCTGCGCAGCCTGCTGCCGGAGAGTGTCGAGCTGATCGGCGGGCCCGGCTGCCCGGTGTGCGTTTGCCCCGAGAGCGACATCCTGGCCGCGCTGAGCCTGGCCGAGCGCGGCGTCAAGGTCCTGACTTACGGCGACATGCTGCGGGTGCCGACGCGGCGCGGGTCGTTGGCCGAGGCCGCGGCGCACGGCGCGCCGATCGACTTGGTCTACTCGCCGGCCGACGCCGTGCGCATCGCGCTGGCCGAGCCGGACCGGGAAGTCGTCTTCTTCGCCGTCGGCTTCGAAACCACCGCCGCGCCAACCGCCGCGCTGGTTGCCGCCGGCCTGCCGCCCAACCTCACCATCCTCTGCTCCCACCGCCTCACACCGTCGGCGATGGAGTTGCTCCTCGGCTCGGGCGAGATCGCCATCGACGCGTTGATCGCGCCGGGCCACGTTTCGGTGGTCATTGGCGTCGAGGCCTGGCGTCCGCTCGTCGATCGGTACCACCTGCCGTGTGTTGTGGCGGGCTTCGGGCCGGACGACGTGCTCGCCGCCGTGGCCAACATTCTGGCTCAGCGCGCCGACGGCCGGGTGGAACTGCACAACACATACTCGAGTGTGGTCGCGCAGGACGGTAATCCGCGCGCCCTGGCGCTCCTGGATCAGGTCTTCGAAGTCGCCGCGGTTGTCTGGCGCGGGCTGGGCCGCCTAGCGGGCACGGGCCTGCTGCTGCGCGCAGCGTTGGTCGAGGTTGACGCGCGGGCGCGGCATCGGCTGGTTGCCGAGCCGGCCGAGAACGTGATGCCCGCCGGCTGTGGCTGCGCTCAAGTTATGCTGGGCCAGATCACGCCGCCAGAGTGTCCGCTCTACGAGTCGGTTTGTTCGCCGAGCGACCCGTACGGCCCGTGCATGGTCTCGGCCGAGGGCACCTGCTACATCTGGAAGCAGTTTGGCGGTGTCGCCGTCTAGCTTGCGCCGCGCGGGGCGGTGTTGTTGGTCTCGTCGCTCTCGGTGATTTCCTCGTCGGGGTCGACGACCACCCGGACCATCGTCGGCGAGACGTTCGCCGTCGTGATGATCTGCCCCGTGCGCGCGGAGCCAGCCGGCAGCCCACCCAGGTCGCCAGTGTGCAGGACGGTCGTACCCGCGCGGACCGCATACGGCGTCCGAAGCGTCTCGTTCTCACCCGCGTTGCGCACCCGGAAGCTGATCACGTCGCCGAAAACCTCCACCGTCTCGGCAACCAGGTCCGCCTGGCGACGGAGCCGTGTTTCCAGCGGCCAGACCGTCACCGTGCCCGAGACTACGGTCGCTGCCTCGATCACGCCGCCGCGGGCCGGGCTGCCGGTCAGGCCGCGCAGGGCGACGATCTCGCCCGGCCGATTGATGAGGGCGCGGTCCGCGGTGTCGGCGGCGTACAGCCCACCGGCCCACCAGTCGGCCTCTGCTTCCACCAGGACAGGCCGCAGGTAGGCGCCGGGGACGGTGTCGCTAGCCCCCAGCGGCGTGCCCTGCTTGGGTAGGTTGTAGGCGACCGAGTAGACCACGTCGGACAGGCGGGCCTCGACGGTCACGCCGGCCAAGGGGAAGCCGGCGGCGCGCACGGCGTCGCGGACGGCTTCGTCCAGGTCGGTGTCGGCGGGGACGTTGATGCGCAGGGCGCGCGCGGGGTCGCCTAAGCCCAGGGCGAGGAACGGCAGCGGCTGGTTGTCCAGCGACGTCGCGAGGCCTTGGGCGTCGGGGTCACACCAGAGCCACTCGGGACCGCCCGCGGTGCCGCGGACGATGACCTCGCCGTTGCGTTGGTCGTTGGCCGTGGTCCCGAGTCCGACCAGCAGCCAGCCGGGCGGCACGTCGCGCAGGTCGCGCGCGGCTCGGTCGCGGCGGGTGGCGTCCCAGAGGTCGCCGGCCAGCAGGTCCGCCGAGGAGTTGTAGACCACCAGACGCGGGGTCAGGGGCACCTTCGTCCCGCTGCCACAACCCGCGACTAGCAGCGCGGCGAGCAGCAGCA
This sequence comes from Armatimonadetes bacterium UBA5419, assembly GCA_002409445.1. Taxonomy (GTDB): domain Bacteria; phylum Armatimonadota; class UBA10988; order UBA10988; family UBA10988; genus UBA10988. The sequence continues at coordinate 22,404 of DHNJ01000112.1, read as the reverse complement.
GGGGACAACCTCGGGCTAAGACATGCATGGCAACACCTGGACTCATTGTAGCCCGCGCGAGGCGGTGGGCGGCTAGACTAGCGGCAACGGAGCCGTCCGGTGCATGTACTGAGCCTGATCCTCGCCGCGGGTTACATCGCCGCCGCGCCGCCGGCGACCGATCTGCTGCGGGTCTTCCACGACGAGGCGGACCGCGCCGGTCTCGGCATCTGGGTCGATGTCCTGCCGGGCGGCGGGGCGTTGGCTGGGGAGACGCCGCTGGCCGACGCGGTGCGTGCGATGAGCACCTATGTCCACAGCTACGCGGCGCGGTACGGCCGGCACGCGAGCCTGCGCGGGTGGTACATCAACCAAGAGCTGAACCCGCTCCGCCCGGGCCAGGAGCCGGACTCGTCCTGGTGGCGCGGGCTGTGGCGGCGTACGGTGGAGGAGGGCAAGCGCGCCCGGCCCGGGGCAGAGGTGATGATCTCGCCGTTCTTCCTACTCGACGAGGATGGCCTGCGTGGCTTCGAATGGTTGGCGCCGGAGGTCTACCGCACGTGGTGGAGCGAGACGCTGGGTGAGACGGGTATCGACATCCTCGCCGTGCAGGACTCGGGCGCTGAGCATCTGAGCCTGTCGACCATCGACGACCGGCGCCCGATGCTGTCCGCCTTCGCCCAGGCGGCGCGGGACCATGGGCGGGCGCCGTGGGTCAACGTCGAGTCCGGTCACCACGTCGCCGACACCTGGCCCGCGGCGGTGGCGGCGGAGTTTGGCGGCACGGCGCGGTGGGAGTCGGTGCCGGCGGAGGTGTTCGCGCGCAAGCTGGACCTCGCCGCCGAGCTTGGCGCGCAGGTCATCAACTGGGGCTACTTCCCGTACCAGAACCCGCTGGCCGAAGATGGTCCGTGGCTGCCCTCGGCCGATACGGCCGCCGCCGCCGCGGCGTACCAGGAGTATGTCGCGCTGGCGAAGGCTCGCGGGCCGCTGTTCCGGGCGACTTTGTGGTGGTTGCCTGGCGGCTGGGGCGCGGTGGAGGAGGGCACGGTCCGCCGGCTCGTGCGCCAGCAGATCGCCGCCCAGCGCAAGCTCGGCGTCGACATCCTCTGGCTCATCAACACGCCGCACTACTTCGAGCGCTTGGCCGCGGCCGAGGCTGGGCTACAATAGGCACGAGGCCCATCGCTATGCCCTTCTTCGAGTACCGCTGCAACGAGTGTGAGCACTTGTTCACCTTGCTCCAGTCGCGCCAGGCGGCGCGCGAGGGCTTCACCTGCCCGAACTGCGAGAGCACCCGCACCGTGCGCGTCTTGTCGACCTTCGCCAGCGCTGTGAAGAGCCCGGCGGCGCCGGCATGCCCCAGCGCCATGGCCGGCACCTGCCCCAATGCGGGTTCCTGCGGGCACGCCAACTAGCCGCCCGTGTCGGTCGAAGATGCTCTGCTAGCCGGGCTGGTCGGCCTGGCGATCGGCTTCTCGAAGGCTGGCGTGGCCGGCCTGATGACTCTGGTCGGGCCGCTCGTGACGTGGATGCGCGGGGCGAGTTTCGCCAACGGTATGACGCTGCCGCTGCTGATCGTCGGCGACATCTTTGTTCTCTGGAAGCTCCGCGGCCGCTGGGACCTGCGCGTCATTCTGCCGATGCTCCCCGGCGCCGCGGTCGGCATCATCCTCGCGGGCACGACGCTGCTCGGCCCGCTCGTCGCCCATCCGCGTCTGTTCAACCAGGTGATCGGCGGCATCGCACTGTTCTTCTGCGGCGTGCAGTTGTGGCTCGAATGGCAGCGCGCGCGAGTGACGCGGGCCAACGGCGGCGATGCCCCGGAGCACCAGCCGGCGCCCCCACTGGCCGGCGCGGCGGCCGGCGCGGCGACGGGTGTGCTCTCGACGATCGCCAACCAGGGCGGCCTGGTCACCAACCTCTACCTGCTGAGCCAGCGGCTGAGCAAGGAGCGGTTCGTCGGTTCGGCGGCGGTGCTCTACTTCTGCATCAACACCTCGAAGGTGCCGTTCTTCGCCGGTAACGGCCTGATCAACGCCCAGACGCTGTGGCTCGACCTGGCCGGCGTGCCGTTCGTCATCGCAGGCGGCTTCCTCGGCGCGTGGGTGCTGAAGCACATCAACGAGACGGTCTTCAACCAGCTCATCCTCTGGCTGACCGTCCTCACCGGGCTGAAGCTGGTCATCTGGCCCTAGGCTGGAGGATCCGTGCGTGGCAGCGCGAAGGTCGTCGACTGGGAGGCGTCCCATGGCTGACGACCGGATTCCTGTTCTCTTCGACACCGATATCGGCAGCGACATCGACGACGCGGTGGCGCTCAGCTACCTGCTGAACCAGCCACGCTGCGAGATCGTCGGGATCACCTGCGTCTCGGGCGAGGTCAACCTGCGCGCCCGCTGTGCATCGGCGATCTGTCGCGCGGTCGACCGGGACGACATCCCCATTCACTGCGGCAGCGAGCCGAGCCTGCTGCGCGGTGTGCGGCAGCCGAAGTGCCAGCAGGCCGAGGCTCTCGACCGCTGGTCGCACCGCACCGACTTTGCGCCGGCGACCGCCGTCGACTTCATGCGCAAGGCGATCCGCGAACGCCCGGGCGAGATCACGCTGCTGTCCGTTGGCCCGATGACCAATATCGGCCTGCTGTTCGCCACCGACCCGGAGATCCCCAGTCTGCTCAAGGACTATGTGGTGATGGCCGGCAAGTTCGTGATGGACGGTGCACCCGGTGCCTTGAGCGAGTGGAACGTCAACTGCGACCCGGAGGCGGCAGCGATCGCTTACGAGCGGGCGCCGGTGGGCATGCGTAGCGTTGGTCTTGACGTCACCATGCGCTGCCAGATGGCCGCCGACGCCGTACGCCAGCGGTTCTCCGCGGCCGGCGGGGCGCTGGCGCCGACGCTCGACTTCGCCGAGGTCTGGTTCCGCCATGCGCAGGTCATCACGTTCCACGACCCGCTGGCGGCGACCACCGTCTTCGAGTCGGACCTCTGTGAGTGGGCGCGGGGCCAGGTGCGGGTTGAGCTGCAGGGGCAGCACACTGGCGCGGTGACGGTCTTCGGCCGTTCGGGCGAGGGCCCGCACCAGTGCGCGGTCAACGTCGATCCGCAGCGCCTCTTCGACCACTACTTCGCGACGGTCGGCGGCTAGCTGCCGTTCGGCGCGGGGTCGCCGTTCGGGTCGGTCGGTAGGTGGATGGTGAACACGCTGCCGCGGCCCAGGCGGCTCGTCACGTCAATGCTGCCGCCATGGACGTTGGCGATGTGCTTGGCGATGGCCAGGCCCAGGCCGGTGCCGCCGGCCGCGCGGCTGCGGGCCTTGTCGACGCGGTAGAAGCGCTCGAAGATCCGGGGCAAGTGCTCGGCGGGGATGCCGCAGCCGGTATCGGTGACCTGGAGCACGACATCGTCCGTGGTCGGATCCGCCTCGACGGTGAGGCGTACGGTCTGGCCCGGCTGGCTGTAGGTCACGGCGTTGTCCAGGAGGTTCACCAACGCCTGTTCAAGCAGTGGCGCGTTGATGCGGCCCTTCAGTTCCGTGGCACAGTCAAGCTCCAGGCGCACCGCGCGTGCTTCGGCCCGCGGCCGCACTTGCTCGACGGCGGCGTTGGCCACGTCGTGCAGCCTGCCTTGGACCAGGTCGAGGCCGGTCGTCTCGCCAACCGAGTCGAGCCGGGAGAGGCTCAACAGGTCGACGATGATCCGTTCCAGGCGGTCCGAGTGGCGGGCGATGACCTCGACGAAGCGACGGGCGTCATGCGGATCGTCAAGGGCGCCGGAGAGCAGCGTCTCGGCCGCGCCGATGATCGAGGCGATAGGGGTGCGCAACTCGTGCGAAACGTTGGCCACGAACTCGCGTCGCACGTTCTCCAACCGGCGCAGCTGAGTCATGTCGTGGAAGACGATCAGCGCGCCGAGCTCGTTGCCGTCGTGGTCGCGCAAGAGGCTGCCGCGCGTCAGCAGCACGCGCTCACCGCCCACGAACCACATGATTTCGGCTTCGAGCGGCTCCTGGCTGCTCAAGACCAGCTCGACGAATCGCTGGATCTCCCGGTTGCGGACGACTTCGTGGACGCTGCGGCCGAGAGACTGGGCTTCCTCGGTCGCAAAGAGCTCCGTGGCGGCCGGGTTGATGATGGTCACCACGGAATCACGGTCGATGGCGACCACACCCTCGGCCATGCTCTCGAGGACGGCCTCGAACTGCCCGCTAGCGCGCTGAATGGAGGCGAGACGGTCCCCGAGTTGGCTGGCCATGGCGTTGATGGCGCCCGCCAGGTCCGCCAGTTCGGCCGCCGGTGGACTGGCCAAGCGGACGTCGAGCTCGCCAGCCTCCAGCCGGCGCGCGTCGGCGCGCATTTGGCCCAGGCTGCGGGTCAGCCCGTGGAGAGCGCCGTAGGCGGCGATGGCGCCGAGCAGACTGGCGACGAGGATTGCCACCAAGAGACGGCGGAGGTTCGGCGCGAGGGACTGGGCGACCGTCTGCACGGCGACCGCGGCGCGCACCACGCCGCGGTGGTGCGGTAGCGCGACGTACAGCGTCAGTTGCTTGTCGGAGAGGCTGGTGCGCAGCGCACGCGTGGGCTCGCCTGCGAGCGCGCCGACGATCTCCGGGCGGGTCACGTGGCTATCGAGGCTGCCGGGTACATGCGCGCTGTCGGCGAGGACTTTGCCATCGGCGTCAATCAGGGTGTAGCGGGTGGTGCTGGCTGCGGCGAGCAGGGCGGTCAGGTGTTGGTAGTCGGCCGCGGGTTGTTGGTCGAGAAGCAGGCTGTAGGCTGCGGCACGGGCGGCCAGGTCATCGCCGGTACGGTTCAAGTAGGCGCGCCGTGTGTCGTGTGCGACGAGGAGGCTGAGCACGATGAGCGCCAGCACACTAGCGGTGATGTAAGGCCGGTAGGTGCTCCAGAGCAAGCTAGGATAACGCATGGACTACTCTCGGAACCGGTAGCCTACGCCCCGGACCGTCTCGATCCTAGCACCTTCCGACCCGAGCTTGCGGCGCAGCGCGACGATGTGGACGTCAACGCTGCGGTCCGTGGCCAACGAGTCGTCGCCACGCGCCGTCTCCAGGATCTGCTGGCGCTCGAAGACCCAGCCGGGGCGGCGAGCAAGCAGCTGGAGGATGAGGAACTGTGTGTGCGTCAGGTCGACGGCCTGGCCGTCGCAGAGCACCTCGTGGCGCCCGGCATCGATCACCAGCGTGCCGCGGCGGAGGACCTCGTGCTGCTCGTCGGTTTCGTCCGCCTCGCCGCGGCGCAGCGCCACGCGTACCCGTGCCATCAGCACACGCGGGCTGAACGGCTTGGTCACGTAGTCCTCCGCGCCCAGCTCGAGACCGAGTACCACGTCAGCGTCCTCGGCCCGGGCGGTGACCATGATGATCGGGATGGCTTGAGTCCGGGCATCCGCCTTCAGCGCGCGGCAAACGTCCAGCCCACTGACGCCGGGTAGCATGAGATCGAGCAGGACGAGGTCCGGCAGGCGCTGGCGGGCGACCTCGAGGGCCTCCTCACCGCTGGTGACGCCGATCACCTGGAAGCCCTCCCGGGCCAGGTTGTAGCGCGACAGTTCGAGCAGATCGGGCTCGTCCTCGACGACCAGAATCAGTTCGCGTGACATCTTGCTCCACCGGACGCAATCTTCAGCGTCACCCGAGTGTGTCTGATGGAGGTTAGGATCGTGTTAGAGGTCGCGCGCGGCGAAGGTATCGCCACCTTCCAGGGTGCCTAGCTCCATGCCGCGGCGGAACCAGCGCACGCGTTGGGCGCTGGTGCCGTGGGTGAAGGCGTCGGGCACGACCTGGCCTTGGCCACGCTTCTGCAGCGTGTCGTCACCGATCGCCGAGGCGGCATTCAGCCCAGCCTCTAGATCCTTCTGGTTCAGCTTGATATCGGTGCCCTGGGTGTGGTGGGCCCAGAGGCCGGCGTAGTAGTCGGCCTGGAGCTCGAGCCGCACCGCCGAGCTACCTTCGCCGCTCGTCCGACCCTTCGACTGGACCTTGTCCATCGTGCCGAGCAGATTCTGGACATGGTGGCCGATCTCGTGGGCGATGACATACGCCCGGGCGAACTCGCCCGTCGCGCCGAGCTGGCCGCTCAACTGGTCGAAGAAGCCGAGGTCCAGGTAGGCCTTGCGATCCGCGGGGCAGTAGAAGGGACCAACCTCGGAACTGGCGGTGCCGCAAGCAGACTGGACGCCGTCACGGAACAAGACCAGCTTGGGCTCCTGGTAGCGGATGCCTTCGGCCTGTAGAACCTTCGTCCAGACGTCCTCGGTCGAGGACAGCACGCGACTGACGAACTCGACCTGCTCGGCTTCCTCCGGCGACTGCTCGATCGGCCCGCTGCCTTGGGTCTGGCGCGGGGTGGCGGCTTCGCGGAGGACGGGGGTGGGGTCGCCGCCCATGAAGTAGACGATGGCCGCGAGGACCAGCATGCCGATCCCTCCGCCCGCAACCATGCCGCCGCCGCGGCGGTCCTCGATGTTCGCACTTGCGCGTTGGTCACGCCACAGCATTCCTACATCCTCCGGTTACCTAGCGATTCGCCGTCAGTTCGGTATCATCCTGCGCCTTGAGCGGCGAGTGTCAAGGCCAGCGGTGTTGCCGGAACGTCACTTTGCCGGTCGATCGGCAGCCGCCAGGACTCGCTGGCCATCTCGCACGCCCCGCTGCCGTCGACCTGGCAGAGGTAGGCGACGGCCTCCAGCCGCAGCTCGGTGGCGCTGGGCGGCACGTCGATGGTGAAGGTGCCCTCCAGGCCGCCGTCATCCTCGCGGTAGACGGTGCGTTCATCGTTCGCGGTCACGGCGAGCGTCAGTGCGGTACCGGGCGAGCGGTGCAGGCCGACGCGGGGGATGACGGTCAACTGCACGGTCAGCGTGTCGGCGTCCAGTGCCTGCGGCGGTAGCGGCACGGCCGGCGCGTCGGCAGACACCGGGCGCGCGCGGTCGGCTTGGCGTAGCCGCAGCGTACTCACCGTCCCCGCGGCGAGATCAATGCGGCGGATGACGTGGTTGTTCGTGTCCGCGACCCACAGGCGACCTTCATCGGCAGAGAGGCCCGTGGGTTCGTCGAACTCCGCCCGCGCCAGTTCGCCATCGGCGGTGCCCTCGGCACCGCTGCCGGCGAATGTCCGGATGACGCCCGTGGCTGGGTCGAGATGCTTGATGCGATTGTTGTACGTGTCGGCGACGTACAGCTGACCGTCGAGTTCGGCCAGCCCGAGCGGGTGCTGCAGGCGGGCGACACGTCGGTCGCCGTCGATATCGCCGAAGTCGAAGAGGCCCGTGCCGACCCAGGTGCCAACCTGCGGATTGGCGTCGAGCGTGACCCAACGCACCGAACTTGTCTCGCTGTCGACGAAGGCTAGCCGGTCGCCGAGCCGCGCGAGGGCGCTGGGCTGGGCCAACGCGGCGCGCACGGCCAAGCCGTCGATGAGGTCCTCGCGGGCGCTGCCGGCGAAGGGGCGCGCCTCGCGCGTGGTCGGGTCGACCACCCAGAGCTGGTGCGAGCCCGCGTTAGCCACGTAGACCAGGCCGTCGTGGACCGCGACAGCCCAGGGTGAGTGCAGAGCCACCGCGGTACCGCGCCCCGGCTGGTTGTACGCCGTCGGCTTGCCGCCGTGGCCGACGATAGTGGTGACCTCGCTGGTTCCCAGGTCAACGCGGCGTAGCGCGTGGTTCTGGGTGTCGGCGACCCATAGCGTGTCGCCATCGAGCGCCAAGCCCTGGGGCGAGTTGAAGCGGGCCGAGGCGGCGCCGCCGTCGTGCAGGCCCGGTAACGGCCCGCCGATGGTCCGCTGGACGGTCCCGTCGAAGTCGCAGACCAGCAGCCGATGGTGGCCCGTGTCGGCGATGATCAGGCGGTTGTGGTCGGGGTCGGCGAGGACGTGGGCGGGGAAACGCAGTACGGTGGCCGGTTGGCTCTCCGCCTCGCGGGCGAAGGTCAGCGGTCCCGGCTGGAGCGTGCCGGCGGCGCGGGCGGCGGCGATCTGCGCGGCGAGGATCGGGGCGAAGCCGGCTGCGGTGATCTCGCCGGCCTGGGCGCCGACGATGTAACCCTGCGGGTCGATGAGCACCAGCGTTGGCCAGGCGCGTACCGCGTACTCGCGCCAAACGCGCATGCCGTCGTCGACGAGGACGGGGTGCGCGATGTCGTGGCGCAGGATCGCCGAGCGGATGTTGCCGACCTCGGCTTCGTCGGTGAACTTCGCCGAGTGGACGCCAATGACCGTCAACTCGTTGGCAAACTGCTGCTCAAGCTGGGCCAGTTCCGGGAGGATGTGCTGGCAGTTGATGCAGCAGTAGGTCCAGAAGTCGAGCAGCACGAACCGCCCGCGCAAGTCCGCTAGGCGGAGCGGCTCGGCGGTATTGAGCCAACTGAGGTCAGCCGGGAACTCGGGGGCCCGGACCGTGCGTGCGCTAGCCATGGCGGCAGTCTCCACAGGTCGAGCCGGTGGCTGTGCGCTACAGGCGGTGCCCAAGAGCAGCCACCACAGGCCGGCTAGCAACCAGCCGGCCTGTGGGCGGCCGTAGACCCTACTGCTCGGCGGCAGGATCGGTGATCTCACGGACGTAGACGTTCTTGAACCAAAGCGTGTTGCCATGGTTCTGGAGCTCCAACTGGCCCGTCGGGTAGATGGGCTTATCGCGCTCCCAGTAGTTTTCCATGGTCACGTTGTCGACCACCAGGATGTCGTTCAGCCAGACCCAGACCTTCTCGCCGATCATTCTGATGCGCATCGAGTTCCACTGCCCGATGGGGCGGTCGGCGGCAACAGAGGGTTTGGATGGATTGTTCTGGTTGTTGTACAGCCCACCCGAGCCTTCGGGCCAGTCGGCGGTGTCCCAGATCTGGACCTGGGGCGAACCGCGCAGGTAGATGCCGCTATCGCCGTGGGGTAGGATCTTCCAGTCGACGAGCATCTCGAAGTCGCCGTAGTCCTTGATCGTGCAGAGGCTGTCGCCACCACCGTCGAAGACGAGGACGCCGTCGACGACCTTCCAGTGGTCGCGCATGCGCTGGTCGGCGGCCGCCTGGGCCGTGGCGAGCTCGTCGGCGGTCATCGCCGCGCGCTGGGGCGGGCTCGCGACGAGGCCCTTCCAACCATCGAGGTTGACGCCATTGAACAGCGCGACGAAGCCCTCGGGCGGGACATTGTCACCGGGCTGGGCCTTGTTGATCTCGTCGGCGCCGAGCGGCATCGTGTCCATCGCGACGACTTGGACGTTGCGGAAGAGGACCGGGCCTTCGCCGGCGATCAGGCCGATGCGACCGCTCGCCGCCATGTCCGGCAGCGTGGCCTCAGCCGTCTGCGTACCATTGATCGTCACGCGGACCTGCTGGCCCACGACCGCGATGATCAGATTGTTCCACTCGCCCGGGTTAACCAGCTGTGCGCCGGTGCTGGCCACGCGGCCGCGGATGGCGCCGCTGGCGTAGTACGGGTCGAGGTACGCGCGGGGCGGCGCGCTGTGGTCGACGAGTTGCACGCGCGGGCCGTTGTAGCCCGGCACGCCGTCGGCCGCGGTGCGGACCACGACACCGCCGGCGGACCCGGCGGCGAGGCGGAACTGACCGCTCAGTTCGAAGTTGCCCCACTCGGCGGTCGAATAAGCGCCCTCAGCCCCGGGCAGGAAGCCGCCATCTTGAGCGGTCAACGCGTCGGCCGGCCAACCGGCTAACTCCTGGGCAGAAGCCGCGCCGGCCCAAAGGCACACGGCGACGGCAATTGCCATGGTCCAGGCATGTTTCATCGATGTCTGCTCCTTCTCAAACGATGCCCTAGGGTATCACGACCGGCCTAGCGGCGGGGCTGACAACCGGGGCACCAAACCGTGGTCCGCCCAGCGACCTGCGCGCTGAGCAACTCGCGTCCGCAGACCAGGCAGGCCTGCCCGCCGCGTCCGTAAATCTGCAGTTGCTCCTGGTACGCGCCGCGCCGGCCGTCGACGCCGCGGTAGCTCTGCGAGATGCTCGTGCCGCGCGCGGCGATCGCCTCGTCGAGCACGGCGCGGATCTCGCCATAGAGGCGCCGGGCGCGCGCCAGTCCGAGCCGGCCCCCGGCTAGCCGCGGGTGCAGCCGCGAACGGAATAGCGCCTCGTCGACGTAGATGTTGCCCAGCCCAGCGATCACGTCCTGACCCAGTAGGAGCGCCTTCAGCCCACGCCGCGAGCCGCGCAGCGCGGCAACGAACTCGTCCTCGGCCATCGCCAAGGCGTCGGGACCGAGGTTGGCGAAGACCGGCAAATCCAGTGCCTCGGCCGTGGGTACTAGGTGCATCCAGCCGAAGCGTCGCACGTCGCGCCAGCGCAGCTCGTGCCCGTCGGACAGTGTGGCGACGAGATGGACGTGGTCGCGCCGCGGCTCGTCGAGTGGGTGGACGCGCAGCTGGCCGCTCATGCGCAGGTGACCGACCACGGTCTGGCCGTCGTCGGTGTCCAGCATCCAGATCTTGCCCCAGCGCCGCGCATCGGTCAGCAGGCGTCCGGTCAGCCCCTCGGCGAGCGCCGCGCCGCTGGGGTGCAGGTGCTGGTCGCGGAGGATCTCGACGGACTCGATCCACCGGCCAACAGCTTCCCGCCGTAGGCCGGCGACAACCGTCTCGACTTCGGGCAGTTCTGGCATGGCGTTAGGCTCGGGCCTGGTCGTAGTCGGCTAGGTCGACGCGGATGCCGGCGGCCAGCGCCGGATGCGCGCGATGCAACTCATGCCAGCAGTCCTGCGCCACGCGGCGGTAGCTGGGATGGCCCTGGCGCCCAGTGCGCAGGCTGATGAAGTGGTGCCACTCACGGAGGTTGGCGGTCATCAGCAGCCGCTTGCGCCAGGCCAGCGGCAGAACGTATTGCGCCGCGGCCGGCCCATGGGCCTCCGCGAGCCGCTCCCAGGCTGCCTCGCTCGCCGCCAGCGCGCGGTGGTAGTCGTCCGCTAGCCCGACCGCGGCCACGCCGGGCGGAGTCTCGTAGCCGTGGCGGCAGTCGAGCACCTGCCCCAGCTGCGTGCACATGCGATGCCGCTGCACGTCGCGGTAGGCGCCGTAGTCGAGGGTGAGCTCAAAGCTGAAGGTGACCTGCTCCAGTGCGCGGCCGGGTGCATCAAAGCGCTCGCGGTCGCGGAGATACGCGGTTAGCAGCTCGGCCTGACGCTCGGCGGGCCAGGCGGCGACCTGTGTCCGCAGCGTCGTCCACGCCCCGGCACCGGCTTCGAAGAGGATCGCCGCTGCCACATCGGACAGGGGCTCGGCCGGGCCCGCGACGAGCCGCGCGGTGTTGGTCGCGGGTACCGGCGGCGCGTCGGGCTGGGGATCGATCCATGGTTCGACCGCGGCGCGGCGGCCCCGCAGATGCGCGTTCGGCGCCGCGTACTTAACCAGGGTGGGCACGATGACCGCGGCCTCGCGATGCAGGGCGCCGGCCAGCTCACGGATCTCGCCCAGGTCGTCGGAGTACAGTTTCGTCAGCGTGTGCTCGAGGCTGCGGGCGTTGATCGTCAGGCCCAGGTTGGTGCGGGTGGCGGCGGGCAGCAGGTAGCGCGCGACGTCGCAGGCCTGGCTGCGGCAGACGCTGTCATAGCGCGCCTGGGTCCAGCCCGCCGGCCGCTCGATCTCCGCGCGCGCAGCGGCTTCGCTGGCGGCCAGCACGCGTCCGTACGTCGACAGCAAGTCGCGGCAGGTCTCGTCATAGAGGCTGGCGAGCGGCCCCGTGGCGATGGTCGGCTCACGCACGTAGCTCTCGGTGTCGAAGGGCACGTAACGAGTCGATTTCTCGGTATAGCTGGCTAGGCGGCAGTCTTCGAGCGCCTTGCTCGCGACGATGCTGATCTCCTCGACGGCCAGATGGACGACCGCGTGCTCGGCGACGCTGCCATGGCCGTAGCCGACGACCCACTTTTCGTGGAAGGCGCGTGCGCGTTCCTCCGCCGCGGCGTACTCCGCGGCGCCGTCACCGGTGGGCGTGTGCCCGGGCATCAGGGCGAGGTCTTCGGCGAGCACGCGGCGCAGGTTGTCGCGCAGAGGTAGCGGGCTGCGGCTGTAGTAAGCAAAGAGGACCGCAACGACCTCCTCGGGCAACTCGTGGAGGGCGAAGACCGGCTGGTCGAGGTTCGTGCAGTAGGTGCTCAAGTCGAGCAGGTGGGCGGACACGCGGCTATCTCCAAGATGGGTCGTCGTCGCTCTCGCCGAGCCAGTGGTGCGAGGCGGTCTTGACCGGACCGTCCGCACGCGAACGGCGCCGTTCGCCGGCTAGCTCGTCGGCGTCGAGCTCGTAGCGCAGGCAGCAGCGCAGCTTGGCACATTGGCCCGAGAGTTGCGCGGGGAGCGCGGGCAGGCCCTGGGCGCGAGCGTGGCGCAGCGCGACGGGTAGGTCATCGGCCAGCCAGGAGCAGCAGCAGAGCTCGCGGCCGCAGCGGCCGATGCCGCCAATGATGCGCGCGGCGTCGCGCTCACTAATCTGCTCGAGGCGCAGCGGTAGCCGGAAATAGCGCACCGCTTCGCGCAGTAGACTGCGGAAGTCGACGCGGCCCGGCGCGGTGAAGAAGAAGGTCAATTGCGCGCCATCGAGCGCCTTGAACGCGCCCACCAGGCGCATCGGCAGGTCGTGGCGGCCGACCATCGCGCGGCACTCGGCCAACGCCTCGTCGGCCTCGCGGCGGCAGGTCTGATGGGTGGTTAGGTCGCGCGCGCTGGCTGGCCAGGCCTCCTCTAGCGGCGGGATCGCGGACTCGTCGTGCAGCGCGACCAGGCGGCCGACGGCCAGGCCGTAACGCGCTGGTGCGACGAGCATCGCGCCGCAACCCGGCCGCTCAGGCAGCGCATCGGCGACCGGCAGCCGATACTCCCGCGGCCCGGGGACATAGTCGAACACCACACTCGCCACCGCACTCATGGCGCTGCCCACTCCTTGCCCGCAGCGGCCCAGATGAAGCCGACCGGTGCGTCGCCCCCGAACGCAGTGTACACGGGCTGGCGCTGGCTGCGAAGCTCGAACCCGAGCTCGTCCCACTCCGACGGACGGTTCTGGTAAACGAAGTAGTCGGCGGTTGGCGCGGCGTCGGCTCCGCTAACCAGGCGGATGTCCCGGCGCCAGAGGCCCAATGCGCGGTAGACGCCAAGACCGGCGATAGCCCCGGGCGGGCAGACGTAGGCGGTCGCGCCCTCGGGCGCGCGGCGGCTCAGCTCGGCCAGCAGCTCGGCGAACGGCTCGCCCCAGTAGCTGACCTCCAGCCCGCGCGCCGCGGCGCCGGCTGAGCCGCCGACCAAGCGGTTGTAGAAGGCGGTTGGGTAGGGGTGGACGTTCAGGGTGTCGACGATCGTGGGTAGCACCGCGGCGGCCAGGAGGCCGCCGGCCAGCAACTGGCGGCGGTCGGCGGTGGTGGCCAGGCGCGGCTGCAACCCGGCGCGGATCGACGCCAGGCCGAGAGCGGCCAGGGCGGCGACAATCGGCAGCACGGGCAGGAACAGACGGACAGTGTTGTACTTGCTGGCGGTCGGGTCGGCAAAGGGCAGGATGTGGCAGAGCAGGGCGACGAGCAGGAACCACCGCAGGGCTTGGCCTGAGCCGTTGGTGACGCGCGCCGGCCGCACCGCGCCCCAGATCGCCAGCGCGAGCGTCGCCAGCGGCGTGGTCACCGCGAGCATGACGAACGGGTAGTGCCACGGTGGGGTGCCGGTGATCTGGCCGAAGTACTCGGTGTCGACCGGGAAGTGCCGGCCGTGGAAGGCGATGACCTGGCCCAGATGGGTCCAGCCGTCATACCAGAGCCAGGGCCAGAGGAGCACGAAGAGCAGCGGCGCGATGAGGAACGTCCCGGCGGCGAGTCCGCGCAGCGCCGGCCGGCGCCAGGCCGCGGCGGCGATCAGGACGGCGGGGGCGATGAGGACGGCGTTGAACTTGGTCGAGATGCCCAGCCCGAGCACGATGCCGTAAGCCCAGGTCCGGCGGCGGGAGGGGGCGCTCATCTGGCGCCAGGCGAGCCAGGCGGCGGCCGTGGCGAAGAACGTCGCAGGGCCGTCGAGCGCGTTGAGGTTGCCGTGCAGGACGGCCGCGGGCCACGCGAGGAAGAGTAGCGCCGCCGCCAGCCCCGCCAGCAGGCCGGCCGCCTCGGCCAGCCACAGCAGCAGCACCGCGCCGGCCGCCGCCCACAGCAGGGTCGAACCGAGCCGGTAGCCGCCGAACGGGCCGAACCAGCTCGGGGCGATCCGCCGCCACAGCTCCTGCCAGACCTTGCCCACGGCGGGATGCCAGTCGGCCAGGGCCGGTACGGGGCCTGAATTACCCCAGCCGTCCTCAAGCGCCTCGAAGCTCCAGGCGGTGCGGTCGAAACGCAGGGCGTGGCCGAGCCAGTCGACATGCCGCGCGCCAACGGCGGCATAGACCGGCTCGTCGTAGGTCAGGCCGAAGGCACTAGCGAACATCGACGAGCCCACGAGCGTCGCGCTGAAGAACAGCCCCAGCGCCCACCACCAGCGCGGCGCCACGCGCGGGCGGGCCGGCGCAGCGGCTTCCAGGTTGGGGGCGGCAGCGCTCACAGTACGGACACCCTCCTAGACGAGTGCGGCATCAACGACCGCGACCTCGCGCCCCAACAAGGTGTGGGCCGTGCTGTTGTCAACCTCGACCCAGACCAACTCGCCGAGCGTCGGTGTGCGATCCGTCGAGAAGACGGTGTTCTTGAAGCCGCGCGACCGGCCCCACCAGCCGTCGCCGCGTTTGGCCGGGCCCTCGACGAGGACCTCCTCGCGCGCGCCATGGCGGGCGGCGTTGACCTCGGCGGAGATGGCCTCCTGGCGGGCGATGAGCAACTCCAGCCGGCGCAGCTTCTCCGCCTGGGGCACGTCGTCGTCCCAGTCGTGAGCGCGGGTGCCCGAGCGGGCGGAATAGGCGAACATGAACGCGGCGTCGAAGCGCAACTCGTCGACCGCGGCCATGGTCTGGGCGAAGTCGTCCTCGGTCTCGCCGACGAAGCCGACGAGCAGGTCGGTGGTCAGGCAGAGGTCCGGGATGGCCGCGCGCAGGTCCGCGACGAGGGCCTGGTAGGCGGCGTAGGTGTGGCCGCGGTTCATGCGCTCGAGCACGCTGTCGCTGGCCGACTGGAGTGGCAGGTGGACCGCCGGCATGACCTTCGGGGTGCTGGCTAGGGCGTCGATGATCGCCGGGGTGAACTCGGCAGGGTGGGGTGAGGTGAAGCGAATCCGCTCCAGCCCGTCGATGGTCGCTACGGCGCGCAGCAGGTCGCCGAAGTGCAGGTCGTCCTGACGCCAGGCGTTCACGGTCTGACCCAGCAGCGTCACTTCGCGTACGCCCTGCTCGACCAGGACGCGGGTGCCGCGGAGGACCTCGTCGAGCGGCACGCTGCGCTCGCGGCCGCGGACGTACGGGACGATGCAGAAGGTGCAGAACTTGTCGCAGCCGCGCTCGACGGTGACGAACGCCGTCAGACCGTTGTCGGAGCGTGGGTCGAGCCCCTCGTAGACCTCGCTGCGGTTGAAGGCGACATCGACGTACGGCGCGTCGCGCTCGGTCAGTAGGATGTCGCCCAGCCGCCGGTAGGCGTCAGGGCCGACGACGAGGTCGACGTACGGGGCCTTGGTCTGGATGTGGTCGCGCAGGTGCTGGGCCATGCAGCCGACGACGCCGAGGGTCTGGCCCGGCCGGTGGCGTTTGTGCTCGGCGAGCTGGGCCAGGCGGCCCCAGACGCGCGTCTCGGCGTTTTCGCGGATGGCGCAGGTGTTGACCAGCACGACATCCGCTTCGGCCGGCGACTCGGTCAACTCAAACTCCAGCGCCTCCAGTTCACCGGCGATCAGTTGGCTATCGGCCACGTTCATCTGGCAGCCGTAGGTTTCGATATATAGCTTCCGCGGCATGGTTTCTATCGCCCTGTCGAGGGCCTTCCTGCCCCTATGGTAACGCACATGATCCGTGAATCGGCCGGGCTGCTGGCACGCCAGCAGGGAGCGGTAGTCAGGCCCGTCGGTCCTGCTATAATGCGGGCCATGGCACAAGTAGATCTGTCCGAGGTTACCAAGGCGTTCGGTGAGACCGTGGTCGTCCGCGATGTCTCCCTGGAGATCGCCGATGGTGAGTTCCTGGTCCTGGTCGGCCCGTCGGGCTGCGGGAAGTCCACCTGCCTGCGCATGATCGCCGGCCTGGAGGAGATCACCTCCGGCAAGATCAGCATTGGCGGCCGCGTGGTCAATGATGTCCCGCCTCAGGACCGCGACATCGCGATGGTCTTCCAGAACTACGCGCTTTACCCGCACATGAGCGTCTACGACAACCTGGCGTTCGGCCTGCGGCTGAAGCGCGCACCGACCGGGAAGGCGTTCCCGCGCACCCGCCGGGTCTACAGCGAGGCGGAGATTCGCGAGCGCGTCGACCGCGCGGCGACGATGCTCGGCCTGACCGAGTACCTGCTGCGCAAGCCGCGCCAACTCTCGGGCGGTCAGCGCCAGCGCGTCGCGCTCGGCCGCGCCATCGTCCGCGAGCCGCAGGTCTTCTTGATGGACGAGCCGCTGTCTAACCTGGACGCCAAGCTACGCGTCCAGACGCGGGCGGAACTGATTCTGCTCCACGACCAGCTACGTGAAGCAGGCAAGTCGAACACGATGGTCTACGTCACCCACGATCAGGTCGAGGCGATGACCATGGGCGACCGGATCGCGGTTATGAAGGACGGCCTGCTGCAGCAGTGCGACACGCCGCTGACCCTCTACCGCCACCCGGCCAACCGCTTCGTGGCCGAGTTCATCGGCAGCCCGCAGATGAACGTGTTTGGTCCACTGCAGATCAGCCGCGAAAACGGCACCGTGCGGCTGCGCGACGCGAAAGATGCAGCTTTGGACCTGACCCTGCCGGCCGACAAGGCGGCGGCATTGGCCGAGTACGCCGGCGATACTGTGCTGTTCGGCATCCGGCCCGAAGACATCGCCGCGCCCGACACCGCGCGCACCGATGCCGCCGCCGGCGCGACGATGCCGGTCCACGTGCAGGTGCGCGAGCCGCTGGGCAGTACGGTGCAGCTGCACCTCGAGGCGCCTGGCGGCTACCAGATCACCTCGGTGCTCGACGCGGACAGCAAGGCTTGGGCGGACGACGACTTCGAGGCGGTCCTCGACCTGGATAAGTGTCACGCGTTCGACCCGAGCACCGAGGTGGCGTTGTTCTAGACGGGCAAGGATACAGGGCCCAGCGACCGATGCGGTTACGCCACAAGATTGACGAGAATCCGACTCGCGAGATGCCGTTCACCGCGCATCTTGAGGAGTTGCGCTGGCATATCCTGCGCTCGCTCATCTACCTTGTTATTGCCATGTGCGGCCTCTGGTACGTCTACGACAGCTGGCTGCAGAGCTTCTTCTTCCAGCCGATTCACGATGCCTTTGTCAGCGCCGCGGGCGAAGGCCACGGCACCGATTTCAAGCTGGTCTTCAGCCACTTCCTCGACCCCTTTTTCTTCAAGCTGCAGGTCATTGCCACGGTGGCCGTGCTGATCACCCTACCGCTCCTGCTCTGGGAGATCTGGCGCTTCGTCGCCCCGGCGCTGTACAAAGACGAGAAGCGCCACCTGGGCCCGTTACTGCCGTTCAGCGTCGTCTTGGCGTTACTCGGCGCGATGCTGGTCTACTACGCCGTGCCGCTGGCGATCCGCTTCATGCTGATCTTCGTGCCGACCGGCGGCGAGGCGTCCGGCGACATCGCTGTGTTCCAGGACATGCAGAAGTACTACTTCTTCTACCTGCGCATGTTGCTGGGTGCGGCGATCGCCTTCCAGTCGCCGTTGGTCTTCATGGTCCTCGGCAAGTTGGAACTGGTCACGGCTAGGGGCATGATGCGCTTCTGGCGCCACGCGGTGCTGATCAACACCATCCTGGCAGCCGTGATCACGCCCACGCCGGACCCGATCAACATGTCGATCGTCGCGCTGCCGCTGATCCTGCTGTACTTCCTCAGCGTGGGCTTGGTCTGGTTCAACGAGCGTACCGTGCGCCGTACACGCGAGGCGGCGGAGCTGGCCGAGGCGGTGGCCGACGCTGCGTCGGCTGACGCGACCGCGCCCAGCACGCCCGCGATCAGCACCGAAGCCGACAACCCCCGCCTCACCGGCCCCACGCCGCCGCCAGACGAGCCGTCGGCGCCCGTGGCCGTCGGCACGGTACCGCCGCCGGCGACCGTCGATTCGACGCCCGCTCCGCCTGCCGACGGCTTCGAGGTAGCCGGCTTCGACGAGGCAGACAGTTCGACCACGGTCGTTGCCAAGCCGGTCGACGGCAGCGCACTGGGTCCGCAGGCGACTCCGTCGGCCACACCGGCCAAGCCCGCACCGCTGGACGAAGCCCTCTTCGATCCCGACAGCGACATCTAGCGGCTCCGCGCGCGATCTGCTCTGAACAAGCAAACGCCCCAGGCGCAGGTCGGCTGACCACGCCTAGGGCGTCTGCTCTCGGACGGAGGCGGTGCCGCGTCCGTGCGCGGCCCGGGGTGCGGAGGTACGCTTACGGCTCGACGTCGGGCAGGACGGTCAGGCCGGGCAGCGTCCGCGGGCGCGTCTCGAAGCCGGCGGTGCTGATCGCCTTGGCGTGGCCGTCGGCGAAGACCATGTTGTCCATGCCGGTGTGCCGCCCCTTGAAGACCAGGTTATCCAGCCGGGAGACCCACTCGGGGCTGTCGAGGGTGTTGAACATCGCACCATAGTCAGCCAGCCAGTTCGAGTCGGCATCACCGAACAAGATGAAGTGGGCGGGGGCCACAACACCGGCTAGGCTCAGCGTGTAGAAGTCGCCGTAGCCGGGAATGTCCATGCCTGCGTACCGGTTCCAAGCGTAGCTCTGGCGGATCAGCCGGCA
Organism: Armatimonadetes bacterium UBA5419; assembly: GCA_002409445.1. GTDB lineage: Bacteria > Armatimonadota > UBA10988 > UBA10988 > UBA10988 > UBA10988. Next base: position 3,580 of record DHNJ01000112.1, on the reverse strand, counting down.
GCCGGGGAAGTCAGCGTACAACTGGCGCCCATCGCTGGGGCAGGCGAACAAGCCGTCGGACTTGATGTACGGCATGATGCGGTTGGGCCAGGTCAGCGGGATTTGGTCTACCGAGCCGGCGCCGCTAGAGACGTCCTGATAGCTCATCGGGTACATCTCGTCGTAGTCTTGCGCGTATTGGAGAACCGCCAGACCCAACTGTTTGAGGTTGGACAGGCAGGAGGTTGCGCGGGCCTTCTCACGCGCCTTGGCAAAGACCGGGAACAGGATCGCGGCCAAGATGGCGATGATCGCGATGACCACGAGCAGTTCGATCAGGGTGAAGGCACGACGGTCACGTGTCATTCTGCAGGCTCCTCTTTCGTAGACGGCCGAGGGGGCAGCGACACGGGTCCGTGCTCCCTACGGCGGTACTAACCGCATCAGGTTCAAAGGGTTGGGCTCAACGCCCTCTCAGCCGCTCTCGCGGCACCCCGGGACTACAACTCAGTGTAACGCGGTTCGCCCGGTGGTCAAGGGCGCTCGCCCTGCATGGGTGGGGTTTGACCGCCCTCTCAGGGGCCGTTATACTCGGCGCCAGCGAGGCACAATACGGGATGAGGCGAGTTCTGGCGGGTCTGGCGACAGTGCTGGTGTTGCTGCCGGTGGTCGCCTTTATCATCATCCTTTGGTTCAACTGGGGCCGCCCGCTGGTGGTTGCCCCGACGGACCCGACAGCCCTCGGCCTTGAGCTACCAGGCAACCATCAGTTGCGCGCGGGCTTGCCCGAGATGCTCGGCCTGGTCTTCATCTTTGGCGCACTGATCGGCGTCCTGGCCACGGTGCTCAGCTTCGCCGGTATGGGCCGCAACTGGCGCGGCGTCATCGACCAGCAGCGCCATGACAACCAGCGTCTCGCCGCGGCGAACCGGGCCTTGGAGGGGGCGGTGCCGGTGCTGCGTGAGGGTTACGACCGGGCGCTGGGGGCGATGGACGCACCCGCGGCGCCGGCTCCTGCGCCCGCCCCCGCCCCCGCGCCGCCGCCGGCGATCGAAGGCGGCACGCTGCCGGACGGCGGTAGCCTGCGGCAGGCGGCGCTGGCCGACGAACGGGCCCGGCGCGAGCGGCGCCAGGGCCGCGCGGGCAGCTAGACCATGCGGGCTAGCCATTGGCGCGCCGCACCCGACCGCCGCGACGAAGCACGTCTCCTGAGCCGCGAGTTCGACCTCAACCCCGTGGTCACGCACCTGCTGCTTAACCGTGGCCTCTCCCGCGACCAGTTCGCCGAGTACCTCCGTCCGACGATGGCCAGCGAGGTGGACTTCAATCTGCTCGCCGACATCCAGCCCGCTGGCGAGCGCCTGGCGCAGGCGATTCGTGAGCAGCAGCCGGTCTGCATCTACGGTGACTACGACACCGACGGCAGCACCGGCGGCGCGATCCTCTACCGCTTTCTGACCGCCCGCGGCGTGCCGTGCGAGTACTACGTGCCGCGGCGCGAAGGCGAGGGCTACGGCCTGAACGCTCAGGCGGTCGTCCAGATCATCACGAAGTACCGGCCGAAGCTGCTGATCACCGTCGACTGCGGCATCACCTCGGCCGAGGAGGTCGACACTGCGGTTGCTCTCGGCGTGGATGTGATCGTCACCGACCACCACCTACCCGGCGAGCGCCTGCCCGCCGCCCCAGCGGTCAACCCGCAGCGCACCGACCAGGGCGCTTACCCGCAACCAGAGATCGCCGGGGCGGCCGTCGCCTACAAGCTGTGCCAGAAGACGGCCGAGCTGCTAGGCGAGAACCCGTTCCAGCTCGAGACCGTGCTGCTCGAACTGGTCGCGGTGGGGACGGTGGCGGACATGATGCCGCTGATCGGCGAGAACCGCTACTACGTCTACCACGGTTTGGAGCTGCTCCGGCACACGCAGTCGCTGGGTCTGCGGGCGCTGATGGAGACCGCCGGGGTGGGCGACGGCAAGGTGCTCACCAGCCGTGACATCGGCTTCATGATCGGGCCGCGACTCAACGCGGCCGGCAGGCTAGAAGACGCGCGCTCGGCCTTCGAGTTGCTGATCACCGATGACAACGCGCGGGCCTGGCAGCTGGCGGACCAGCTAGAAAAGCTGAACCGCGAGCGGCAGAACATCGAAGGCGATGTCCGCGAGGAGGCTAGCGAGCGCATCAAGAACCTCAGCCTGTACGAGCGGTGGGGGCTGGTGCTAGCGGGCGAGGGTTGGCACGAGGGCGTTGTCGGCCTCGTCGCCGGGCGCTTGGCGCAGCGCTACCACCGGCCCACGCTGGTGCTCAGCATTCAGGGCGATATTGCCAAGGGTTCCGGACGCAGCAATAGGGCTGTCGACCTCCATGCCGCACTTACCGACTGCGCTGACCTGCTGACGGGGTTTGGCGGGCACCACCAGGCGGCCGGCCTGAGTATCGCCGCCGACAAGATCGACGAACTCGCCGATCGGTTCGATGCGGCGGTCCGGGCGCGGATGACGGAGGAAGACCTCATCCCGGTCCACGAGTACGACTGCTCGGTACGCGCTTCGGCGGCGACGATGCCGTTGGCCCGCGCGCTGGAATGGCTAGAGCCGACTGGTCAGGGCAATCCGCCCGCCCAGCTGCGCTTCACCGAGTTGCGCCTCGAACAGATCCGTCTAACCCGCGACGGTGCGCACATGCAGTTATTCTTCGACACCGGTCGGGGCGCGATCCGCGGCTTCTGGCCCGGTAGTGGGCGCGAGTATGACCGCTTCGAGCCGGGCCAGTGGGTCGAGGCGGTCGGCACGGTCAACATCGACACGTGGCAGGGCAACGAGCGGCTGCAGCTGCTGATCGAGGACCTGCGCCATGCCCCGGCCTAGGCGCCGCCAACCCAGTGACGCCCGCGCTGTGCAGCCAGCCTGGCCGCCGGCACCGGAGATCCTGGGTGCGCTGCTGGCCGCTCTCATCGCGCTGCTGGGTCGCGGCATGCCGCTCGACGTGCCGCCGCAGCCGACGGTCGCCGTGGGACGCTGGGTGCTCGCGCTCTTGGCCGTGGTGATCATCGCCCTCCGCTCCCAGCCACGCCGCAGCGGACCGGCCGGCGCGGCACTGATCGTCCTGTTCGCCGTCAGTCTGCTTTCGCTGTGGCCGCGCGCCGCCGGCAGCCTGGCCGTGCCGTTGGGTGGTGAGCTAGTCTTGCGGTTGCCCGCGGATATGGCCAGCGGCGTGACCGAACTGCTCCGGCTTGGCTTGCTGATTTTGGTCTGGCAGGCGGCGCTGCGAGTCCGGCGCGGTGCGCTGGTCGTCGGACTCGTCGCGGGCGCGGCGTGGTTGGCGCTGGCCGCCTGGCAGGATTACCTCCCGAATCTGCTCGCTGGCGACGCGCGCTGGCGGGTGTTCGCCGGTTTCATCAACCCGAACCAGTTTGCCGCCTACCTGGTGCTCGTGATCCCGTTGTGCGCGGCCGGCTGGGCTTGGACCGCGGCCGACGGTCCGGTGGTGCGCTGGCTCGGTGAGGCCGGGCTGACGCGGCCGGCGCTCGCGGCGCGCGTCGCGGCCGGCGCGGTGCTCGTCGGCGCCTTGCTGGCCCTGGGTCTGACCGGCTCGCGCGGCGGGC
>DHNJ01000131.1:6360-6966 GCA_002409445.1 Armatimonadetes bacterium UBA5419 | reverse complement strand
GGAGGGTCGCGGACTGGGCCGAGGCGGCGGCGGTGCGTGCGGCGCTGGCGCCCAGGCGGCTGGTGCTGGCGGGCGGGCTGACCGCGGCGAACGTGGGCGAGGCCATCCGCACGGTGCGGCCGTATGCGGTGGACGTGGCGAGCGGCGTAGAGCATTCGCCTGGCTGTAAGGATTCAGGTATGATGCATGACTTCACACAGGCAGTCTGGGAGTCGAGAGTCGATGGCGGAAGCAGGTAGTCAGGGGTCAGGGCCCGCCGCGGGCACCTGGCCCGATGAACTGGGTCATTTCGGCGAGTTCGGCGGGCGCTGGGTGCCCGAGACGATGATGGCCACCCTCGACCGCTTGGCCGAGGAGTACGCCCGCCTCCGCGATGACGCCGAGTTCCAGGCCGAGTTGGGCGCGCTGCTGCGCGACTACGTCGGCCGGCCGACCCCGCTGTACCTCGCCGAGCGCCTGACCAAGCACAACGGCGGCGCGCGCATCTGGCTCAAGCGCGAGGACCTCTGCCACACCGGTGCGCACAAGATCAACAACACGCTGGGCCAGGTCCTTCTGGCTTACCGGCTGGGCAAGAAGCGGCTCATCGCCGAGACCGGCGCGGGC
>DHNJ01000131.1:0-6249 GCA_002409445.1 Armatimonadetes bacterium UBA5419 | reverse complement strand
ATCGCCGAGACCGGCGCGGGCCAGCATGGGGTGGCCACGGCGACCGCGGCGGCGCTGTTCGGGCTGCCCTGTATCATCTACATGGGCGGCTTGGACTGCGAGCGGCAGGCGCTGAACGTCTCGCGCATGCGGCTGCTTGGCGCCGAGGTGCACGCCGTCGACGTCGGTAGCCGGACGCTCAAGGCGGCGATCAACGAGGCCTTCCGCGACTGGGTGACGAACGTCGAGGACACCCACTACGTCTTTGGCACCGCCGCCGGCCCGCACCCGTTTCCGCTGATCGTGCGTGACCTGCAGGCGGTCATCGGCCGCGAGGCGCGGGCCCAGTACCTCGAGTGGACCGGCCGGCTGCCCGATGCGGTCATGGCCTGTGTGGGCGGTGGGTCCAACGCCATCGGCCTGTTCCACGCCTTCGTACAGGACGCACCGGGCGTGCGGCTGATCGGTGTCGAGGCTGGCGGTCGCGGCTTGGACACCGGCGCTCACGCGGCGACGCTGACGCTCGGCTCGCCCGGCGTCCTGCATGGCTCACGCAGCTACCTGCTGGACGACGAGGCGGGTCAGATCGCCGAGACGCACTCGGTCTCCGCCGGCCTGGATTACCCTGGTGTGGGGCCGGAGCACAGCTACCTGCTCGACGCGGGCCTGGCCTCGTACATGGCGGCGACCGACGCGGAGGCGCTCGAGGCGACGCGGTTGTTGGCACGAGTGGAGGGCATCATCCCTGCCTTGGAGTCGGCGCATGCGCTGTCAGGGGCGCTGAAGGTCGCGCGGGAGCTGGGGCCGGGCGGTGAGGTGCTGGTCAACCTGAGCGGGCGCGGCGACAAAGACATGGGCATCCTGGTCCGCGAGCTGGGCTTGTGAGCGGCACGCGAGGAGATTCGGAGACTGTGGGACGACTGCACCGCGTGTTTGCCGACTGCGCCGCCCGGGGCGAGCGGGCGCTGATCACCTACTTGACGGCGGGCGATCCTGATCTGGCGGCCACGACCGAGATCCTCGGCGCGTTGGCCGAGGGTGGGGCGGACATCGTTGAGATCGGCATCCCGTTCTCGGATCCGCTGATGGACGGCCCGGTGATCCAGGTCGCCAGCGAGCGCGCGCTGGCCGCCGGCGCGACGCCGCGGGGGGTGATGACGATGGCCGCCGCGGCTGCCCCGGGGCTGTCCTCGGCGCTGATATACATGACGCCGTACAACCTGGTTTGGCGCTATGGGCTGGATCGGTTCGCTGCCGATTGCCAAGCAAGCGGGATCTGTGGTGTACTCATCACCGACTTGCCGCCGGAGGAGGCTGGCGAGTGGCAGGCCATCTGCCGGGACCATGGGGTGGGTACCGTGTTCCTGGCGGCGCCGACGTCGTCGGCCGCACGCATGCGAGCGGCAGGCACCGCGACCGGCTTCGTCTACCTCATCTCGCGCCGCGGGGTGACCGGCGAGCAGGCTGCCGTCGCGGACGAACTGGCCGAGGTCATCGGCCGGCTGCGCCAAGAGACTGACGCGCCGGTCGCCGTGGGCTTCGGGTTGTCGACGCCGGAGCAGGTGGCGCAGGTTTGCGCGCTGGCGGACGGTGCGATCGTCGGCTCGGCGCTGGTCAAGCGGTTGGCTGCCGCCGACTCGAGCGCCGCGCGTTGCACCGCGGCGCGGGAGTTCGCGCGGGCCTTGAAAGCGGGCACGGTTCTCAGTTAGCATGAACTAATTGGGTGCTTGGAGACACAGCGGGTGGCGCGCGAGTGCCACGGGGGACGATGCCGTGGGATAGCGGAGATAGCGTTAGATGTTCTCGCGCAAAATGTTGGCCAAGATGATCGACTACACGGCCTTACGGCCGGATTATGGTCGGCATGAGATCTTGGAGGTCGCCTCCACCTCGCTGAACTACCACTTCGCGGCCGTCGTCGTCCAGCCCTACTGGGTGCGGACGGTGGCCGGGGAGCTGGAGGGCAGCGACGTCAAGGTCTGCGCTCCGGTGGGCGGCATGTTCGGGGTAACGACGATCTCGACCAAGGTCGTCGAGGCGCGCGCGTGCATCGCCGCGGGCGCGACCGAGCTGGACCTGATGATCAACCTTGGCGCCATCAAGTCGCGCAAGTTCCGCACCGTGCGCCAGGACGTGCTCGAGGTGGTCAATGTGGCGCAGGCCTCGCGTCTGACCCAAGAGGGCGCGGGCGAGATCATGGTCAAACTGACCGTCGATACCGGCTTCCTGACCGACGAGGAGCTCAAGGTCGCCTGTGAGATCGGCCGCGATTGCGGGGTTGACTTCATCAAGACCTGCTCGGGCTACGGCCCGCGCGGCGCCACGCTCGATGACATCCGCAAGATCCGTGCCGTGGTCGGCCGCGAGATCGGCGTCAAGGCGTCTGGCGGGGTGGGGACGCTGCGTGACGCGGTGAAGATGCTCGATGCCGGGGCCAACCGTATCGGCTCGTCGGTGGCCGTGCATATCGTCGACGAGGCGCCGGAAGAGGACGACGACACGGTCGGCCGCCGCCGGCGGCGCCGTCGCTCGCCTGCCCGCCCGACGCCGGCCGCCGACGAGGCGGAAAGCGATGGCGACGACTAACCAACTCGCCATTTGCCTCCGTCGCCGCGACCACGGCGAGCACGACCTCCTGCTCTGGCTGCTGACGCCCGAACTGGGCAAGATCACCGCGATCGCCCGCGGCGCGCGTCGGCCCCGCGCCGCGCTGATCGCCGCCTGCCAGCCGGGGACCATCAGCCGCTGCCAGCTGGCGACGCGCGCTGGTAGCAGCAGCGCCCTGCCCGTGCTGACCCAGGCTGAGATCGTCTGGAGTTACCCCGCCGCCGAAGCCGACTTCCGCCCGGCCGCGGCGCGTGCCTACCTGCTGGAACTGGTCGACCTGGCGCTGCCCGACCCCGAACCGCAGGAGGCGCTGTACGCGGCCCTCGCCGGCAGCCTCGAGGCGGTTGGCAGCGCGGCTGACCCGGCGGCGGTGGTTCACGGGTTCGAGTTGGCACTGCTGCGCGAACTCGGCTTCGAGTTGAGCCTGCACGGCTGCCTAGCCTGCGACGAAGCGCTGGCCGAGGGACCCGCCGTCTTCGACCCGGCCGCCGGCGGGCTGTTGCATGCCAGCCATGAGGCGAGCGACCTGGCACTGCCCGTCAGCCCCGACGCGGTCCGCGCGTTGCGTCGCCTGGCCCAGCCCGCGGCGTACGAGGTCGACCTGAGCGCCATCCGTCTGCCGCCGGAGATTGGGCCGGTTATCCGCGACGTCCTGCGCGCTGCGATCGCCTACCACCTGGACCTGCAGCCGCGCTCGGCGACACTGCTGGACGAGGCTCTAGCCGGCGAGTGACCGCGGCGCTACACTGCGCGCGGAGATGCCCCCATGGCACTGCTGACGACCCTTCTGGCCCTGGCCAACCTCACTGCCGGTCCGTTGCAGGCAGGCGACACGCCGCGGCCCAGCGCGCCGGCTGCCTACGACATCGCCCCGCGCCTGGCCGCGCTGGCGCCGACGGTGAGCAAGTTCGGCGAGTTCGACTGCCTCGACTTCCAGTTCGCGGGCCGCGCGGCCAAGGTGGTCAAGCCGGCGGTTGCCGTCGCCGGCCAGCCGTGGGCCTGGCGCACCGAGTTCTGGGGTCACGAGCCGCAGACGGACCTGTCGTTGCTGGCGGCCGGCTTCCATGTCGTCTGGATCGACGTCTTCGGCCTCATGGGTGGGCCGTCGGCGATGGCCATCTACGACCAGTTCTACGACCTGCTGCAGGGCGCCGGCCTGGCCCAGAAGGCGGCGCTGATCGGCATGAGCCGCGGCGGACTCTACGCCTACAACTGGGCGGTCCACCGGCCGGCGGCGGTCAGTTGCATCTACGCCGACAACCCGGTGCTGAACCTGCGCAGCTGGCCCGGCGCCGTCGGTGACAGCACAAGCCCCGGCAGCGCGGCCGACTGGGCGCTGGTGCTGGAGCACTACGGGCTGACGCAGGCGGAGGCCGAGGCCTACGCGGGCAACCCGATCGACAACCTGGCGCCGCTGGCCGCCGCCGGCATCGCCCTGCTTCATGTCGTAGGCGATGCCGACAGCGTGGTCCCGGTAGCCGAGAACTCGAACCTGGTCGAGGCGCGCTACCCGGCGCTCGGCGGGCGGATCGAGGTGATCCACAAGCCGGGTCTGGACCACCACCCGCACAGTCTGCCGGACCCGAGCCCGATTGTCCGGTTCATCCTGGCCGAGACGCCGGGTTACCTCGACTAGGCGCCGCCCCAGCTGTTGCCGAAGCGCTGCAGCTCGGCCTGCCACTGCTCGAAGCGGGCGCGGTCGGCGGCGTTGCGGGGGTTGCCGGCGATGCCGTTGAGCAGGTCCTTGTAAGCCTGCACGCCGGGCTGGTCGAGCGGGTCGATGGCCATCAGCAGGCCCTCGGTGACGGTCGCGAGCTCGAAGAGGTAGACCAGACCACCGATGGTCTGGGCATCGAGCGCGCCGAGCCGGAAGGTCAGACCGGGGCGGCGGGCCATGGCGTAGGCGGCGTCGGTGCCCTGGGCGGCCGCCTCGTTCAGCTCGGGCAGGCCGCGGCCGGCGACGAACTCGAGGCCGTCGGCCGGCCCACTGCCGACGCCGAGGACCAGCGGCGCGCGGCTCGGCTGGTCGACAGTCAGGTTGAGGAACGTCTTGTCGCGGGTGCCTTCCTGGTGCTGCTGGCCGCGGCTGTGGAGCTCGCGGGTGCAGACGGCGGTCAGCGGCGTGCGGCTGACGACGCCAGCCTTGCCCAGGCTCTCGGCGCTGAGCTGGTCGTACCAGAGGCCGAACGCCTCCAGCGCCTTTTCCCAGACCGCCATGACTGAGATCGTTCGTCCGGCGCGGGCGCTGAGGTACATCAGCGCGGCGTAGAGATAAGCCGGGTTCGTGCGCAGGTCGGCGCCGGCGCACCAGTCGCGCATCTGCGCGTGGCCGGCGAGCAGGTCCGCCGGGTCGAGGCCCATCACCGCGGCGGGCAACAAACCGACGGTCGAGAGCACGGAGTAGCGCCCGCCGACGTTGCGCGGCAGATGGTAGACATCGGCCGGCGCACCGCCGAGCAAGAAGTATAACTGCTCCATGGGGCTGCCCTGCTCGGTGGTCAGGACGGTGTGGGCGACGCGCAGCAGGTCGCCGTCAGCCTCGCGGAAGAGGCGGTAGGCGGCGGCGGTCTCGAGGGTGCCGCCGGACTTACTGATGACGTGCAAGGTGACCCGCTGGTCGCGCAGCAGATCGAAGAGGTCGACCAGCGAAGTGTTGTCGACGCCGTTGCCCTCGAAGTAGATGCGCGGGCCGTTGCGGCGGGCACGAGGCAGCTCGTTGTGGTAGCGGTGACCGAGGGCCTCGAAGAGCATCCGCCCGCCCAGGTACGAGCCGCCAATGCCCAAGATGACGTGCGCATCGGCGGCGGCGAACAGCGTCGCGGCGTGGTCGAGGAGGCGCGGCAGCTCGGGCGCCATCGTCTCGGGCAGGTCGCGGAAACCGTAGCGCACGTGGCGCCCGTCGACGCGGTCGGCTTCGATCCGCTCGTGGGCGGCGGCGACCAGCGGCTGCATGGCGTCGAGCGCCTGCTCGGTCAAACCTTCATCGAGGCCGATGTTGGCGGCCATCAGGTGGCTGTAATCAATCGACAGTTTCATCTACTCACGCTACCTCTGGCCGTCCAGTGTACCAGTGTCGGGCACGCGCGGGCCTAGAAGATGGTGCGGTGCCAGGTGTTGGGCTCGACCGGCGCATCCAGCCGCCAGACCGCCCAGCGCCGCGGGTTGACGTAGTTCTGTGTGCCGCCAAAGAGGACCATCTGGTGCGCCCGCCACCCGCCGTCGTTGTCATCGATCATCAGGTCGAAGCCCAGATCCGTCACCCGCGTGCCGGCGACGGCGTCGAGTGCCGCGCGGGAGAGGGCGACCTCGAGGCGGTAGCCCAGGGCGGTCATCGTCCACCATCCCGGCGCCGCGAGCAGGTCGGGCGGCGCCAGCGGCTCGCCGGCGAGGCCGGTCACCGTGGCCGCGCCGTCCGCGCCCAGGCCGACCATCAGCGGCAGGCACTGGTCGCTCCAGACGGGCGCGCCGCGCTGGCCGTCGGGCCGCAGGTCGTGGTACAGCTCGATGCCGTCGCCGCGGGGCGGGCCGTCGGCGGGCACGACCACGTCGTCCTGGACGGTCACGGTCACGGTCAACCGGTTGGCGTCGTTGGTCAGCGTGACCTGCGCGGCGAGGTCCGCCACGCCGCCCCAGGTGGTCGCTTGTCCGGTCAGGTTGCTGGCC
>DHNJ01000087.1:3314-6310 GCA_002409445.1 Armatimonadetes bacterium UBA5419 | reverse complement strand
CCGCCGGCGGAGACCATCGCCGAACTGGCCCGCCAATGGGACACCGGCGACATCACCGGCCCGCAGTACAAGCAGCTGATCGTCCACCTCTTCGAGCACGACGTGACCGTCGACGCCGCGAAGCAGGCCCTCGGCATCGAGAAGACCGACACCTCGGCCCTCGCCGCCTTCGTCGACCAAGCGCTCGCCGCCAACCCCGACGCCGTCGAGAAGATCCGCGCCGGCCAGGCCAAGGTCATCGGCTTCCTCGTCGGCCAAGTCATGAAGCTCAGCCGCGGCCAAGCCGACCCCAAAGCCGTCGAAGCCCTCCTCGCCGAACGCCTCGGCGACTAGCGCTCGCTCGCCCCAACCACCAGCACGTCCGACGCCCGGCTGTTCGGGGTGACGGTCAGGGTCGTCAGGCGGCCGCCGCGGACTTGGCCTTCGAGGACGGTTCGGCGGGGGGCGTGGAGGCGGAAGTCGGCGTCCCAGTCGGCGGGCCAGGCGGGCAGGAGCCAGATGCGGTCGCCGTCGGTCTGCAGGAGCATCTTCTGCAGCGTCAGCTCCAGTACGCCGCCGTGGCATTGGTCCGGGGTCCAGTCGTAGTTGGGGCCCCAGAAGACCGGGAACCGCTCGGTAGCCGCCTTGCTGCGGGCGCGGATGACTAGGCTGTCGCGCGCTTCGTCGGTCAGGCCGAGGTGCGCGGCGAAGACGCTGTCGTGGCGCCAGCCGCCGTGGCCGCGGTCGCCGCGGGCCTCGTAGGCGCGGATCGCCAGTTCGGGGTTCGGGCGGTCGAAGCTATACAACCGGAACGGCCAGACCGCGTACAGCTCTGGGTTCTCGATGTTGCTCTTCTGCGCGAAACGCGCCGCCGGCGCGAGCGCGGGCTCGCCGTTGACCAAATGCGTCGGCGGCGGCGGGACCCGCGCGGCGACCTGCTGGTAGAACGCGCGCTCCTCGGCGGTCAGCAGGCCGGCCGGTAGGCCGAGCAGGCGGCTGGTGATCGCGTGCAGCCCGGCGACCTCTGGCATCGGGTTGTCGCAGTCCCACCAGGTCTCCAGCGCCTGCGCCGGGTGCATGAAGTAGTGGCCGGTCTCGTCCAGGGCGTAGCGCTGGTCGAAGAACAGCACGAACTCGTAGATCGCCGGCAGCGCCACCTCACGCAGCCAGTCGCGGTTGCCCGTGTGGTCGTAGTAGTCGAGCAGGAGGCCGGACAGCTCCGGCGCGGCGACCCACTCCCACTTGTGCCAACGGCTCGCCTGCAACTTGTCCTCGCGCTCGGCGGCCGGCGTCCAGCCGTAGCTTTCGGAAAAGATGTCGCCCCAGAAATAGACACACTCGTTCAGGTACGCTCCGTCCTGGTTGAGGTGGGCGCGCGTGCGGTACTTGAGTAGCGGCAGCATGTCCACGGCATACATGCGGACCAGCGACGCCATCTGCTCCTCGTCGCCGTTCGCCAGCATCGCGTAGTACGGCAGCCGCGTGTTCTGCCACCAGTAGCCCGGCCCCCAGCGCCGATAGTCGGCATCGCCCGGCGCACCAGCGTGGGGCACGGTGAAGATGGAGCCGTTGAACTTGATCGGGTACTCACCGCGCCCGGCGCAGGTTCGCACGAAGCGCTGCAGCCGGTAGGCGCGGCTGACCACCTCGGCATCGTCGCCGTCGCCGACCCACGTCCCATAGCCGTCGCCGCCGCCGGCCAGCCTCTGCCCGTCGCGGTACAACGTGACTTCCCCGCTCGGGCTGACCACCGCGGCGATGTGCTGCCAGACGCCGACCGACAGCGCGTCGGGGATCTGCACGACGCGCTCACCGACGATCGCGCGCAGGCCCAGGTCCGGGTAGGCGTCGAGCAGAAAGCCGTTGTTGACACCCGCGGTCAGCTTGTCGAAGATGCGCTGGCTGCTGGGCACGGACTCGTCGAGAAAGACCCAGGCCTCGGCCACGAAGCCGCCGTTGCCGACGAAGCCCTGCGTGTCGGGCTGCGGGCCGAGCGTGACGGGCCCTTCGCGCGCGCGGCCGCCAGCGCGGCGATCTCTGCGTCGGTCGCCGTGCCGTCGCGCCAGGTCGCGCGGCCGAGCCGCCCGCGCAACGGACTGCCGCCCAGGTTGTCCTGCCCCAGCCGCAGCGGGTGCTCGTTGGCCGGGATCACCCCGGCCCCACCCGCTCCGACCGCGCGCCCATTGTCCCAGACTCGCAGCCAGCTGCGCTGGTCCCACTCCGCCCACCACGCCGCGTGCGAGGCCCAGCGCCGCTCGAGCGGCACGGCCCGCGCCTCGGCCAGCGCCTGCTCCGCCGCCGCCAGCCAGTCAACCGGACTCGACGGATGGACCGTCAAGGCGACGATCTCGAAGCGGTGCTCGCGGCCGGTGGTCGAGACCAGCCGCCGCGGGTCCAGGCGCAGCCCGCGCGGCGAGCTGGCCAACGCGCCGCTCACGCGGTCGCGCAGCGGGTCCTCGCGCGCGAAACCGGCCGTGCCCTGCACCTCGGCCAGCACGTCCAGGCCCACCGACTCGGCGTTGTGGTGGTACCAGCCGATGCCGCGCGGTCGCTCGGCGATGAAGGTGTCCGGCGTGACTGTCGTCGGCTCGGGCCGGTCGCGGAAGATGTCGCTGACCTCGACGGAACCCAGCACCGTCGGCTCCGTGCGCCATGGTTCGGCGGTCAGCGTGGCCTGCGTCTGCGCGGTCGTCCAGGCCTGGGCGACGATGACCGGCCGGTTGGCATCGACCCACAGCGCCACGGCCACCTGCTGGTCGGCCAGGCCCCAGCTGGCCCACAGCCGCCCCTCGCCCGCCGTCAGGCTCCAGCGGAACTCGTCCGCGGTCGACGCGCTGGTGCCGCTCAGGCTGAGCCGCAGCTTGCCGATCTTGAGCAGGCGGCCCTGCTCGTCCCAGCTGTCGGTCCGGCCGAGGTAGAAGCAGAGGTCGCCGGACGGCTCGATCCAGGCGTTGACGCCGATCTCGCCGTTGCCCAGCGGCATCGAGCCGTGGTGGTCGGCGCTGGGGGTGGTCCAG
>DHNJ01000087.1:2550-3188 GCA_002409445.1 Armatimonadetes bacterium UBA5419 | reverse complement strand
GGTCGGCGCTGGGGGTGGTCCAGACGAGGTCAGGTTCAGGGGCGAGCAGCAGCGAGCAGGCGAGCCAGAGCGGCAGCGGCATGGGATTCCTCCCGGTTGGGCGGAACGTACCACATGCGCGCCCGGGCGGCTAGAGCAGCGCGTCGAGCCCGATCGTCAGACCGGCGGGCAGGCCGAGCACGCGTTGCGCGGCGAGCACGACGCCGGGCATGAAGCAGGTGCGGTCGAGTGAGCGGTGCGAGATGCGCAGGGTCTCGCCCTGACCGCCGAAGAGCACATCCTGGTCGGCGACGACACCGGGCATGCGGACGCTGTGCAGATGGACGAAGCCCTGCTGCCCGCCGCGGCTGCCCGCGATCACCTCGACCTCGTCGGCCGGCGTGTCCGAGAAGGCATGCCCGCGCGCGGCCAACATGCCCTCGACAGTCTTGATCGCCGTCCCGCTCGGTGCGTCGCGCTTCTGCTCGTGGTGGTACTCGATGACCTCGGCGAACTGGTAGTACTTGGCCGCCTCGGCCGCGAACCGCATCATCAGCACCGCGCCGAGCGCAAAGTTAGCCGCCAGGAACGCTGGCACGCCGCGCTCGCGGGCCCGTGCGGCCAAATCGTCCTGCTCGGTTTGGTCCAAACCGGTTGTA
>DHNJ01000087.1:2119-2414 GCA_002409445.1 Armatimonadetes bacterium UBA5419 | reverse complement strand
CCAAACCGGTTGTACCGATGACCAAGGCCACACCCGCGTCCAGCAGCGCCGGCAGGTTGATCCGCGCCGGTTCGGCATGGGTGAAGTCGATCGCCACCTGCGGCTGGGTGAGTTCGACCGCCTCGGCCACGGTTGAGAAGCACGGGATATCCAGGCCGGTGGCTAACTCGCGCCGGTCGAGTCCGCCGACCACACACAGCCCCTCGGCCGCGTGGACCGCCGACGTCACGGTGCGGCCCATCCGCCCCGCAGCCCCCACCACCAGGACTCGAATCTCTTCGGCCATCAGCCCATC
>DHNJ01000087.1:1398-1955 GCA_002409445.1 Armatimonadetes bacterium UBA5419 | reverse complement strand
CCTCCGCCCAGCGCGCCGCACGCCGCTCGGTCACCGGGCCTACAGCCGCGGTCACCCAGCGTGCGGCTCCAAACAACCGTGCCGCCGCCTGCTGCACATCCTCGGCGGTCAGCGCCTCGATCTTGTCCAACGTCTCGGTCAGCGGCACCCAGCGGCCGTCGTAAAACCAGCCGCGCGCCATCCGCGCCATTCGCGCCGTGGTCGAGTCCGTGCCCAGCCGCAGCGTGGTGCGAGCGTAGTCCTTGACCCAGGCCAGGTCAACCGCGCTGGGCGGCTCGGCGACCATCGCCTCGGCCTCTGCGCGCACGACGGTCAGCAGTTCGGCCACCTTGCCCGGCGTCGTCACCGCGTCGATCGTCAGCAGCCCCGTGTCGGCCTGCGGCTGCCAGGTGCTCGAGATCTGGTAGGCCAGGCCGCGCCGCTCCCGCACGCCCTGGAACAGCCGGCTGGACATCGTGGCCCCCAGCAGCATGTCGACCACCCAGGCCGCATGGTGCTTCGGCGCGACCGCCGAGGGCGCCTCTACCGCAACGCAGAGGTAGACCTGGTCGTTCGGC
>DHNJ01000087.1:921-1239 GCA_002409445.1 Armatimonadetes bacterium UBA5419 | reverse complement strand
CGCGGCGCACGACCAGGCCCGGGCTGAACGTCGGCGTCGGCCGGTCCAGCGGTGCGGCTTGTGGCGACCAGTCGGCGAAGGCTGCCTCCACGCTGGCCACCGTCGCGTCCGCCTCCACCGCGCCGGCAATCGCCAACAGCAGCCGGTCGCCCGCGTACTGCGCGCCGCGCCAGGCGACCAGCATGTCGCGGTCGATGCCAGCGAGGCTCGCGGCCGTCCCCAGCACCGGCCGGCCCAGCGCGTGCTCGCCCCAGGCCTGGGTGGAGGTCAGCTCGGCGACGATGTCGCTGGGGCTGTCCTCGCTCTCCTCGATCTCCT
>DHNJ01000087.1:437-807 GCA_002409445.1 Armatimonadetes bacterium UBA5419 | reverse complement strand
GTCCTCGCTCTCCTCGATCTCCTCGCCGACGACCTGCTTCTCGAGCGCCAGATGCTCGGCGTCCAACTCGGCTCGAATGAGCATCTCGGCCAGCAGATCCAGCCCGCGGCGCAGGTGCTCCGGCAGCAGATGCAGTGTGAAAACCGTCGACTCGGGTGTCGTGTAGGCGTCCATCGTGCCGCCCAAGGTCTCGAACTCGCGAGCCAGGGCGTAGGTGTCCCAGGCGGCGGTGCCCTTGAAGACCATGTGCTCCAGCAAGTGGGCGATGCCGTTGCGTGCTGGATCCTCGTCGCGTGAGCCGGTGCGCAGCCAGGCGCCGACGGAGACCGTCCGCGCCCAGGGCAGCGGCAGCAGGGCGAGCTGCGCGCCG
>DHNJ01000087.1:0-312 GCA_002409445.1 Armatimonadetes bacterium UBA5419 | reverse complement strand
GCAGCAGGGCGAGCTGCGCGCCGCTGGTCAGGCGCTGATAGAGCGGGGCGGACTCGTCGAAGGTTGGCATGGTGGGCTCCGCGGCAGCAGTTAGACGCCAACGACGGTCTGGCGGCAGATGCCACCAGACCGTCGCTCGCAGGTCAGTTCGGGCGACTTATTCGTCGTCGGCCGGCCCATGATCGCGCTGGCCGCGCGGCGCCGGGCGGTCCGGGTCGTCACCGCCGGGGTGCGGCTCGTCGCGCCGGCCCTCGCCCATCGGCCGCGGGCGGTCCTCGCCGCCACGGTCACGATCGCGGTCCCGGTCGCGCC
>DHNJ01000209.1 GCA_002409445.1 Armatimonadetes bacterium UBA5419 | reverse complement strand
CACCACGGCAACGGCACCCAGGAGATCTTCTACGAGGATGCGAGCGTCTTCGC
This sequence comes from Armatimonadetes bacterium UBA5419, assembly GCA_002409445.1. Taxonomy (GTDB): domain Bacteria; phylum Armatimonadota; class UBA10988; order UBA10988; family UBA10988; genus UBA10988. The sequence goes on along the minus strand of DHNJ01000209.1, from coordinate 4,147 downwards.
CTGCTCGCTGCACCAGGGCAACTGGTACCCGTTCACCGGTCTAGCCACCGAGCGCGGACGCGGCGCGGGCTATGGCACCACACTAAACTTGCCCCTGCCGCGCGGCACCGGGCCGGCCGAGATGCTCGAGGTGCTCGCGGCCGAAGTGGCCCCCGCGCTGGCTGGGTACCAGCCCGATCTGGTGCTGGTTAGCTGCGGGACCGATGGGCATGTGGACGACCCGCTGGGCGGCTGGCGACTCACCGCGCGGACCTACGGCGCGATGATGCGACAGGTGCTCGAGTGGGCGGCGGAGGTGTGTGAGGGACGCGTGGTGGTGCTGCTCGAAGGCGGCTACGAACTGGATTCTCTAGCGGCCAGTATGGTCGAGATAACCCAGGCGTTGGTCGGCTTGGAGTGTGCTACCATCAGCGCCGAGGACGGGGCATGACGATGGGCAAAGCGACGAGCATCCGCGCGGCGAGCGCTGACCGACGCGCGCTGTTTGAGAACGACGACCTCGTCGCGATGTACCGCGACCCGCTGGTCGCCGCGGGGGCCGACCCCGCGATGCAGGTCCAGGTGGTCACCCCGCCCGCCGGACCCAACCTGACCGTCGGCCTCCTGCTCGGCCCCGAGGGCCAGTGGTACGCGGCGATCGTGATGGGCGAGGTCGAGGGCATGTACGCGCACATCACCTCGCGCTTTGCCGACGGCACCTCCCTGACGACGACCTCCATGCCCTTCGATGAGGGTGAGGTCGACCCCGATCTGTATCTCGGCGGCCTGGTCGAGGTCCACGCTGGCGATCTCGCGGCGACCCTGGCCGAGGGCAGCGTGCTCGTCCCGCTGACCGCCAAGCTGCTGCCCGAGGTCTTCGCCGAAGACGAGACGCGGCTGCTCGAGCGCGCCTGGGCGATCGACGAGGAGGGCGCGAGCGAGGGCTGGATCCAAGAGACGCTCTCGAACGACGACTTCGACGGCCACGAGTCCGCGACGCGCCTGACCGCCTACACCGACGAAGCGATTCTGAGCCGAGAGTTCCTCGACAGCCTCCTCGCCTGGCTCGCGCGCCGCGGGCTGGTCATCGAGCAGATCAACGACGAGCCGGCCAGCGACTACCTGGACGGCGGCGACCCGGCCGACGAACGCTGGGCCGAGATCGCCGGCGACGGCGAGGCCCTCCTCGAGGGTAGCGCGCCCGTGCCCTGGCAGGCCTATATCGACGCGGTAACCTACTCGCCGCTGCTCGTCGACGCGACCGAGGCCCAGCTCTCGCCCTTCGAGGTCACCCTCGGCCTGCGCGACGAGGGTCTCGAGGTCTTCGACGCCGAGGTGCTGCGTCAGATGACCCTCGAGCTGGGCGCGCTCTGCGGGGCGATCATCGCCTACTGCGAGCCGATCGACTACGGCACCAACGACTACGCCGCGGGCCTCGAGGCCGGCGCCTGGCTGCAGCTGCACGGGCCGCGCTGCCTCGAGCATTTCGGGCCCGAACGGTACGGCACCGACGCCCCCGTCGCACAGATCGACAACGCGGGCAGTTACGGGCGGCTGGTCCAGCTGCTGGCCACGCCCACGCCGACCGCCGAGCTGACGACCGCGGGTGACGCCTGGGCCGCGCATCTGGGCCGCAGCGACCTGCCCACCTGGAACGAGGCCATCCGCCTGGCCAGCGACGACACCTGGGCGCAGCCGCCAGGCGAGCCCTGGCCGGTCGACGACGACGATGAGGAGCCGCTGGTCGACCGCCGCGGCGTCGAAGGTTTCAGCCAGGCCCACCACACCCTCTTCCTGCAGGCGGCACCCGAGTCCGTCGCCGCCCTGCTCGCCGAGCGCCGCGGCAGCCAGGCCCGACCGGTCAACCCCGAGCAGACCGCCGACGTCTACGAGGACAGCCTGTTCGTCTTCCGCGCCGCCGGCCACCTCTGGTCCGGCATCGTCGGCTCGACGGGCAGCGGCAAACCGACCTCCCACCTGGCCCGCGAGCTCTCCGCGCGGCTGGGCTGCGCGGCGCTGATGATCTTCTGCGACCCGAGCCTCGAGGCCGTGGCCTACGGGCTGTGGCAAGCGGGCGATCCGGCCGAGGTCTTCTCGTACGGCCTGACCACCGTCCCCCCGGGCTACGACCTGCCCGGCGAGGACCTGCTACCGACCGACGCGGCGGGACCGGTCGACCCGAGCCTCGGCGGGCTGTACTTCGCCTCGGCCCTGCGCGAGAGCAACGTGGAGGAGATCGACGACCCCTACGCCTTCGTCGACCACGCCTTCCGCATCCAAGACTGCTACGACCCCAGCTGGACCTTCGACGAACTGGCCGAAGCCTGGCTCGGCGACCCCTCCGACACCGGCCTCCACTGGTCCGACCTCGACGCCCTCTGGCTCGTCGACCCGCGGGGGTAGGGGGCGCCGGCCACCGAATTGTACCGCCGCCCCATGGACCGCCGGCGCTCGCCGGCCTCGAGGTGGCGTGCCCTAGCCCGCGTCGCCCACACTATCCCGCGCCGCTGCCGGCCACCAAATTGTTCCGCCGCCGCTCCGGCGGCAGCGAACGCGCCTGCACGGCCCACCCATGCCTCGCCCAGCCCCGGTCGGCGCGGAGCACCCTAACTGGGACCGCGGACATTCCTGTCCGCACGGCACGTGGGGTCCGGAGCACCTGCCGCGCTCACCAGGACCCCCTGAACACCACAGACCGGCACCGTTCGCAGCCGCTGCCGCCGGAGCGGCGGCGGTACAATCTCGTGGCCGTGGGCGGTAGGGGGCTGGTTGGGCCGATGGGTTGGTGGGCGTCGGTGGTCGTGCGGACGTTCACGTCCGCGGTCCCAGTTAGGGTGGTCCCGGGCGGGGGTGGTCCGGGTGGCGGTACACACCCCCACCCCCCAGCAGGACCCCACCCCCCCGCCGCGAACCAGCTAACACCACCACGGCCCGCCGCGCGTGGGGATGGGATGTTTGGCGATGGAGATGGAACAGAAGTACCAGGCCAGCTTGCGCCGCTATGTCACCGCGTTGCGCAATGAGAAGCCCGATCGGGTGCCGATTCGGCCGTTTGTGGCGGAGTTTACCGCGCGGCATGCCGGCCTCACCGCCCAGGACGTCGCCCACGATTACCACCGCGCGTTCGACGCCGCGTTGGCCTGCGCGCGCGACTACGACTGGGATGCGGTCGTGCCGAACATGGTCTATGTCTGGACCGGGCTGGCCAAGATCCTCGACCTCGCCTACTACGGCATCCCCGGCATCCATATCGGCCCCGAGTACGGCTTCAACTACATCGAGCCGCCCGAGGAGCGCGCGTTCATGCGCGCCGACGAGTACGACGCGCTGATCGCCGACCCGACCGGCTTCCTCTACGAGACCTGGCTCCCCCGTGTCGCCGCCGAGGTCGGCGGCGAGGGGCCGCGGGCCTCGTACCGCGCCAAGGTCGCCCTGGTCAAGGCCAGCGCGGCGATGCAGCAGTACTTCGCCGACTTTGGCCCGCAGCTCGACGCCCTGCGCACCCAGACCGGCACCGCCGGCGCGCTGGCGGGCATCTTCAAGGCGCCGTTCGACATCATCGGCGACAAGCTGCGCGGGTTCATCGGGCTGACCTGGGACATGCACGAGCAGCCGGACAAGGTGCTCGCCGCCTGCGAGGCGCTGATGCCCCACCTAACGACGATGGCGCTGCGCTCGGGCGACCCGACGGGCACGCTGCCGATCGGCTTCTGGATGCACCGCGGCTGCGTGCCGTTCATCACCCCCGACCAGTTCGCCAGCCACTATTGGCCCACGCTCAAGCCGATCATCGAGGAGTTCTGGAAGCACGGCCGGCAGACGCTGTTCTACGCCGAGGGCGCCTGGGCGCCGCATTGGGACGCCTTCCGCGAGCTGCCCGAGCGGAGCATCTGCTACCACTGCGACCGCGACGACATCTTCGCCGCGCACGCCCGCCTGCACGACAAGTTCGCGCTCTCCGGCGGCGTACCGAACCTCCTGCTCAGCTACGGCCAACCCGCCGAGATCCGCGCGCTGGTCCAGCGCATCTGCGCCGAGGTCGCCGCCGACGGGGGCTACATCTTCGACGCCTCGGCGATCATGGCCAACGACACCGACCCGGCGCTGATGCGCGTCTTCACCGACGCCGCGCGCGAGTTCGGGCTCTACCCCGCCGGTAGCTACGACC